>NZ_GL830888.1:1277-49293 GCF_000188175.1 Phascolarctobacterium succinatutens YIT 12067 | reverse complement strand
GGCAGCTTATGTTGTATTTTGTAGGAGCAAATATTATAATTAAAGGAGAGAAAACAGTATGCCGGCCATTTCAATGTTTTATGGTATTATTATTAAGATGTACAACAACAGTGAACACAATCCGCCTCATTTCCATGCATCATATCAAGGATATTATGCTACCTTCAATTTTGATGGTGAGCTAATTGAAGGAGATATGCCAAAAAGACAGATTAAATTTATAGCAGCCTGGACAGAAATTCACAAAGATGAGCTAATAGCCAATTGGGAACTGGCTATTAACGAAGAACCCTTATACAAAATCGAACCATTGCGTTAAAAGGAGTGACCACGATTATGAAAACGCCAGTATGGGTAGTTACCAACGTACAACCGCAAAAGGATTATACGCTGATTTTAACCTTTGCCAGCGGCGAAAAAAAGCTTTTTGATGCTCGCCCACTTCTTGCAAAAGCAATCTACAAGCCATTGAACAATCTCAGTTTTTTCCTGACAGCTAAAGCTGATTGTGGCTCCGTAGCCTGGAGCGATGAAATTGATATTGCACCGGAATATTTATACGAGTGCAGCCTTCCTTTGCAGGTTATTTAAGCTGCTACTTAATTTTGCTAATGTAAGATTAGCAGGGATGGACTTACAACTATGGATAATTTCTGCAAGCAAATTTATGAAGCTGGCATTAACGACGGCAGAGCTGAAGGTAAGGCTGAATACATTAAAAATCTTATGTCTATATAGTGCAAACGAGGTCAGCAACGCTGACCTCGTTTTTCTTATCTGTTTCCATACATCTTCTTATAATAATGCTGATACTCGCCATTAATAATATCCTGCCACCACTTTTGGTTCTCAAGATACCATTTAATGGTCTTTTTAATGCCATCGGCAAACTTCGTTTTGGGAAGCCAGCCAAGCTCATTATGAATCTTAGTCGGATCAATTGCGTAACGCATATCATGACCTTTGCGGTCAGTTACATGCGTAATCAGGCTCTCCGGTTTGCCAAGCTCCTTGCAAATCAGCTTTACGATATCAATATTGCGCATCTCATTATTACCGCCGATATTATATACCTCGCCTACTCTTCCCTTATGAATAATCAAATCAATAGCCTTGCAGTGATCCTCGACATACAGCCAATCGCGTACATTCAAGCCTTCGCCATATACAGGTAAAGGTTTATCTGATAAAGCGTTCACAATCATCAATGGTATCAGCTTTTCGGGAAACTGATAGGTCCCGTAGTTATTACTGCAGCGCGAAATCGAAACCGGCAAGCCATAGGTCCTGTGATAGGCCATGACGAGCAAATCTGCGCTTGCCTTGGAGCTGCTATAGGGAGAGCTCGGCCGAAGTAAGGCTTTTTCGGTAAACGGCTTTGCCTCTGCAGAAAGTGTTAAATCTCCATACACCTCATCTGTAGATATCTGATGGTAACGCCTGATACCGTATTTACGGCAAGCATCCATCAAGGTTGCAGCCCCCATGATGTTAGTCTGCAAGAAAATACCGGGATTTTCAATGCTACGGTCAACATGTGATTCTGCAGCAAAGTTCACCACGATATCGGGATGTTCTTCCTCAAAAAGCTTGTCTACTGCTTCTCTGTCGCAGATATCTGTCTGCACAAAGCTAAAGTTCGGCTTGTCCATCACAGGCTTTAATGTAGAAAGATTACCTGCATAAGTCAGCTTGTCAAGACAAATAATGCGGTACGCAGGATGCTTTGCCAGCATGTGAAATATGAAGTTGCTTCCGATAAATCCGGCACCGCCGGTTACGATAATATTAATAAGAACGCCCCCAAACAGAAAGATATTGTTAAGGCCTAAATTACAATAACAGGTTGCAAACTTTTTGAAAAGTAAAATGCATAGATTTTATCCAACTCAAAGTCAAACAGTTCCTCTGGAGTTTTATATCCCAGAATCTTCCTTAGACATACATTACACCAATCGGCTATAAACATCATATTTTCGCAGATGTAACTGTCAATTCTCTCGCCTTCACTGATGAATCTTCTGAGCAAAAATAAGCTCTATGTTCATTTTTTAGTTATCTTGCTTCTTCTCTAGTCCATTCTTAACTCCTCTTGAATTCGCTTCACCAATCGCTTATGAAGTTTCGCATCCACGATACTTACATCAAAGCCTGGAGGTGTTGTTTTAAATTTATCTTTTTCATCCCTTTGCAATTCATATTGTTTACGTTGGAAGTTTCTCAACCCATCTATGTCTACATCTTCTACTAAAATAGCTTCATTGCAACCACCTTTTATGCGCATCATATTCATTTTAACAGATGATGCCGGTTTAATTAATCTGCTATCACCATAATCAGACGTATTGACCTGTAAACAATAGCAATGCATATCCCTGCACAATGACTCCATAACATTAGAGAAATAATTAATATCCTTATTACATTCTACTGCAACAAATAAGTCTAAATAATTTTTAAAGGCACTACGTAAAGAAATTGAAGCTATTTCAAAACAACAGTATACAGAAAAGAAAACATCATGCCAATAAAACATTTGCAAGGTTTTTCCTTCACGCGGAAAATGGCTATAGTTTACTACCATCCTTTGTTCCTCTGGCGAGAAATGAATCTTTTCATGAAATGCCATATACGCAAAGCTATAATTATTAATCTTATACGGTAATATAACTGCCGTTAAATTTAAAATATCCTTTTGAAAGCTATTTTCATCGGAATGATTCAATGCTATAATCTCAATTCCGGAAATGATAGCTATCTTATTCGTAGCGCTAAACCTGTATAACCTTGCTAGCCACTCATAAGGTAAATAGCATTCCGGGAAGACTATCATATCTACTTTTTCCTTAACCGCCAGCCTTAGGATCTCTTCAAGCTTTTCATACCTATCTAATGAACGATCATAAACATCTTTCAATACATCTTCAAAATATTTCTCATATATCTTGGTATTAGCTATAGCAACACGCAACTTTTTCTTAGCTTCACCTTTGATAGCAACAAAAGTTTTGTCTATTGCATCATCAGGATAATATGTATATATATCTTTATCTGTATCTGGTCGATTTGAAGGAACAATAGTAACAACGTTGTCTAACCTATCTCCGTCATAATCATCGCCACCTGTATTTCCATTATTAAACTTATAGTTATAATTTAATAATGCGTAAAGCTTGTTAATTTTCTCATCTACTTCCAGTTTATTCTTTTTACTGAACATCTGAGCTGTATACATTGAAAACTTTAATTCTTCTGGTTTTATAACTGTAGGAGAATAATAGTACTTATTAGTTGATAAATCAATTTCACTAATTAAGCTTAGAGAATTTTTGAGATCAAAAAGAAAAATATTCTCCTGTTTATCTTTGGGATTTTCTTTTTCTAAATCATCTTCCATTACCTTTATTTTTTCTTGCAGTTTATTTATGATACTTTCAATGCACAGTGGAACAAGAAATTTATTCAGCATACGTGAATAACAATACTGTTTTCTAAAACGGAATATAGTTTTTTCATCCAAAATAGTTACTTCATCTGCAAGCCGTGCTTCGTTGAAAATCTTGCAGACATCTTTTATTGCACTATCCGCTCTAGGCCCCCATGTAAGTGCCATAACTCTGCATAGACCGGAATAGAATACCCTCACTAAATCCCTACTACAAATTTTAGTTTTATCAGATGAAGCATCACCTTTATAAGTTAATTTGCGTAAACTATCTACTATATTCTGAGTAAAACGAAGTAAATTTTTCTTATCATGCCTCAATATTAATACTTCTAAAATTCTTTCCCAAAGCATGTAATTTTCTATTAAAACATCATCAACCATTAACTTCAGAAGTTCACAAAAATTAGGATTATCCTTACTGTCCGTAAGCATACTAATAGACATCTGCTTACCTAAGAATTTTGATAGCTCAAATTTGTTTATCGCTATATCCTTTACAGAGCTTATTTTATTAATACTGTCCGAATACTTTACATCGAATAATTTGCAATAAGAATCAACGCTATATATCGTATCTGCTGGCGCTAAAAATCTAAACTCACTGGAATTTTTTAAGATTTCATTTTGGAAATATCGTAGCAGCATATCAGATGAGCCAGAATCAAAAACAAATAAGCGAACTTTTTTATTCTGAACCTTTATATACACATCTCCATTAACCTTCATTGTGCCAGTTTCAGCATTTTGATTACTCTGACTAGCAAGAGGCACCTTTAAAAATTCAGGATTGAGATAATAATAATCTTGATCTTCAATATTTTTATCATCTTTATCCTCATTTTGTTTAATATTACTATGACAAAATAAAGCTCTTTCAGATTGATTAAAACAAGCTTCACATTTTTTTGCATTACAGTTTGTCAAATATAATTCTATAATATCGGAAGCCTCTGTATTATGATTATAAATCAGCTTATACAGCTCACTATTCTTTTCTACCTTATCAACAATAATAATATCGTCTACATAACGACCATAGTACAAAGGATTCCAACGACTATTAATTTGTTGATCTAAAACATTGAGGCGATAGTTTGCTAGAATGCAAGATGGTAAAAAGCCTATCGGAAGAACATTGTTAGCATGCTCCTCACTGTTTTGCTGAATACTATTATCTGTAATCCATAAACCTTCATCATTACATTCACTACGTAATTTACAGGAATAACTCCGTATCACGTTAAACACAAAATTATGAATACGGGTTAATACATCAGTTTCTTCGGATTCCTCATCATCATTTTCTCCTTTTAAAACTTGGAGCATATTATCAAACTCGTCCTGTTGATAATTTACAGAATAGTAATAGCGCTGCAAATCCATAGTAAGAATAATTATGTCATCACCTTTATCAAGGTGTTCTCTGGCAATATCTATACCATTATCACGCCAAGCCGTATATTGAGAAAAATAAGGCTCAAACATTCCTGGATAATATGTAGGTTTTTTACCCTTCTTAAACATACTCCTGCGCAATCTATTGCCATAAGAATGCTTATACATCTTGTCATCTTCATCAAGATAGCGACCAATAAGTAAAATCCACAGAACGCCCAAAATATGCCCTTCTATAGGCATGTCAATCATATATTGAAAATCTTTAATGTTGATTTTTTTATTATGATTCTTATTGAAAATGACCTTACTTTTCTCTTTATCTGTAGTATTATTTATTGCTTTAGGAAGAGTAAAAATATTTATAGCTTCTAAAATCTCTTTTTCTTTACTTTCCCATTGGGCGGAATCAGTAAGTGATGCCGCTAAATCTTTGAGCTTATTCTCCCACTGATCACCATATTCAAATTCAACGAGATCATTTCGTGTAATAACATTGGATTTATCAAAGAAAATACTGTTCTTTAATTTTTTATAAGCTATTTCAACATATCGTGGTAATTCATCTAATTCAAATAGATTTATTTCATTATTTTCCATGATAAAATCCCCTTTAGATGCTATTTTTCTTCACTGCAAATCTTTTCAGCATTTGTCCAAATTTATGAGTTGACAGTAATGGATGAATCTATTAATATACCGTCTCTTAATCGAGCACAAAAATTGAACTAGATCAATCCAACCACAAGCAATGGATTAATGTGGAATTTATTATAAATCTGATTAATAATAAATTCAAGACACTATGCTATATATTGTTCTACATCGCATACCGCTATAATAGCTGAACCTGCTGGCATATTCATTTATCATCTAAATAGTTTCTTGCATTTTTTGCTAAATAAAGATATCTTTGCAGAAATTATATGGATAATATTAAAATCTCCACTAAATTTAAGCCAAATCTTATATTTAGAATTCAATTTACAGTAACTATCTTTGTCAGATTTGTATTTTATCAATTCCGGAATGATTTTCTCCTTATACATCCTTTTTTCACTGTCTGTCCCACAAGCATAAACAGCAGTCATACAAGATAATAAGGCCTTTACATATAAACTTTTACATTCTTTGATGCAAGGAATATTTTTCGCTACACTATACTCAAATGCCTCTTTACGCGCCAAAACGTAATCCCATCTAGCTTTAGGAGCAAAAGAGGTTTGGGTAATAGAGTTACCATTATAATAATAATTATAAAAAACTTTGTTTAAATATCCCACCTTTTCTGCGTTAGCTATGAATAAATACATGGTAGCAGAATCCTCAAAAATGCGTCCTACCGGAAAGCGAACATCTCCTATTGCTTTTTTTGTATACACTTTACACCAAACAGCAGCCCCATCATTCGCTAAACAATTTATTAAAGCTTCTCTGCCATCAACAATACAAACGCTTCCATCTCCATATGTTTCTTTTATTTTTTCTCCAGGCTTAATTCTCTGTACTCCACAAGTAACAATATCCAGATTATTATTCTCAATTACTTTTATCATAGTGGAATACATATATGGCAAAATACTATCATCGCTATCTATAAAACTAATATACTCGCCTTTAGCAACATCTAGTCCAGCATTCCTAGCATAGCTAAGACCTCCATTTGGTTTATGTATTACTCGTATACGCTTATCTTTCTTTGCATATTCATCACAAATTTTTCCACAATTATCAGGGGACCCATCGTCAACCAAAATTACTTCTATATTAGGATAATCTTGTGCAAGAATGCTATCTATACCTCGTCTTAAATATGCTTCGACTTTATAAATAGGTACAATAACAGAAATCAATTTATATTTTTCATTGTATTCGTTCATAAACACTTCTTGTATGATATTTATAAAAGCAAAAATTCATACTCTCCGTTCTTTTAATATTGTGGTTCAATACATCCAGATACTGTAAACAATCACTGATGTTTTGTAACTTTGACTACGCGCCAGGAATGTATTGCCGCTACCTTTATCTGAATAGTTTATAGCTAGATGCATCGAAGTTTTTCTTCCGAATGCTTATTTAAATCAAGTCTACGATGATAATCATTGGTAAATATCACAATATTAGACTTTTTTCCGGAAGGTTGATTCTCATGATTTTTGTTGGTATTGATATTGCTGAACTTAATCATTTTACTTCTGCCATCTCTTATAATAAAGGAGTAATTATTGAGCCGTTCAGCTTTACTAATTACTCTGATGGCTTATATATGCTGCTTTCCAAGCTTTCTCACTTTGAAAAAGACAGTATCATCTCCGGTCTTGAGTCAATGGACACACTACGGCAACATGTTTTTAAGATACCTTGTTGAACCGAGCTGCAACGTGTATGTTATCAATCCACCAGACTTCTTATTTACGTAAAACGAATAATGATAAAATCAATACTTATACCATAGTTGCTTGTTGTATATTCATCTTTGAATATTATCGTTCAATCATATTTAAAAACATTTCCAAAGCATACACTAACCATTTTTCATCCGGTTTTAAACTACTTACACAATTTGGTAAAAATTCTTTTCTCACAGGTCCTTTCCAACCTTTTAACCACTCATCCATTGGTCTTGGCATCGGTATTTTGTTTGGTATATCCCATCCTCTATATAAATTACTAAATAATTCACGAACAAAATATTTACTATCACCTTTTTTTATACGCTCATAATCTAACGGCTTATTTAAGTACGTATTACTATATGGTGCAACAAACTCGATTCCTGCCAACTCACAAGCATTCTCGTAACTAGCAATACTTTCCAAAATATCCCATTTCAACAAATGTTTATGGACATCTATTAATCCATTGGTCATTAAAGAATCTTTGTATGGCAACTCCTCCAATACATATTCTTTTAACACTTTGCTTGGCAATAAATAGGAAAATCGTTTTAAATATTCATCATAAGTCCAATTTCTTGATAAAAGCTTATCCAAGCCACCATAATGAATATCTGCTGTTTCACCAAATATCATTTTGCTAAAACCTTCTTCTTTAGCTTTAAGAGCAGCCTTATATATTTGCACTTCTATAGAATGAATAGGCATACCTTTGCGTTTCATTAGTATAGGAGCATATTTAATCATATCCTCCCAACTTACATTTACAATTTTATGATTCAATCCACATTCAGATGCATATTTAGCTGCTTGTATTGTTTCATCTACAACTTGTTTATTCGGCACTACACATTTAAAGGTATAAGCACTAGATCCCGCTGGCATATATTTAGCCAATACCGCAGAATCAATACCTCCGCTTAAAGCCAATACCGCTTTCCCATACCTACATGCAGTTTCAACTTGTTTTTCTAAACATAATCCTAACTCATGGCTATTGTTAATCGGCACACCATCTATTTTCCTTTTAGTAAATTGGGGAATTATGTTGTCTGCAAATTGTTTATTTTTATCTATAATATTTCTATGCATAAGCCAAGAACTCATACAATAAATCTTGTCAACAGTCATATTCTATTCACCTCGTACTGCAAGCAATGCCTTTGAAATTTGAGTTGAGGAAATTCCTTTAGTATATGGAAAATAAATAATCTTTATGCCTTCTTTTTCAAATTCTTTCTCATAGTTTTTCCATTTTTCAGTACCATAGCAATCATCGCCAACAAACAAAACAGATGCTCCTAATTTTTTACACATTGTGAGTTTATCCATATCGTACTGCGGAACTACTGCATCAACATACTTTATAGATCTTACAATTTCCAGTCTATCTTCAAATGGAATCATTGCTTTTTTTCCTTTATATGCTACTAACTCATCCACAGTAACACCAACAATTAATTTATCACATAACCCTTTAGCATTTTTTAATAAATTTAAATGTCCAATATGAAACAAATCAAAAACTCCAGCTGCATAACCAATTTTCATTATTACTATACCTCCAATACTAAAATTTTATCTTTTGATGATGGCATATCCTTTTTTCTTCAGGTGGCAAAACCATCCAATTTTCATCATAGTAGCTACTTAAATATTCTTCAGGATTATTGGGTACATAAAATTCAAATCCTTCAAAACTTCTTTTTTCAACAGGGAGAATATCCTTTGTTTTAGTAAAATGTAAACATCCAAAATCCAACGGATGTGTCAAATATTTTGCATCTCTATTCGAAAACCAATCCTTATGTTTACTAAAATACAACCTTACACATTTTGTAAACTCCAATGGTAAGCAAAGAATAATATTTACATAAAGCGTAACCATTATTCTTTTTATGCTTCCACGCAAATAATCCTTTTTCTTTTCTCTTGCCAATACACCCCATCTCATCCATTTTACGAAAAAGATTGAATCGTAAAAGTCATTAGGTATAATATCTATAAAAATACCATGATGGTAGTTTTCATCTCCATTTTCACCAGTTTCAATTAACAATGTATTATGCTTTCTAATTTTGGCAATATTCAAAGGAAATGCAGGCTCAATATCTCTTGTTTGCAAAAAATATTTTGCATCAAGTTCTTTTTCTGCCACTTTCAAAAATCTTTCATAGTCTTTTCTAGGCATAGAAATATCAATATCATCATCCCAAGGAATAAATCCCTTATGACGAAGTGCACCTAAAAGAGTTCCTCCTTCAAGCCAATACGTAATATTATTTTCTACACAAATTCTGTGTACTTCTAACAATATCTCAAGCATAACTTTTTGCGCTGCCGCAATAGTTTTATCCTCATTAAACATAATTGCTCCCCCATATTTTCTTTATATTTCTACTATATTCTTAATCAAATTCTCATGGCTATAAGCCTCATTAGCTTCAACCAACCCTTGCTTATACTGCCCATGCTTCTCCGGATAACTGTTAACAAATGCTTCCAGCTGCTCAGTAAATGCAGCAACGCTATCCAATGCGACAGCCTCGCCAACATTGTAAGCTGCCAAAACCTCCGGATTCATTTCCGGTGACTGCAAAATCGGCTTGTAAAAGCCAATAGCAGTAAACAGCATAGCACTCCAATGATAACGATAACGTTCTGCAGCATAAGGCGCTATTATAACATCAACCCCAAGCAATGCCTTCTGCCACTCTTCACCGATCAAATTTTTATGCCAAAACTCTATCCCCTGAACATCCCTGTATTCACTGATAATCTTCTCAAACTCTTCACTGTCTTCCGTACGCGCTGTTGCTCCCTGCATAATAAGTTTTACAGGAACAGTAAACTTAGCCTGCTTAAATGCATCTAAAAAGAATCGTACATTCTTTTCACGACGATACTGACCAAAAAATCCCAATGTCAATGGCTCCATATAAGTCAAATTTTTATCTACAGGCAAATCCTGCGGTTTAAATACAGGTGGAGCAATAAGGTCTACATTTTTCAAGCCATCATTTGCAAAATCATTGCGCAAAGTAATAACTTTCAAATGAATATCAGGATAACGCTCACAACGCTTTGCCTGTTTTACAAAATTAGCCTTTTCCTGAGGGTTAATACCATGGAAAATAATATATACCGGTATCTTGCTGTTTTTTAAATCTGTATCTAAAATTGCTCGCAGATATCTATATGTTGCTGTAGGAATAATGATAGCATCATAATTATTTTCAATGCTTTTTTTATAAGCAGAATTAAACCACTTCCTGCGTCTACTTTCACGCTTTACAGATAACCACAGCTTTTGAAACTTATTAGAACCTGCATAAGTTACAACCTCTCCACCTTCAAGGTAATCAACCTTAGCATTGTATTTTATTTTAAACGGAAAGTTTTCCGGCACCAGCATCACCGGTTCATGCCCTTGGTTATTCAGCTCATCAACCAAGATACGGTCAAACTCAACTTCATGACCTGCCGGCATAATAATACTTTCTAAAATCGCTATTTTCATTTTTCTTTACCTCTTTGCAAATCTATAAGCTTAATATATTTAGTCAAGGTATACATAAAATGATATACAGATAAGGTTATTCCTAATCTACCATCAAGAATACCTTTTTTTAGTAACAACATCTGAATAAATGAAAAAAAAGCATGACCATATGCGGTGAAATAGCCTACTTTCTTCCCGTTTTCGTAAGCATTCTGCGCCCAAATAGTCGTATATTGGTTAAACTTATTAAAATACTGCTGCCATCCGGTATACGTATAATGCTCAATATAACCGCCCAACACCTTTAATTCATCCTTGCACATCGGCTTTTCATGTACTTTATTAACCCAATGCACATTTTTAGTCTTAAACAAGCGCGGTACAAAATCAGGCTTTAAAACACCATAATTAAATTCCTGCCCAAAAGCTACAGATTTGCGTTTTATTGAATACTGGCATGTTTTATCATTCCCAACAGCATTCTTTACGGAAGCTAAAAGTTCATCATTCATTCTTTCATCTGCATCCAGATACAGCACCCATTCAGTTTCTACATGCTGCAAGGCAAAATTGCGCTGCGCCGCAAAGTCATTGTCCCAAGCACGATAAACAACCTTCGCACCATTTTCTTCTGCTAATTGAACTGTTTTATCCGTACTGCCGGAATCGACAATCAGCACCTCTGCTGCAACTTTCTTGGCATTCTGCACAACAGCGACTATATTTTTTTCTTCATTTTTAGTTAAAACTACTACCGTAAGATTATTATTCATCTGTACCCGGCACCTTTCAAGTGTATATTCTTTAAACCTCTCATTGTATTCTAAACAGACACATGTATTATTATCATTTAAATAACCTATGCTCAGCAATAATTATACCATATGTAAGCTATCACTGCATAACATTGTGATTAAATCTTGAAATTTCCAGCAAAAACGGCCATAGCCAGCAATGAATTGCAGCTATGGCCTTTCTTTTACTTCACCGCATCACCCTTCAGCACACGCCACGCACCTACTCCGCGCATACTGTTGATGTATTCAGTGATTTTTTTATCAGTATCAGAACTATGCGTATAAATTTTGCCATCTGCAGCGTAAAGCCTATGATTAAACACCACGTCTTGATTTTCAAACATATTTGATTGCAATGCAGCATAAGTAAAACCAGCAGGTCCAACAATTTCTGCCAAAGTTCCTGCCAACTGCATGTGGTCACCAACAGATTTATCATTAAACCAAGCTTGCTGCACACCGGCACCATAAAAAATACACGGTATAGACGACAAAGTGCGTGTATCCTGCTCCTTTACAAAGCTGAAGCGCTCCGAATGATCACCGGTAATAACAAAAAGCGTATCACTGTACATGCTTTGCGCCTGCTTTACAAAATCACCCATCGTTTTATCCGCATACCAGATATGACCAAGCTCTGTAAGTGTTTTTTCATCACTGGCAATATCTGCAGGCAGCTTGCTCTTAACCTTTGCTCTTGGGAAGCCCATACCATCCACATCAATGCTGTAAGGCGGATGATTAGTTGTTGTAAGCACCACATGGAAAACCTTTTCCTGCTCTTTTTCCTTGCTCATATAAGCTTCGATTTGCTTAAATAAAGCAGCATCCGAACAGCCCCAGGCATTACCGCTATCATCACTGAACTCATCTGCACAATGAAATTCATCAAAGCTTTGCGCTTTAGTAAATTTGCCGATATTTTGCCATCCAGAAAAGCCACCATACCAAAAAACAGTCTTGTAACCAAGCTGCTTCATAATATAGCCAATACCGGTAGCATACTTGCCATTAAAGCTATTTGCCTGATAGTTTTCATATAACCCCATATCAGGAATACCGCTTACCAAACCATTAACAGCAGAAATTGTTCCGCTGCCATGTGGCAGCATAGTAGCAACGTGAGCAGCATCAGCAGAATTTTGCAAAGACAGCATATTATCAACCAATCCCAAATCCTTGTACTTAGGTAAAAATGGCCAATTACCAAAGCTTTCACCAACTATAAGCACAATGTTGCGTGGTTGCTTAGCCAGCTTAGGCTGTTTAACAGTATGTATAAAGGCCTTGTCAATGCTGTCTGCAGCTTTATTGCCACCACTTGCAGCAATTTTTTCACGCAGCTGTGCTACAGTAATGTTGATATTTGTCACCTTATCAATTTTACGCTTCATATCACGTACACGGTATAAGGCTTGTCCATCATCCAAAATTGCTTCGTTCAAAAGATTGGATTTTAAGCGTGCAGCACTTTCCCAATTGATGGAATGAGCATAGTTAAAAGCACCGCCATAACGCACAAATACACATAAAACTGCGAGCACAGGCAATGTCAATGCAATTACCAGTTTTTTATGCTGTACTTCAACGAAGGATTTAGCAGGCAGCTTGTGTAACCATATACGCAATCCATAAGCCAAAGCAATGCCCAAAACCATAGCTAAAGGAAAACGCCACAATAACTGGTACTCTTTAACCGCAGTCACAAATATCGCATAAATATCATCATGCGCACCATTTATAAGCATCATATTAAAGGCTGCATTAAAAATCTTGTAATACGGTATGCGCGTCATAAAGCAAACAGCAAAGAAAACTAAGGCCACAGCATGCCAGCAAAAACGTAGCTTGTCTGCTGGCCAATTTTTCACAATAAGCTTCGGCAAAGTTGCAAACACAAAGCTAATCAGAGCTATCATGCCTGCTGTCTTTAAGCTTAAGCGCAGTCCTAACAATAAAGCCATCGGAACATCGCCATATTCACCGTTAAGCTGTCCGTTGTAAATAGTAATAAAGGCTATACGAAATACCGTAAAAACCAAGCACCAATAAATAAATGCCTTGAGATCCTGCTGCAGGTTTTCAAAAAATCTTGCGTAAGAATTCATATAAAGCTTTCATCTCCCCATATTTTATGCAAATCTAACTAATTATACCATACTTTTCGCTTAGCATCTGCTTATGATTCAGAAGAATTCTATTTTTTAATTAGAATAAGCAAATTGGTTCATTCGTCAAAACAGATATTTTCATTAAGGAATAAATTCAATCACTACTAAATCTCTCTGCTTACCTCTCTCCAATGCCAATCGTACTAAAAATCCCCCTGACAAATCAATGCCAAGGGGATAATACTGTACAAACTTATATTATTTCAGAGACGGAAGCAGCTTTTCTATTAGGCGATATACTTCTGTTCCGGGCGTGAATTGAGAAGCCTTCTTGCCTTTATTGATATTGGCAAGTTTCTTGGCATTGCTAATAACCTGCTCCATATAAGGTTCCAAAAGCTGGTACATATCAGACCTGTTTTTCTTATATTCACTTGTGTTTAATTTAGCCAGGCACGAACTGAGCTTTGCCCAATATTCCTGACGATGTAAATCGGAATGAATAAACGAGAAATGCAGCAGGAACCATAGTTCAATGCATTGGTTTGACCAAAGCGCGTGATAAGTAGTTTCTTCGTTACTATAAGTATGGCAAAGGTCGACAACCTTATCAATGTTTTGCGCAGGAAAATCGTCAGTATCATAGACAATCCATACATGCTTATAGATATTGGAGCTTTTGGCAACTTTTTGCTTAACTTTCTGTAAAAGGTTGAGAGTATTATCACCTACACCGATAATATCTAGCTGCACTCTGCCACGATATTTGCTGTTGATAGTGTTTTTGACACCTTGGAAGTAAGCCGGCTCTGTGCTTATACCTTCGGTAGTTATAAGATGATACTCAGGCTGAATCTTTTTGGGAGTGTCACGTCTGGGTTTAAGCCAGGATTTCTTCAAGTCGCCTTTTTTCGGAGGTTTTAAGCTCATTGCCATTCACCATCCTTCAGCATATTCTGCAAGTATGGGTCTGCACCGTAACGTCCTTCAAGATACTGCTTGTCATAAGCTGCAGTATTGTTGATACGCTCGTTGTTTTCTTTGCGGATTTCATAGAGCGAGTACAGCTCGCTGCTGTGGTTATCTCCTTCAGCAGCAAACCAAATCTCGTCACGGCGGTAAACAGTGTTTTTCATAGTTGCTATATCGTGAGAGGTGAAAATTAGTTGCGCTCCATGCGTATTTAGCTTAGGATTTTTAAACAGAGCTATGATGTAACGCAGCAGCTTCGGATGAAGCTTGGCATCTAATTCGTCAATAACTGCTAACCGGCCTTCTGCTAAAGCAATCAGTAGTATCGGCAATGCTGCAATGAGCTTTTTAGTACCATCGGATTCATCTTTATAGGATAACTCGTAGGTTTTTCCATGCAGTGTTCTTTGCATGATGAGTTGTTTGCTATCGTTGTCGTAGCGATAGCCGTTGATATCAATACCCATATCATTTAAAGCACTTATAATTTGCCGGCGTATGGTTTTGTTATCAGACAGCATTATCTGTAATTCAGCTTCAGGATTAGCATAGCTGCGGATAATGCAGCTTTCAAACCATTTTTGAGCGTCGTTGATAGCAGGGATATCATAGTTGATTGCCAAGAACGATAAGTAGGGCATCTTTGGATTTACATCTCTATTTATGGATGCCTTGTTTATGCTAGAGCCTAAAATAATAACCTTACCTTCTCGGTCAAAAATATGGGCGGTGCGTTTGCCGCCTATTTTTTTTCTGTCCAGTGCTTCGGCAATGATTTCATCATGAAGCATAGAAAGGTAATAGCGGTACTCATAGCCATTAGTACGGAAGTAAAGCAGGAATTCTGTAGGCTCATTAGAGGTTTTTTCATCAAACAGGAAGGGCGTGCAAGATACTTTTTGCTGTACTATAAGCTTAGTACGAGTTTTTTCCATATCGTAGATAGGTTTTACCACGGTGGAGATAAGGCAGGTTAAAGCCTGCAGCATATTTGTTTTACCGCCGCCGTTAGGTCCATAGATAGCTGCTACAGGTAAAAGATTACTCGCTGGCTTGCAGTAAATAATATTTTCGGCAAACTTAGGCAGATTAGCTGCCTGCATATCAAAAACTGTTTCATCTTTATATGATTTGAAATTTTTAAATGAAAATTGACAGAGCATGAAATCAACTCCTTTCATGCTCATTGTAACATTAAAAACGCCAAAAATCAATTTTATAAGCCCATTTTAGAAAATATTTTACTGAAAACGGCATATAAAACATAAAATTTGTTTTTTTAGCTGCTACTGGAAGTGCCTTTAGGCGTTTTTCACCCAAACTCTAAACTATTGGCATTGTTTAATATTCTATCATTTTCCCTAACGAATATCATACGCGTACATTATTCTACTATACAACTACATTTAAAGTGCAAAATAAGGAGCAGCTTAAGCCGCTCCCTATCTATTCTTCATCTTTCTTTATCCTGCGCTGCAGCAAAACAAGACGCAACGACAAAACAACAGCACTGCAGATTACGCCGATATCCAGGCTCTGCCAATAAGCAAAGGCACCATTATTGAACTTGTAATCCAAAAGCAGACCCACCGGCAGGCAAATTGCCCAATAAGCCAGCATGCTGCACCAAAATGTAGCATTAACGTCCTTGTAGCCACGCAAAATTCCCTGTATCGGCGCCGCGACTGCGTCGCCTCCCTGCCACATAATAGCGTAGATAATAAACACCTTCACCAGCTCAATGACGTGCGGATTCGTTGTATAAATGAGCGCAATATACTCACGCGTCACCAGCTCCAGCGCCATGTAAACCATAGCAATAAAAAGGCTCATCTCCAGTCCCAATGCCGTGTAATCGCGCGCCCCCTGATAGTTTTTCGCACCATATTCAACGCCCACCACGATCGTCAGCGCCAGCGAGAAGCTCATAGGAAACATATAAATAAGCGAGGAGAAGTTAAGTGCCGCCTGATGCGCAGCAATAACCTCTGTGCCGAATTTGGCAATAAACAGCGCCACAACGCCGAAGATGCTCGTTTCCATAAAAATGGCCACGCCCATAGGCACACCGATGCGCAGATATTCTGCCACCAGCTGCTTTACTGGGCGCACAAAGCCCAGCACATCATACTGCTTGAATGGTGACAGCTTCGTCACCACCACCGCGAACATCACCAAAAGCAGCCAAAAGGTGATGCCCGTTGCTACGCCGGCGCCAATGCCGCCCAGGCGCGGCAAGCCCAGCTTGCCGAAAATCAGCACATAGTTCAGGAAGGCGTTGACAGGCAGCGCCAAAAGATAAATCTTCATCGACAGCTTGGTATAACCCAAAGTATCTACAAGGCTGCGCAGCGGTGTGATAAGGAAGAACGGCAGCACGCCTATGCCAAGACCGGCCATATACCACAGCGCAATGTGATAAACCTCCGGTGCCAGGCCCATGCCCTGCAAAAACGGCGGCAGAAAGATAACGCCACCGACAATTATCAGCACAGAAAAGGCTACAGCCAACAGCATGCCATGTCGTACTACCGTAGAGATTTTTTCCTTTTCGCCTGCCCCCAAAAGGTTGGCAATCAAAGGCATCGCCGCCAGCAAAATGCCTGCAAAGCAGGTCTGCACCGGCATCCAGATATTACCGCCGATGGCAGCGCCGGCCAAATCCGCATCACCTGCCTGCCCGGACATACTGGCATCAAAAAAGTTCATGCCCATAATCGCAATCTGCGTGCCGATAATCGGCAGCATAACGCTCAGCAGACGCTTAACCTTGTCCTTATAATCCTTGTGTAAAATTTTTAGCATATCATTACTCCCATTTTCCCTAATATAACAAAAGCCACACGGCTGCAAACACAGTCGTGTGGCGAAAAGATGACTATTGAATCAGAAAAAATCCACAACAATTTTTCAGATTTAATTTTAACAATAAGCAGCCTGCTTGTCAAGCTCAGTCTTCTGCTTCTGCCAATTCGGAAAGATAAGCCCAACGGTCCACCATCTCATCCAGCTTTTGCTGCACAGCCTCCTGCTGCTTAGTTAAAGCTGCCAGACGGGTGAAGTCACTGCCGCATTGGTTGATTTCCGCACCAAGCATTTTCAGCTCTGCCTCACTGCGCGCAATCTCCTGGTCAAGACGCTCCAGCTCCAGGCGCTCGCCATAAGTCATTTTCTTCTTCGCAGGCTCTTCGGCAGGCTTTGCTGCAGCCACCGGCTTAGCCTTAATAGGCTGCGCCTGCTGCGCACTTTCCTCCTGCAGAGCTTCTGCATAATCGCTGTAGCCGCCGATATACGGCTTAATGCTGCCATCCTGCTCCAATGCGAAAATCTTTTGCGCAAAGCGGTCGAGGAAGTAACGGTCATGGGAAACGGCGATAACCGCACCGGCGAAGCTGTCCAGATAATCCTCCAAAACAGAAAGTGTCGGGATATCCAAATCATTTGTCGGTTCGTCCAAAAGCAGCACGTTCGGTGCCGTCATCAGCACACGCAACAGATACAGACGGCGTTTTTCACCGCCACTGAGCTTGGACACCGGCACCCATTGCAGCTCCGGCGGGAAGAGGAAGCGTTCCAGCATCTGTGCCGCACTGATGCGCTGACCGTCGGCCGTTTCAATGTAATTATTTGCTTCCTTGATATATTCCAGCACACGCATATTGCTGTCCGGAAACTCGCTGTGCTGTGCAAAATAGCCAATCTTCACAGTCTGGCCTACGCGCATTTCGCCGCTCGTAGGCTGCAGCTTACCGGCAATGATATCCATCAGCGTTGATTTGCCTGCGCCATTAGGACCGACGATACCGATGCGGTCATTACGCAGCAGGATATAGCTGAAATCCTTGATATAATCCTTACCGTCCCACACCATGCCGATGTCTTCCAGCTCGATGATTGTTTTGCCAAGACGACTGCTGACGGAGGACATCTCCAGATTTGCTTCCGTCTTTACATTCTTCACTTCCGCTTCAATCTGAGCAAAGCGCTCCACGCGGTCCTTCTTTTTGGTACGGCGTGCTTCCGCACCACGGCTGATCCAGGCCAGCTCGCGGCGGTAAATGTTGCGCAGCTTTTGCGCAGCAGAGGCCTCCGCAATACGGCGTTCCTCACGCTTTTGCAGGAAGAGGCTGTAGTTACCGACGTAAACATAACCCTTGCCGCCGTCTATCTCCAAGGTACGATTAACAACACGATCAAAGAAATAACGGTCATGGGTTACCATCAGCAGCGCACCCTTGCGCGCCAACAGCTTTTGCTCCAGCCAGGCAACAGTGGCGTTATCCATATGGTTGGTAGGCTCGTCCAAAATCAGCAGGTCCGACGGACGCACCAGCACACCGGCCAAGGCCACACGCTTGCGCTGGCCGCCGCTCAGCTCGCCCATCTGCTGCTGCAGATTAGTAATGCCAAGCTGCGTAAGCACCGCCTTCGCTTCGCTTTCCAGCTGCCAGGCATATTTATCATCCATCTGCTGCTGCAAATCAAGCAAATGCTTTTGCAGCTTTTTGTTATCAGGCTCCGTTGCAGCCTGCTCCACCGCACTTTCGTAATCACGCAACAGCACCATCAGCGGCGAATCGCCTTTAAAAACCTGCTCCAGAACAGTTGCGTCTGCCTCAAACGGCGGATCCTGCGGCAGATATTCCATCACCACGCCGCCGGGAATCGTCAGCTTGCCGTCACCGGCCTCATGATGGGCAATCATGCGCAGCAAGGTACTTTTACCGGTGCCGTTGACACCGATAATACCGTACTTGTCGCCTTCCTCTACGTTAAATGTAATATTTTCAAACAACAATCTGTCGCCATAGCTGTACGACAAATCCTCTGCACTTAAAATCATTTTACTTATCTCCCTGTGAAAAATTTACACTCTAAAATTATATCACGCCTGCTGATAAAAGTAAAAAGGACGAACCGCTAAGGCTCGCCCTTCGTATTGCTATTTCACTATAACCTGTAAATTTTCGTTTTCCTCTGCTGCGTCCTGCAAAACCTGCAGCAGCTGCTCGCCATACCAGCCCAGCTTTTCATTGTCGGTAATATCAGCAGGCACAATAATCTGCGTCGGCTCGGCAATTTCTGTCAGGCAATCATACAACGCGTCTAAATTGGCACCGTAGTACACAGGCAATGCCAGCGCGCTGCGCAGATATTTATGCAGCGCAGGCACAGAGGTCATGCGCTCAAGGTCTAATGTGATTGTTCTCATAATAATCTCCTTATTTTCCGTAAAGCTTGCTGAAGGACTTGTAGTGATCACCGGTATAGTAAATCAGACCATCGTTGGAAAAGACAATGCGCTTCGCGTTACGATTACCCTTCACATAATCAATGTCACATTCCTTCCAGTTACGGCCGTTTTTCTTCGGCAGCTTGCCTTCGTAATTGCCGTAGCGGTCGCCGCCGATGGATTTGCCGGGTGCAACCTTGTCTAGGGTGCCTTTTGTCTGCCAGCCCAGCTTTTTGGCCTCGTTTTTCGTGATATAGTTGTGCGGCAATCGCTTATATTCGTTGATGTAGGCAGCAACGTGCTCCTTATCGGTGTAGGCAGCGCTTTCGCTGATTTTGATTTTGCCGCTGTTGGCCTTGACGTTGGCCGCAGTGTTCTGGCCATTGTTGCTCTTGGTTGTATTAACATTTGTTGTCTGGGTTGTCTGTTTATCGTTGCTCTTGAGGCTGTTACTGCCGCAGCCGGCAATTACGCTGACGCTGAGCAGCATCGCCAGGAAGAACGCTAAAAGTTTTTGCATAAGTATGCTCCTTTCGTTTTCTTTTCATTATATCATATACAAAAAATCGGCGCACCATATCATGATACGCCGCCCCCCAAAAGTTCACAAGTAATTCCTTGAAAAAAACTCTGCTTCATGTTATATTATAGATAAAGAAGACAACCGCCCAAGCATTTCGTGCCATTCCAATCGGCTTACGCCTCTTGGGGCACTATTGCATGGCGTGCATAAACCAATCAGCAGCGTCCTACGGACTTGCTTCTTGGATGCACCCGCAAAGGTGGGTTGCCGCTTAAATTAGGTTTGAAAAACCGTCTCTAGCTCGCAAATTACAGAGGCGGTTTTTCTATGTCTAGACTATCTGCTGTACTGAAAGATAAAAGTCAGCAATGCCAGAATGAACATGCCAAAAGCCATCAGGTCTTTGGAATCATCGTTCCTCATAGACATCACCTCGATTCTCTTAGAGAATTTCAGCAATGCCACCCCGTAAACGGTTGTCTTAAAACATATTTTAGCATATAAAACAAAAACATACAACGAACAAACTGTGAAGTTTGCCGTTGTATGTTTTTTATTTATATCTTGTTTTTACCTTACATCTCTGCCATGAGTATAAACCGGCAGCAGCTTCGGCGACAACTCACCATGCACTCCGGCAGCCTTTTCTTCCTCAGCGTAGCGACGTACATGCTCCAGGCTCAGCTTGCCCAGCTTAACAGACTTCGCTGCTTCGGCAGCCTTAGTACCGGCAATGCGGCCAAAGACGATGATATCCAGCAGGCTGTTGCCCATCAGACGATTGGTGCCGTGAATACCGCCCACAGCTTCACCGGCAACAAACAGTCCCGGCAGCTTTGTTTCCGCATCCTTATCAATCAGAATACCGCCATTTTGGTAATGCAGCGTCGGATAGATCAAAATCGGTTCCTTACGCAAATCAATACCAAACTTAGCATACATACGCAGCATACCCGGAATGCGTTTGGCAATAGTGCCTTCACCATGCAGCATTTCAATCAGCGGCGTATCAAGCCACAGCGCCACGCCATCGAGCGCCTTCACGCCCTTGCCGCGGGCAGTACACTCGCGAATGATAGACGCAGCCGCCACATCACGGGTTTCCAGCGGATGCATAAAGATTTCGCCCTCGCTGTTTACCAGCTGCGCACCAATCGAGCGCACCTTTTCGGTAACCAGCGCACCGTAAATCTGCGCCGGATAAGCAACACCCGTCGGATGATATTGAATAGCATCCGCATAAATCAGCGGCGCACCGGCACGGTATGCCATAACAAGGCCGTCGGCAGTCGCACCATAATGGTTAGAAGTCGGGAAGCCCTGATAATGCAAGCGTCCTGCACCACCGGTTGCCATGATTACGCATTTAGCACGTACAACCTTGTACTCCTGCGCATCAAAATCCCACAGCACCGCACCGGCAGTTTTGCCCTCCTCGTCAAGCAGCAGCTCGACTGCGGGTGAAAACTCCAGCACCGGAATACCGCGGTTCTGCACTTCGTCACGCAGCACGCGCATGATCTCCGCACCGGTGTAATCGGCGCAGGCATGCATACGCTTACGGCTCGTGCCGCCGCCATGCGTCGTTACCATAGTGCCGTCCTGCTCCTTGTCGAACATAACGCCCAGCTTGCTCAGCCAGTCAATCGCCAAAGGTCCGTTGGTTACCAGCTCTTCCAACAGCTCGGGAATATTTTTGTAGTGACCGCCGCCAAAGGCATCCAGATAATGCTGCGCCGGG
This sequence comes from Phascolarctobacterium succinatutens YIT 12067, assembly GCF_000188175.1. Taxonomy (GTDB): domain Bacteria; phylum Bacillota; class Negativicutes; order Acidaminococcales; family Acidaminococcaceae; genus Phascolarctobacterium_A; species Phascolarctobacterium_A succinatutens. Next base: position 27,172 of record NZ_GL830888.1, on the reverse strand, counting down.
GAATCGTTGCCCTTATCCGCAGCCTGAATACCGCCCTCGGCCATCATCGTGTTGGCATCGCCCATACGCAGCTTCGTTACTACGAGGACGTTAGCACCGCCGTTATGTGCTTCCAACGCAGCGGAAGCACCGGCACCGCCGCCACCGATAACCAGCACATCAACGTCATAGTCCACTTTTTCCAAATCAAGCTCTACATCCTGCAGGCGGCTTTTGCCCTCCAGCAGCTGTGCCAATTCTACCGGCACCTTCTGGCCCTTGTTAGGACCAACCTCCAGCACCTTGAAGCCCTTGGAGCTGTAGTCCGGATGGAACTCCTTCAGCAGCTCGTCCTTCTCCTCTGCCGTAAAGCGTTCGATAGAAGCGTGCAGACGTTGGGCACGGGTAGCTTCAACCTTAGCCATAGATTTTAACATATCTTCAGTAAATGCACTCACCTTGCCGCACCTCCTTATTTTTCAATCTCACGCTTGTTATACAGGTCTTTGATTTCGTCCAAAGGCATATTTTTGAGCTTTTCCAACAGCGTTACATAATCGCCGTTTTCAATTTCGGCAACACGCTGAGCCAGATGCTCGCACTTCGGCGCAATATATTTGCCTGTCAGGCGACGGCACAGCAGGCCGACAGCGCTGTGGCTGATTTGCGCCGGGCAACGGGATGCACATATATTGCAGCCAACGCAGTCAAAGGAAGCATGTGCTGCCTTCTCATATTCGCCGCGCTGAGCGTAAGCAATATACTGCATAACATTCAGGCCCTGCGGACAGCCCTTCGTGCAGGCATTGCAGCCAATGCAGCTGAAGATTTCCGGATACAGCTGACCGACAATATTATCGCTTGCCTTAATCTCTTCGATATTAAAGGTGCGCTTGTTAATCGGGAAGGAATCAATCTTGCCAACGCACATGCCTTCCTCAACCTTCGTCTGGCAGGAAAGCACAACCTTCAGCTCCGTGCTGCCCTTCAGGCGATAAATTACTGCACAGGCTCCGCAAAAGCCGCTGCGGCAGCCACAGCCGCGCACCAGCTTAAAGCCTGCATATTCCATGGCATCCATAATGGTCAGGGTTGCCGGGACACTGTACTTTTTGCCCAGCAGGTAAACAGTTACCATTTCTTCCATATTTTTGCTCCTTATATTTTCTTCTCCAAAACGTATTTCAGAATCTCAAAGCTAAAATCCGCTATAAACGAAACAGCTTCATTACGAGCCATCAATATATCGTGTAAGGAATAGCAATTTTAGCAAATGAGTGCTTGGAAGCACAGGAACAAGGGTACGTAACTTACTGTTACTATATGACAAATTTTACCGAAGTTCCGTCTTGCTTCCGCACGAAATTTGCGTTATGCCCTAAGGCATAGGAAAATTGCTCCTGACTGGAACGATATATTTATGGCGACGCAAAATATAATCAATATTCGTCCGGTATCTCGTCCAGCTCATCGCAAGTAAACACCGGTCCATCCTTGCACACGTACTTCTTGCCGATATTACAGCGACCGCACTTACCAACGCCGCACTTCATGCGCAGCTCCAGCGTCGTATAAACCTGCTTCTTCTCAAAGCCCATCTCAATCAACGCCGCCAGGCACAGCTTAATCATAATCGGCGGACCGCACAGCAGCACCGTCTTATCCGGCGTAAACTTCAGGTCCTTCAGGAAATTAGGCACAAAGCCGACATTGCCCGTCCAGCCCTCCTGCGCACGGTCAATCGTCAGATGCACACGCGTATCCTTTTGCACCGGCCACACATTCGTCAGCTCGTCATAACGCACAAAATCTTCCTTGCTGCGTGCGCCGTAAACAACATCAATGCTGCCGTAATCCTCACGCTTGTCCAGCATATAATTGATTACACTGCGCAGCGGTGCCAAACCGATACCACCGGCAATAAACAGTAAATTCTTGCCCTTCAATTTATCCTCAACAGGGAAATGATTGCCGTAAGGTCCGCGCACTGCTATCTGCTGGCCCGGTTCAATATCAAAATGCAAAAAGTTCGTAATCGAGCCGCAGCGTTTAATGCTGAACTCCATATATTTTTCGTTCGTCGGAGAGGAGGTAATGGAAAAAATCGCCTCACCCTTACCGGGAACGGAAAGAATAGCGCATTGTCCCGGCAGATGCTCAAACAGCTTACCGCCGCCGATTTTCTCCACGCGGAAGGTTTTTACATCAGCTGTTTCCGTGCAGATATCCGTCACCACGCCAATCTGCGGAATCAAGGTATCCTGACAATTACACATCCTGCTTCACCTCCGCTTTTTCCAAGGCCTTGGCTACCTTGACGATATTCAGCTGCACCGGACACTTTTGCAGGCAGCGTCCACAGCCGACGCAAGCATATTCACCGTCATTGTTCTCCGGGAAATATACCAGCTTATGCATATAACGCTGACGGAAGCGCTCCACCTTCGTCTTACGCGGACTGCCATGCGCCATCAGCGTAAAATCCTTCGCCATGCAGCTGTCCCAGCAGCGATAGCGTTGCGTGCGCTCCTCAGTCTCCTGATAATCACGGATATCGTAGCAATGACAGGTAGGGCACACATAGGTACAAGTACAGCAGGACAGGCAGCCTGCAGCCATCTGTTCCCAGATTTTGCTGTTGAATACCTTCAGCTCATCCTTAGTCAGCTCGTCATTTACCTTGAAATCATGCAAAGGCAATACGCTCAAAATTTTCTGCGTCTGCTCCTGCTGCTCGCTGACCGCTGCCGCAGCATCTGCAGTTGCCTCCGCCAGCACACCGCCATCGACAAGCTTCGCTGTCAGCTCCTCGCCCTTGGCAGTCACAGCCTGCCAGCAAAGCTCCTCGCCTGCCAGCCAGGTCTGCACATCCGTCTCCGGAGCACCTGCGTCAATGCCAAAGGCATGGCAGAAGCAGGTTTCTTCTGGAGCACTGCAGCCTAAACCGATGAGCACGCATTGCTCGCGTCTTGTTTTGTAATATGTATCAACAGGTGCTTTTAAAAACACCTTATCTAAAATCTTAAAGCTGCGCGCATCGCAGGCACGCACGCCCATGACAATCGTCATGCCGGCAGGCGGAACATTCTGCTCCAGCGCCAGCTCCTTGCCGCTCGTCTTAAAGGTCAGCAGATTTTCTACCTGCGGGAAGAAAACATCCTTCGCGCTGCGGTTCGTCAGCGGCGCATCCAATGCAACCTCCACATCCTCGCGATACGGTGCGAAGTCCGCATGACCGCTCTTGTTCTTGCAGGGCAGCAGCAGCGTACCGATATTTTGCAGGGCTGCATATAACTTTGGCAGCTTATCCTTTGTTATCTTATACATGCTGCTCCCTCCCTTCTACCGCACTGTTGGCCTCGGGATCATTCTGCTTATAGCTTACCTGCGGTGCAGGCGTTTCGCTATCCGCACCGGCCTGATACTGGCCGAAGAAGCTGTTGATATCCTTCATAAACTTCATATTCAGCAGCTCCAGATGAATTCCCTGCGGGCAAACACGCGCACATTCGCCGCAGCCGGTGCAGCGCCCGGCAACGTGGAAGGCACGGATGATATGATACATCTGCTCCTCAACTTCGTCGGCATAAGCCTTGCCTGCTACCGGAGTATCAGACTTATCAAAAATGCATTGCTCGCAGCTGCACGCCGGGCAAATATCGCGGCAGGCATTGCAACGGATACACTTGGAAAGCTCACTTTGCCAGAAGGCAAAACGCTCCTCGGCGCTCATCGCTTCAATCTCCTTGACCTTGGCGAATTTATCACCGGTAAACTGCGGTACAGTCAACGGCTCAGCCAACTCCTCATCCGCAATTTTATAAGCAGCGCCCTTGCACATCAGGCATTTGTTCAGCAGCACGTCAGCCTTCGCCAGACGCTTTTCACCATAAGCGGTGTTGACAACAACCTCATCACCGTCTACGCTCACGCTGATGATACCCTTAGCACCGGCAGCCTTAATCTTGTTGATATCCAGCATACCGCTGCAGGGTGTGCCGATGGCGTAGACAAGCTCACGCTTAATGCGGTTATCCTTCAGCAGCTGGTTCACTCCGTATGTATCGCAAGGCTTTAAGAAAACAGCCGTCTTCTTGCCTGCATGGCTTGTTTCGATTAAATATTTGCAGAGATTGGCAGGGCAGAACTCATTATAAACGAGCTTGTCGCATTCGTCTGCGCTGCCAACAGCAGCAGGTGCGTTATCGTAAAAGAATTCGCCTGCCTGCCATGCTAGCACACGCTCTACTGTGCCCTCTGCCAACAGCTCAGCTGCACGCTTCTGCAGCAGCTTTTCTATTTTTTGCATCGCAAATCCCTCAACTTTACATTCTCACCCAATGCCGCAATATGCTCGGCAAAATCGTTCATCACCTGTGCAAAACGTGCGCCCTCGGCCGCACTAACCCATTCCACACGGAAGCGCTCACCGGCCACGCCCAGATAATCAAGCATACTGAGCAGCAGTGTCATACGACGGCGTGCATAATAGTTGCCTGTCGAATAATGGCAGTCGCCGGGGTGACAGCCGCACATGATGACACCATCCGCGCCACGCTGAAACGTGCGCAAGATAAAGAGCGGATTCACTCTGCAGGAGCAGGGAACCTTGATGATTTTGATATTAGCAGGATAATGCTTGCGGGCCGTTCCGGCACCGTCAGCACCGGCATAGCTGCACCAGTTACAGCAGAAGGCCACGATTTTCGGTTCAAAATTTTTCTTCTCTAGCATAATGCATCCACCTCTGCCAGAATTTGTTGATTAGTAAAGCCCTGCAAATCCATAGCACCACAGGGGCAGGCTACCGTGCAGGCACCGCAGCCCTGGCACAGCGCATTGTTTACCACAGCAACGGTACGTGTTTCGCGCACGCCCAGCTTAGTAATAACCTGCTTGCTCTCGCCGGTAATCGCACCATAGGGGCAGACATGCGTGCAAGCCAGGCAGCCGCTGCAAATGCTTGTATCGCACTGCGCAGTGCAGGGGTTCGTCAGCAGCTTATCCTTCGCCAGCAGGCCGACAACCTTAACGGCCGCCGCACCGGCCTGCGAAACAGTTTCCGGAATATCCTTCGGTCCCTGGCACATGCCGCTGAGGAAAATGCCTGCCGTCGGACTTTCAACCGGACGCAGCTTCGGATGCGCCTCTACGTAAAAGTCATCGTTATCAATGCTGGCAGTCAGCATCGTTGCCAGCTTGCGTGCATCGGGAGAAGGCTGCACAGCCGTCGCCAGTACTACTAAATCAGGATTCAGCATCAGTTTGCGACCGCTGTTCAAATCACTGGCAAAAACCGTCAGCTTGCCATCGCCATCAACAACAACCTTGCCTACCTGACCGCGTACATAATGCACGCCGTACTCTTCCACCGCACGGCGCTGGAACTCGTCAAAGCCCTTGCCCGGAGTACGTACATCTATATAAAAAACAGTTACATCCACATCAGGATATTTTTCGCGGATATACATCGCATGCTTGGCATTATACATGCAGCAAATTTTACTGCAGTAGCTCTTGCCACGACCGCTCACATCACGCGAGCCTACGCAGGAAACTATAATAACCTTCTTCGGCTCCTTACCGGTAGAAGGACAAACGAGATGACCTTCTGTCGGTCCTGCTGCGTTCGTCAGACGCTCCAGCTCCAGCGAGGTGATAACGTCCTTGCTGGCACCGTAGCCATATTCGCCGAACTTGTCGAGAGACAGCGTTTTAAAGCCTGTTGCCAGCACAATCGCACCATATTTTTCCGTGATCAGCTCATCGGTCTGCGTATAATCAATTGCTCCTGCCGGACAAAACTTGGAGCAGATACCGCATTTACCTGTCTTGAACTTAATGCAGGCCTCGCGGTCGATAACAGGCACCTTGGGAATCGCCTGCGCAAAGGGAATATAGATTGCGCCGCGATTCTTCAGTCCCATATCGAATTCACTCGGAGTTTTGCGGGACGGACATTTTTCGGTACAGATGCCGCAGCCGCTGCACATATCAGCCTTCACGCTGCGTGCCTTTTTGCGGATTGTCACATCAAAATTGCCCACGAAGCCGCTCACGCTTTCTACCTCGCTATAGGTATAGAGCGTAATATTTTCATGGTTTGCTGCATCCACCATCTTCGGTGTCAGGATGCAGGCAGAGCAGTCGAGTGTCGGGAAGGTTTTGTCGAGCTGCGCCATACGGCCGCCGATTGTCGGCTCCTTCTCCACAATATCAACCTTGTAGCCTGCTTCCGCAATATCCAGCGCCGTCTGAATACCGGCAATACCGCCGCCTATAACCAGTGCGCGCTTCACTACCTGGCTTTCGCCGGGCTTCAGCGCTCCGTTAAAGCGCACCTTGGCAATTGCTGCCTTGGCTAATTTAATCGCCTTCGCTGTCGCTTCGGCCTTATCCTTCAGCACCCAGGAGCATTGCTCGCGGATATTGGCAATCTCTACCATGTAGGGATTGATGCCAACGCCCTCCGCACATTTGCGGAAGGTTGCCTCGTGCATACGCGGCGAGCAGCTGCAGACAACAAGTCTGTCCAGCTTATAATCTGCCACAGCCTTGCGAATCAGCTCCTGGCCCTGCTCGGAGCACATATATTTATAATCGATGGCATAGGCAACGTCAGGAATTTGGCGCACTGCCTCTACCACCTGGGCAACATCTACCGTGCCGGCGATGTTGCTGCCACACCAACAAACAAAAACACCAATCTTTTGCACGTAGCTTCCCCCTATTTATTATATTTTCTAAAGGCTGCAACCAAAAGCTGCTGCGGCATATCGCTCGGATAATGCTCCACACTTTCCGCAGACAGCTTGTTGTTTCCTTGCTGACGAATCTGCAGCAGACGCAACGCCTCCATAATACGCGCCGGACTCACGCCACGTGGGCAGCGCTCCTCGCACGCCATGCAGGACAGACATTGCCACGGTGCATCAGCCTCCAGCAGCTCGGATGCATAACCGCTGTTTAAGTCCCAAACTACGCGGTGGGGCAGCAAATCCATTTTAGACGCAGCTTCACAGTTCGCACTGCAGCGGCCGCATTGCATGCAGCGACGCACGTCGGTAGCAGCAAGGCGCAAAATATCCTCTGTCAATTGCTTTTCATCAACAGCCATTATTCCGCACCTCCTTCGCTCTCCGCAACACCAAGTGCTTCTGCAAGAAGCTCCGTAAAGTAGCGCGTCGGCAGGCTGCCTGCGGCACCATTGGCCGTCAGGTTATATGCACACAGCGGGCATGCAGTAACAAGCTCCTGCGCACCACAGCTTGCAGCATTATTTTTAATATCGCTGACGAGCTTTTCGCATTGCGCCTTATCCTTCAGCGCCAGATAACCGCCGCAGCATTCATTGCGCATGCTGTAAATAACAGGCTCTGCACCCAACGCTTTAATAAAGGCTTCCATAACAGTAGGACTCTCTACGTCATCGAGGGCCAAAACCGCTCCCGGTCTGAGCAGCAAACAGCCATAATAAGCGCCAACCATGCGTTCCTTTAAAGGATGGCTCACAAGCTGCGCCAACTTTTCCCAACCGATTTCATCACGCAAAACCTCCAGGTAATGCAAAACTCGTGTTTCACCGGCATAAGGCTCTTCAAGTTGCAGATAATTATTTACCTTTTGGCGAATCTCCGTATTCGTCGCCATATCGTGATTCACACGCTTGATGACATGGTAGCACGCACTGCACAGCGTCACCAGAACGCCGCCGTTTTCACGCGCCGCCACAAGCGCACGCACCGCACTCAGACGCTCGGCAATAGCATCAGGCGCCATCGGGTAAACCGCACCGCAGCACTGCCATTCCGGCAGCTCCACCAGCGGAAAGCCCAGCACCTCAGCACAGCGTCGTGCTGCCATATCCAGCTGCTTCGCCTTCGTTGACAGCGTGCAGCCAGGATAATAATTATAAATCATCGTCTTTCCCTCCTTCGCAAAGGACATAAAACAACCTTGACCAAAAAATTGCTTTATTACGTATCTATTCTACATTAATTCTGAAAATACTGCTAGTAGCAAATAAAAATTTTCTTGGTTGCGTCGTGTCCTGCGGACACGGGAAAATTTTTCTCTGAACGAAACGGAATGTGAATTGCGAATCATATATAATCTCTTTTTTATCATAAACAAAAAAGAGCTGCTACGAAATCTCGTAACAGCTCCAAGAAACAAATTTTAATCCTGCCAGTAGTCCAGCTTTTGAGTCAGACCAATCTTGCTGGCCTTAAACTCAGGATTCTTACCGGCATTGCGCTGCTCGGTGTAATCATCCAGCGCACGCAGAGCAGGACCGCCCAGAATGCAGATAACAGGCAAGTTGATAATTGCCATGCAGCCCATGGTAACATCTGCCAAATCCCACATTGTACCCATGCTGGAGCCGGCACCGATGAAAATCAGTACGCAAGCCAGAATGCGGTAGCACAGAGTAAAGGTTTTGCCCGGAACATGCTTCAGAACATAAGCAAAAGCATTATCTACATAATACAGGTTGCCCAGCAGAGTAGTGAAGGCAAACAGTACCATAGATACAGTGATAAACAGCTTAGCATAATCGCCCATGCTTGCTGCCAGAGCTGCCTGTACATAAGGCGCACCAGCAAGCTCCTTAGTCGGCTCGATGCCGGAGCTCAGGCACATGAAAGCGGTAGCGGTGCAAATCAGCAGAGTATCAATAAATACGGACAGCATCTGAACCAGGCCTTGCTTAACCGGGTGAGAAACGTCAGCTGCAGCAGCAGCGTTCGGCGCAGAACCAACACCTGCTTCGTTGCTGTACAAACCGCGTTTGATACCGAACATCATGCAGCTGCCGGCAAAGCCACCGAAAATTGCAGTGAAGTCAAATGCTTCAGCAAAAATTCTGCCTACAACGCCGGGAACCAGATTGATATGCATAATAGTAAGGATAAATGCTACAGAAATGTAGATAACGCCCATCAAAGGAACCAGAGTAGAGGTTGCTTTGATAACGCGCTTGCCACCGCCCAGCAGGCAATAGCCTACGAGTACTGCTTCTACTGCGCCGATAATCCAGGGAGTTGTATCCGGATTATAGAAGCTCAGAGCAGCAAAGGTGGATTGCAGATTGTAGGAGCACAGCATATTAAAGCCGCAGCCATAGGTTACAATCAAGGCCAAAGCAAAAAGCACTGCCAGACCGCGGCTGCCCAAAGCAGCTTCGATGTAGTATGCAGGGCCGCCGTAGCTGCCGTGCGGACCACGTTTCTTGTAAATCTGTGCCAGGGTGCTTTCAATAAAAGCAGAAGCGCCGCCAACAACAGCAATAACCCACATCCAGAACACAGCACCATAACCGCCGAGGCAGATAGCTGTGGAAATGCCGATAATATTACCAGTACCTACACGGGACGCAGTAGATACCATCAAAGCCTGGAAGGATGATACCGCACCGGATTCAACAGGCTTCTCCAAAATAACACGAATAGTTTCCTTAAACAAACGTACCTGCACCAGACGAGTACGCAAAGTGTAGTACAGGCCTACACCGATGAGCATGATAATCAGCAAATAACTATACATAAAATTGCTGATTGCTCCAATGATTTCTCCGAACATAAATGTTGCTCCCCCTTTTTTAGTTTGTTTGTTAATTATAACATATTTATTTGCTTTTCCAAAATTCAGAAAGGACGACAGCTAACAAAGCTAACACTTTTGCACAATATAATAAATCAATTAAGTGATTTTGATAACATCGCATTCTGCTGCTCTAGTTTAAGCCTTGCAAGCATTCCTTGAGACTCGCATAGCACGGATGCTCCAAATCAAAGGCTCCTGCCAGAGCCGCCTCGCCCAAGCGCATGCCCACATACCTTTCTGTTCCTGCGAAATATGTATACAATAAATGCCTGCTGTAGTTCATTAATCCGTTCTCACGCCCACGGCAGCAATTTACAGTCTGCAGATATTCCGCACTCACATTATAAAGATTATAGTAATCGCTACATTCGGAGCTTTCCTGCCGCAGCGATTGCAGCAGCATATCCTCAAGATAGCCTTTTTGCCAACGTTTAGTAGCTTTTTTGCCGGGAAAGAAAAAGTGCGTGCAATACTCCACTTCTCTAAAGAAAGTATTGTCACGCACTGCAAAAAATTTCTGCATTCGGCGTTCGCGCTCATCAGCCGCGTCGGCAAAGAATACTGCTTTGCGCACTATTTCTCTGCCTTCCAGCTGTATAAGGCGTTTAGTCAGCAAGTCTAACTTATCGATACTCTGATAATTTACAATCTGCATGTTAGGCAAGCTGATTCCCTGCTTAAATAAATGCCGGAGATAGGCGTGCATAAACTGCGCCATCTCCAATCTTTCACACAGCAATAAAACCTCACCGGTAATAATGCTTTGCTTACTCAATTTATTTCTCCTTTTGTTCCAACATCTGCTCGGCAGCCTGCACTACCTGCTCCACCGTCAGACGTGTCATACATTGCATATCGTCACATTTATGCTTCATGCCATCCGCACAGCCAGGGCAGGGCGGCAACGCTGTCACAATAGTTGCATCCTTGGTATAAGGGCCGTACAGCTTCGGACTGGACGGACCATACATTGCCACGATAGGCACCTTTTGACTGATAGCTACGTGCATCGGGCCGCTGTCGTTCGTGATAACCAGGCTGCAACGGCGCATTGCCGCCGCCAGCTCGCCGATACGGAAGCAACCGGTTGCTACAACAGGAGTTGTCTTCATGAAGCTTACGGCCTCCTGCACCATTTCTTCGTCCATCGTACCGCCGAAGAATACAGGCTTATAGCCTTTTTCCGCAAGAATATCAGCTACCTTGGCAAAGCGCTCCGGCGCCCAGCGCTTGGTAACAACAGCACTGCCGATGTTAAAGCCCACCAGCTTGTCCGAAGCGAACACACCGTGCTCGCGCCAGAATTCATCCGCATGCTGCTGATATTCCTCGCTCGGGAAAATCTCCAGGCCGTTATGCTCCAGCTTCTTGACGCCAAGCTGCGTCAGCACATCAAGATACATGTCTGCCGCATGGATTTTGCGGTTAAGCGGAGTAAACACATCCCAAAGCGGTTTGAACATGGTGTGTGTTGTACCGCAACGCAATTTCACTTTGGTAAAAGCATCAATAAAGCTGCAACGCTCATTCGGATGCAGATTAATCAGCACATCAAAATCCATCTTGCTCAGACGGCGGGCGCAGGCCATCAACGCCAGCAGGCTATTGTCCTTGCCCTTCTTATCAATCGTGATAACCTCATCTAAATACGGATTGTGCAGCACTACATCCTTCAGCTTCTCATCCGCCAAAAAGGTAATGTGTGCATCCGGTGCTGCCTTACGCAGCGCATGGATAAAAGGCGTAGTCAGCGTCAGGTCTCCCAGATGCATCAAAAATGTTACCAATATTTTTTTGCCATTTAATTCTACAGCTTGTGCCATCAGCCCTCTGCCACCTTTTCCTGATAAATTTTATAAACCATTTCCGGCGTTATATCATGCATACAATGCCAGTTATCGCATTTTTTCTTCAAGCAGCCTGCACACTTTGCCGGTGAAAGCAATACCGTGGAATTTTTGCTGCCGTATGGTCCAGTGCGGTCAGCCTTCGTCGGTCCGTACATCGCCACAAGCGGCTTTTTAAGTGCCGCCGCAAAATGCAGCGGGCCGGTATCCGCACTGATATAGAAGCTGCAGCCCTTAATCAGCGCCGCCAGCTCACGCAGGCTTGTCTGTCCCGTCAAATCGATAACCAGCGAGCTTGCTGTGCCTTCGGCAATCTTCTGTCCCTTGACTGCATCATCGGGACCACCTGCAAGCACCACGGCAGTACCGTCAGCCGTAAGCTTTTTCGCCAGCTCGATATAATGCTCGACCGGCCATTCCTTCGTCCACCAGCGTGCACCGGGAACAATAACAACGTAATCGCCGCCCTGCCAGCCGGCCTCCTGCAGTTTATGCTGCACAGAAGCGGTTTCCGTGCTTAAATCCGGCATCGGGAATTCCACATCATCCAATGACTCTACCTTGGCACCAAGATAACGCGCCACGTCAAGATAGCGCTCAATAACATGGTCCTTGCTATGACTTCCGCCAATCGCCTTGCTGATAAAGCCGCTGCCCTCGCGCATTTCGCAATAGCCGATGCGGTTATCGCAACCGCTGATAGCAGCCAGTACCGCGCTTTTGAAAAGGCCCTGCATATCTATCACCAGGTCAAAATGCTTGCTGTGCAGCAAAGAGCGCATTTCGCAAAAATATTTCAGCTTATCACTGAAGCCCAGCTTATTAAATTTTACCTTATCAAAATAAAGCACCTCGTCAATCACCGGCGGATCCGGTACAAAGCCGGCAAACTGCGGATGTACCAGCCAGGTGATTTTCGCCTTGGGATAACGCTTGCGCAGTGCTGCCGCAAAGGGCAAAGTGTGCAGGATATCACCTAAAGAACTCATTTTGATTAACAGGATATTCCGATACTCCATTATCATCTCTCGCTTACAATATTTTTTACGAAATCCAGCAGATTGCCTCCTGTGTAAAGATAGCCTTTGACACCAGCAGCCTCCGCTGCTTCCACATCGCGCTTACTGTCACCGACCAAGAAGCTCTGCTCCTTGTCGATATCATAGTCTGCCAGCGCCTGCAGCAGCATGCCCGGTTTGGGTTTGCGACAATCGCACACACCGGTATATTCCGGCACGCTGCCCTCTGGATGATGCGGGCAGTAGTAGATTTTTTCTATTTTGCCGCCTGCCGCAGCAATTTCACGCTGCATATAAGCATGCAGCTCATTCATCTGCTCTACCGTATAATAACCACGCGCAATACCGCTCTGGTTTGTTACAACAAAAATTGTATAGCCAAGCTGCGTCAGATACGCCACAGCCTCGCGTGCACCGTCAATCCAGCGCAGGTTCTCAATTTTGTAGAGATAGGCTACATCAACATTGAGCACGCCATCTCTGTCAAAAAATACCGCCTTAGCCTTCATAAACGTAATAACCGCCGGTCTTGTCGAGAAGCTGGCAATATTCCTCTGCAGCTTCTTCAATCGGAGTAAAGCCTCCGTCATAGCCTGCTGCCAAAAGATTAGTGTCATCTGCTTCGGTAAAGCTCTGGTATTTGCCCTTCAGTACTTCAGGGAACGGTACATATTCCAGCTCGCCGCTACCAAAGTGGTTCAGCACAGCCTTAGCAAGAGTATTGAACTGATGCGCATGGCCGGTACCGCAGTTGAAAATACCGCTGATTTCCGGATGATCCCAGAAGTAGAAGTTTACCTTAACAACGTCTTTTACATACACAAAGTCACGAGTATGCTCGCCCGGTCCATAACCGGCGTACTCACCGAACAGGCGAACTTTATGTTCTGCTTTCCATTGGTTATACATTTGATAAATCATAGAAGCCATTTTGCCCTTATGATTCTCCTGCGGACCGTATACGTTAAAATAACGCAGGCCTACTACCTGGCTTTGTGCCTGCGGCAGCAGACGGCGCAGATAGTTGTCGAAGAACAGCTTGGAGAAAGCATATACATTCAGTGCTTCCTCACAGGCAGGCTCTTCACGGAAGCCATGCGCACCGCTGCCATAGGTGGAAGCAGAGGAAGCATACATCATCTGAATCTTTCTGTCGAGGCAGAAATGCAGCACGTTTTTAGTATACTCAAAGTTGTTTTCCATCATGTATTTGCCGTTATATTCCATTGTATCGGAGCAAGCGCCCTCATGGAAGATAACGTCGATTTTTTCATGATTGAATTTGCCTGCCTTCAGTGCATCCATGAAAGCATACTTATCCATATAATCCTTAACCTTCAGGCCTTGGATATTTTTGAATTTAACCATGTTGGTCAGGTTATCGACAACAAGAATGTCATCAATACCACGGTCATTTAAGCCTTTAACAATATTACTGCCGATAAAACCGGCACCACCAGTTACGATAATCATAATTTGCCCTCCTTAACCATTTTGGCAATTTTTTCCACCACACCGGTTGTGGAATAACCATCTTCAAATTCTATAATGCGCACTTCACCGGCATATTCACGTCCGGCAACCTCCTCAGGCTTGTAATCTCCGCCCTTGACGAGAATGTCGGGACGAATTTTTTCAATCAGCTCGGTCGGAGTATCCTGATCAAACAGTACTACCGCATCTACGCAGGCCAGCGCTGCCAGTACACGCGCACGGTCCAGCTCATGCACCAAAGGTCTTGTTTCACCCTTCAGACGGCGTACGGAAGCGTCCGTATTCAGGCCGACAATCAGGTGCTTGCCAAGGTTGCGCGCCTTTTCCAAATACGTTACATGTCCTACATGCAGAATATCGAAGCAACCGTTGGTGAAAACAATCTTTTCGCCGCAGGCTCTCCAGGTTGCCGCCAAAGATGCTATCTCCTGCCAGCTCAGCGTGCGATAGCCACGGCCCTGCTTACGTTCCTCCGTCAGCAAATCCTTCAACAGCTCGTCACGGTGCACCGGATAAGTGCCAACCTTGGCCACAACAATTCCTGCAGCACGATTCGCCATATAAACAGCATCTGCCAACGCCAGCTTGCCTGCAACACCGGCCAGAAGCGTAGCCGCCACTGTATCACCGGCACCGGAAACATCAAACACTTCAATCGCAGTAGCAGGACTGTGCAGCACCTGCTCAGCATTAACCAGGCTCATGCCGCGCTCACTGCGGGTAACAACAACATTTTTGATATGGAATTTTTCACGTGCAGCCTGCGCCATGCTGACAACGGCTTCATCAGAGTTTTCACGCTGACAGCCTGCAGCCTCACACATTTCCTTTAAATTAGGCGTAATAAAATCACAGCCGTCATATTTAGACCAGTCTGCTCCCTTAGGATCAATCAACACCGGTATATCATAGGCCTTGCCCTGAGCAATCACCCATTGGCAAAAATCATCCGAGCAGACACCCTTGGCATAATCGGAAACAATAATACCATCCAAGCCTTCGTCAAGCAAGCCTGCCAGCCAATGACGCAGCTCAACAATTTCATCCGGAAATAAATCGCCGGTTTCTTCAAAATCAAGTCGCAGCATCTGCTGATTACCGCCCAAAACACGCAACTTGGTAATAGTCTTGCGGCGTTTGCTTTTCACCAGTCCCTGATGATTGATGCCTGCATCATCCATCAGCTTTTCCAGCAGCAGACGGTTTTCATCATCACCTGTCACACCGCCCATAAAAACCTGACATTCCAGATGTGCCAGATTGGCAGCAACGTTTGCCGCACCGCCCAACACAGAATTTATCTTTGTAATACGTGTTACCGGTACAGGTGCTTCCGGAGAAATGCGTTTAACCTCACCCTGAAAATATCTGTCCAGCATCACATCGCCGATAACAGCAATGCGTACATTCTTAATCTGTTCCGCTAAAAAAGTTGTTACAGCTAAATCAGCCAAATTATTCACCATCCACCAGCTCACATAAAATGTGGCCTATCAAAATATGCATTTCCTGCGCACGGGCAGTAACCTTCGCCGGCACAGCAATGCACTCGTCGCACAGCAGCTTCATTTTACCGCCGCCCTCAGCCGTCATGCCTACGCAGAAAACACCCATGCTCTTGGCCAGCTCAACAGCTTCCACAACATTAGCGCTGTTGCCGCTTGTGGAAATGCCTACCAGCACATCGCCCGGACGTGCGAGTGCCTGCACCTGACGTACGAAAACCTTATCATAGCCGTAATCGTTGCCGACAGCAGTCAGAATGGAGGTATCTACCGTCAGTGCGATAGCAGGCAGACCGGCGCGTTCCTTTTGAAAGCGGCCTACAAACTCGGCAGCCAGATGCTGGCTGTCAGCGGCGCTGCCGCCGTTGCCGCAGAACAAAACCTTCTTGCCATTGGCCAACGCCTTTTTTACTTCTACAGCAATGCGCTCAATCTGTGCCAGAATATCGCTGTTCATCACAGCATTTGCCACCTGCAGATGGTCTAGAAAGCGTTGCTTAATAATCTCTTTCATTTTCTACCTCATTACCAGTTTACAAAATCAAATTTAGCTTCAAAAGCACTGTCTTTATTATCAGTATCTTTATGCTTGTAAATCAAAGAAAGCTGCCAGCAGCAGAACTTATGCGTCCAGCTGTATCTTGTTTCATAATTTTTCTTTTGGTCCAAATCATAGCGGTTGACAATGGTAAAGCTGTTCTTGTCATCCATGATGTATTGCAGACCATTACGCAGCTCTTTAGCCATATCAGGCTGATCGTAGGTAAATACATCTGTCGTAAAATCTTCACGATAATAACCAACCCAGGTATTCCAATGCGGACTGATTTTCTGGGCTAAGGTTGCATAATAAACATTAGTGGATTCTACAGAATCATCTGCGCTCTCGCGTGTCCACTTCTTACCGATTGTCAAATCTAAAGAGGTTTTTTTACTGTTGAACAGATAAATGCGGTCATGGTTAAGGAAGGCACCATATTCTGTATGCCAGCTCTTACGTCCGGTATCATCATTTTTCCACAGACCACGTTCAAAGTAAGCACTGTAGGATAAGGGCAAACCTGGTGCAATATGATGATTTTTATAATCAAAGCGGATATTGTTCTGCTTCTCTACCCATTCATCATCATCCTCATACCAACCGTTTTCATAGGTAACCTTAAAGTTACGCTCGTTGTGCTCCAAGCCGTAAACAGGCTTATAGCCGGCCTTGCTGTAATAATTCAAATCAGCGTAAATTGTGTCTTTATCTCCTAAAGGACGCTCGTAGGAAAGATTGACATAGGTACCCTTGTCGCTGTCCTTAAAGCCGATATGCGGCAGAATACGTTCCTTGGACTTTTCCGTCAGGCTATTTTCCCAATAATCACGGGAATAGATATGCTTGCCGCGTACATAAACCTTGACGTCGCGGGCTACCATTTTATCATGAGGATAAATTTCAAAGGTCTTTGCCTTGATTTCAAGACATTTGGGATGCTTTACTGCCGGACAACGGCTCGTAGAACCTCCCTCATCAAGAACCATCTTATCAGGATAAATTTCGGCATGAGGCGCAGCAAAGAAATCTTTGCCGTTCTTACCGGTCAATTTTTTCATTTCACCGGTTTTATTGTTAAAGTTATAATGGCCCCAGGCAGCCTGTGTTTCGCTGGCACCCTCTACCAGCTTGCCACCCTCCAGCAGCCAGATATCGCCGGTTTTCATATTACCCTTGACCTGCGTTGTATAAATATCCTGACCGTTCTGCGATACCTTGATATTGCCCTCGGCATGAAAATCACCGCTGACAGTATCATATTCGGCATGTTCACCGGTCAGACGAATCGGCAGCCCCTGCTGCTTTTCTGTATCCAGCTTTTCACGATGCGGTACCGCTGTATTAGGTTCATCAACAGTTACCGGGCTTAGCATACTGTCACTATTGCTGTTGCTGAACTGCTCAGCATAAACAGGCAGGCACATGCCAAGTGCCAAAGCTGTAGCTATAAAAGTCTTATGCATATAAAAAACTCCTTTTTTCTATACTGATGAAGAAAAAATTTCATAGTAATCCACTTAACATTATACCATAAAAAAAGCAAAAGCTCACTCGAAAGAGTGAGCTTTTCACGTATAATTTTCGATTTTATTCCTGATATACAACGCCTTGCAGAGAAGTATCTTCAGCAGTCTGTACAAATGTTTCACAGCCAACCGGAATAGTTACGCTGTTACCCTTGACAAAAGCACCGCCAACCAGGCCCACAGGACCAAGGATAATCATACCGCCGATAGCAGCTCCGGCTGCACCGGCAATGCTTTCAGCCTTTTGTTTAGCAAGCTCGCCTACAGTAACGGGAATCTTGGTTCCGTCTACGCCATAGATATAGGTAAAGTCAATATCAATGCGGCCATCCTTACCGAAAATACCGGGCTGAACAACCTTCTTAACCTCACCAACACCGGTTGCACCCTTCGGCAGTACCAGTACGTCATTTACATACAGGTTATCCGCTGCCTTAAAATGAACTACATCACCCTTACGGCTCATTTTAGTGCTCAGCTCAGAGGTAAAAGCAATTTTAAAAACAGAATCCTTCGGAAGCACAACCTGCTGTACAGGCACATTTCCGTCAGTATAAGAAGCGAGCTTCAGCAGACTTTCCAGGCGACCGCTCAAAGAACCGGTCTGATTCTGGCCATAAAGCAGCTTTTCC
The DNA here is from genome assembly GCF_000188175.1 of Phascolarctobacterium succinatutens YIT 12067. Taxonomy (GTDB): domain Bacteria; phylum Bacillota; class Negativicutes; order Acidaminococcales; family Acidaminococcaceae; genus Phascolarctobacterium_A; species Phascolarctobacterium_A succinatutens. Next base: position 9,023 of record NZ_GL830888.1, on the reverse strand, counting down.
GTGGCTTCAATACGGTTTTTGGCAGCGCCGCCAGACATGCTTTCGTTCATTTTCCATTCTACCACATTCAGCTTAGTAGCAAAGGAAGCTTCACCGTTATCAGGAGTACCCTCAAGATAATCGTACATATTGTCAACGCGGTTTATAATAGCATCGCTGGTAATAGTTCCGTAAACATCATCTTCCAGACTATCCATACGCTGCAGCAAGGAACCGCTCTGCTCCGTGCCATAGAGCATTTTTTCCATAGCGCCGATTTTATCTGCCATCGGGACAGCAGAATCAGCAGCAAAACCTGGAATTACTGTAGTAAAGCAAAAGATAAAGGTCAACAATAAAGTTGCAAGCTGTTTTTTCAATTTTCTTACCTCCAATCAGAGCTATATATTTTCATTATAGCATGTTTTACCTAAAAAAAACAGAGGTTCTATTCTGAACCTCTGCTTTATCCAATGTAAAATTTGTACAGATTGTTACTATAAATAATATTGCAGACAGCTTTTGTACCTATATTACAAACCAAACAAGTAATTTTTTATTTTTTGTAGCTGTCAACAGCAGACTTAACAGCAGCCTTCATTTCATCCATTTTAGCAAAGCGACGACGATGCTGTGCTCTTTTGGACGGCTTCAGCTCTTCCATAGATTTGCGGTGTTCCGCGGTCGGCATAATATAGAAGCGACGATCTGAGCAGATAACACCCTCGCACTCCTGCCAGAAAGCACCGAAATCAGTCTTCAGCTTACGATCTACACGTACATGGTTCATCGCGTAATAGCCGTCATTGGTAACAGCGAAAATATTTTCAACGCCTATAGCCTTAGCAAAACAACGCAGACCATAGAACATCAGGTTTTTGGTACGATAGCCGAAGAAAGCCTTCGTCATGCCCTTAATCAGCTCATTACCGTTCTGCGGTCCCTGCAGGGCACCAATATAAATAACATTCTTGCCGTCTGTTTTATTCTTTGCCAGCCAGAACATGATTTGGTATAAAGGCTCGCCCTCATAGAATAAAGCCAAAGACATGCAGCCTTCCTTGCGTTGGCCGGCATGAAACCACAGCTGCAGCGTCAACGGTCTGTCATCGTAGGAATCCTCCCACAGCTGCACCATTTCACCCTTGCTATACAATTTATCCATCAGCTCCGGCTTGAACAGCTCTTCCATAATCAGCAGATGATTCTGCACCAGCTCTACACGTTCATCCCAAGTTGAGCCTTTATAAAAAACGCTCTGGTAGTCTGTTCCAAAAGCGCAGGTGCTCCCTGCAGCCATGCCTGACGATTGCTGTTTGCATCAAAAAATTTCAGCAAGCCTTCTATCGAGTTGCTATGCATAGCACAACGCGCACGGAAAACGACATAGCGCTTCATTTCCTTCAAAATATGTGTCTGATATAAGCTTTTGCCGACATATTCTAAAATATTCTTTTCCATCAGTTACCTCTAGAAATATTATAATTATCTATATTATAGCATAGTTCAGAATGATAAGCATCAAGCATTCTTGATAAAAATATGTTTATGTGTTAAAATTTTTACGACAACCGTTTTACAGGGTGGTATTGCCTTCATTCAATTAAGAATGGAGGTGATGTCTATGGTATATTTTACATTCCAGGATCTTATGATTTTCGGTATGTTTATACTGGCATTGCTGACGTTCATTTTTCAGAACCGAAAGTAAATCGCACATAGAAAAACCGCCTCTGTAATTTACCAGATTCCGAGGCGGCTTTTCAAGTCAATTCAACTGGCAACCCACCTTTGCGGGCGGTTGTCTTTTTCTATATTTAATATATCACATTCATACTATTTTTTCAAGTAATGACTTAATTCTTTCTCATATGCTCTTCGAGATACTGACCGACAATTTTAACGGCACAGTAATCACCGCACATGGAGCAAGCCTCATCATCGGATTTGTTCTTGCGGCAGCGATATTCCTTAGCCTTTACCGGGTCGATAGCCAGATCAAGCTGAGCAGGCCAATCCAGAACCTTACGTGCTCTTGCCATCTTCAGGTCCCACTCCCATGCCTGCTTGTTGCCGTTAGCCAAATCAGCGGCATGCGCAGCGATACGGGTAGCGATTACGCCCTCGCGTACATCATTTAAGTCAGGCAGGCCCAAATGCTCGGCCGGAGTTACGTAGCATAGGAAGTTAGCACCACTGACAGCAGCAAGAGTGCCGCCGATAGCACTGGTAATATGGTCATAGCCGGGAGCAACATCTGTTACAAGAGGTCCGAGCACATAGAACGGTGCGCCGTGGCACAGGCGTTTTTGCAGCTGCATGTTCGCAGCAATCTGGTTGTAGGGCACGTGGCCGGGGCCTTCTACCATAACCTGTACCCCCTTATCCCAAGCGCGCTGTGTCAATTCACCCAGGTTCAGCAGCTCCTGAATCTGCGCTCTGTCGGTAGCATCAGCAATGCATCCGGGACGCAGGCCATCGCCAAGGCTGATAGTTACATCATATTCGGCACAAATATCAAGAATTTCATCATAGTATTCATACAGAGGATTCTCTGCGTCATTGTGCAGCATCCAGCCGGTGATAAAGCTGCCGCCGCGGCTGACAACATCCATCTCACGGCCTTCGTCAATGAGTGCTTTCAGCACATTTTTGTTAATGCCGCAATGAATGGTCATGAAGTCGGCGCCATCTGCAGCCTGTTGGCGGATAACATCGAAAATATCTTCCTTAGTCATCTCAACCACTGCGCCACGCTTCTTAATGGTTTCTACAGTTACCTGATACATAGGCACAGTGCCAACCATTACGGTAGATGCAGCAATAATTGCCTGACGGGAAGCGCTGATATTGTTGCCGGTGGAAAGATCCATAACAGAATCCGCGCCTGCATCAATAGCAGCCTGCAGCTTTGCCAGCTCCGGTTCCGGATCAGGATAGCTGCTGGAGGTACCGATGTTAGCGTTAACCTTTACAGTAAGGCCGGTACCAACACCGCGCGGAATAATATTTTTATGATTGATGTTGCAGGGAATGGCGATAGTACCGTTTGCTACGCCTTCGCGAATAAACTCCGCAGTTACATGCTCCTGCTCTGCTACAATTTTCATTGCTTCGGTAATCACACCTTGGCGTGCCAATTGCATTTGTGTTGCCATAATTTTTCCTCCTTATAATTAAAAGACCGCTTTCCTGTCGGAAAGCGGTTGAATTGTCTTTTTGCAGAAATCTGCTCGCTTTCCTACGCTGGTTTTAACCAGATTCAGGTTCAAAGGGTCGGATGTAAGTCCTCTCAGCAAATTGCGCCCCTAGCGGTTGCGTTGTTTTGTTTACATGCTTACTTTAACATGAATAACATCATTTTGCAAGCATACAAACCGAAACTTTTCTGTAATCTACGTTACAAATTCACTAAAAAAATTGTATACATAAAAAATCTTTACAAAAACACTTGACTCTAAAAGCAGGCGTGCTATAATCATCTACAAATCACATTAAGCAACGCAATGATGGAGAAGCAATGTGCAGGTCTTTTCAGAAAGCTGGCGGTTGATGCAAGGCAGCAGCGAAGCACACTAGTTCCGCTCCGAAGCGGCAAATGACGAATTTGACGGGTGCGCCCGATACAGCGTTCAAAGTTGGCCATAGGCAAATTGGGTGGCACCGCGAGCAGTCCTCGTCCCAAGATAGGGATGATGGGCTTATTTTTTTAGGTGAAGCAATTATGCAATGGCAATTTGGGTGGTACCGCGAGATAAAGGCAAGCTCGTCCCAAAAGGATGTGCTTGCCTTATTTATTTTCAGGAAGAAGGAAAGAATACATGAAAAGAGCATATAACTTTAACGCCGGTCCTTCCGCTATGCCGCTCGAGGTACTGTTGGAAGCGCAGGAAGAATTCTTAAACTATCAAAACACCGGCATGAGCATCATTGAAATGAGCCATCGCAGTAGTGAATACGCTGCCCTGCATGCAGAAACAAAACAGCTGCTGCGTGAGCTGATGGAAATCCCCGAGGATTACGAGATTATGTTTATCCAAGGCGGCGGCAGCACCCAGTTTTTAATGACAGCTGCCAATTTCCACACTAAAAAATACGCCGCTTATGTCAACACCGGCGTCTGGGCCAAAAAGGCTATGGCAGAAGGAAAATTCTACGGCGAGGTTTATGAGGCCGCTAGCAGCGCTGATAAGAACCACAGCTACATTCCACAGGAATTCACGCTCCGCCCCGATACTTCTTATGTACACCTCACTGCCAACAACACGATTTACGGCACCGAATACAAGGATTTCCCCAAGTTTGATGTTCCCGTTATCTGCGATATGTCCAGCGACATCCTCTCGCGCAAGGTGAACGTCAAGGATTTTGATCTTATCTACGCAGGAGCGCAAAAGAATCTTGGTCCTGCAGGCGTAGTCATTGTCATTGCCAAGAAAAGCTTTTTGGCAACAGCGCGTGAGGAGCTGCCCACTATGCTGAAGTACAGCACCTTTGCCAATAACGATTCTTTGTACAATACACCGCCTGTCTTTGCCATTTATATGGTTAACAAAACTCTGCACTGGATTAAAAAGCAGGGTGGAGTAAACGCTATTGCCAAGAATAATGCAGCAAAGGCTAAGCTCATCTATGACGTTATCGACAACAGCAACGGTTTTTACAAGGGTCATGCTGCTCCCGAAGCTCGCAGCAATATGAACATTACCTTCAATCTGGCTACGCCGGAAATGGAGAAGGATTTCGTAGCTAAGGGCAAGGCTGCCGGCTTTGTCGGTATCGGCGGTCATCGTCTTGTCGGCGGCTGCCGCGCCAGTGCCTATAATGCTGTGCCGCTGGAGGCCTGCAAGGCTTTGGCGGAGTTTATGGAAGAATATATGAAGGAAAACAAATAACAGGAGGATAAATCACCATGAAAATTTTTGTCAGCAACGATATCAGCGAAAAAGGCGTAGCTCTGCTGCGCGAACACTTTGATGTAGATGTAATGCCCAACATGAAGCCGGAGGAGCTTATCAAGGTTATCAACAATTACGATGGTCTGGTAACCCGCAGCATGACCAAGGTAACCAAGGAGGTTATCGAAGCCTCCACCCGCCTGAAGGTTATCGGCCGCGCCGGCGTTGGCGTTGACAACATCGATATTCCTGCCGCTACCGCTAAAGGCATCGTCGTACTCAACACCCCGGAAGGCAACACCATGGCAGCTACCGAGCACACCGTTGCTATGATGATGGCTATGACTCGTCACATTCCGCAAGCCCATCAATCCATTCAGGAAGGCAAATGGGACCGCAAATCCTTTGACGGCATTCAGGTACAGGGCAAAACCCTTGGCATCATCGGCGTCGGCCGTATCGGCAGCCGTGTTGCCAAACGTATGCAGGCTATGGAAATGACCACCATTGGTTACGATCCTTATATTACCGAAGAACGTGCGCATCAGGTTGGCGTTGAGCTGGTTGATTTTGACACTCTGCTGGCTAAATCCGATTACATCACTATCCACACTCCGCTCACCAAAGAAACCGAAAAAATGCTGAACGCCGAAGCTATTGCCAAAATGAAGGACGGCGTGCGCATTGTCAACTGCGCCCGCGGCGGCTGCATGGATCCCGAAGCTATTGCCGAAGGCGTTAAATCCGGTAAAATTGCCGGCGCTGCCATTGACGTTTATCCGACCGAACCGCTTACCAAAGAAAATAACCCCTTCCTGGGCCTGTTCAACGTTGTACAAACTCCGCACCTTGGTGCTTCCACCATCGAAGCGCAAATCGGTGTAGCTGTTGATGTTGCTTACGGCGTAATCGATGCTCTCGAAGGCCGTCCGGTTATGACCGCCGTTAATATGGCGCCCATTCCGAAAAGCGTGGCAGCAGTTATCCAACCGTACTTCAAGCTGGCAGAACGTATGGGTACCGTGGGCATCTATTTGGCAGACGGACCGATTAAGAGCGTTGAGGTAGAATACACCGGTGCGCTTGCCGAAACCGAAACCCAGGCTCTTACTACCGCCTTCCTCAAAGGCCTGCTGAACCCAATTCTGCAGGAAAGCGTTAACTTCGTCAATGCTCCTGGCATTGCTAAAAAACGTAACCTGGAGGTTAAAGAGGTTAAGGCTAACAAGCCAGGTTACTTCACTACCGCTATCAATGTAAAAATTGCTACTGCCAAGGGCACACATAAAATCGAAGGCACTTTGTTCGACGGCAAGCAGCCTAAAATTGTACAAATCGACCAATATCATGTTGACTTCAATCCCGAAGGCTACCTGCTGCTGGCACCGCACGTCAACAAGCCTAATATGATCGGTCAAATGGCAACTATTTTGGGCAGCGCCGGCATCAACATCAACGGCATGCAGGTTGGCAGCACTCCTAAATCCGACACCAACATTATGGCGATTGCTGTTGGCGATGATATTCCTAACGATATTATGCTGCAGCTGCGTGGTGTGGAAGGCATTATTGACGTTAAGCTTATCAACTGCGAAGGCTAATCACTATATAAATTACAGCGAGGAAATTCTATGAGAATAATTTTAGTCCGACACGGCGAAACAACCTGGAATATAGAAGGCAGATACCAAGGACAGGAAGATACACCGCTGAGCGAGCGCGGTCTGCGCCAAGGCCACCTGCTGGCCGAGGGCTTGCACCATATCCCTATTGATGTGTGCATCTCCAGCCCACTGCAGCGCTCCTATCAGACCTGCAAGTTCTGCGCCGATCTGCACAAGCTGCCGGTAGCAACAGATGAACGTCTGCTGGAAATAAATCACGGCAGCTGGGAAGGCGTGCTGGCACCGGAAATTGCCAAGCAATTTCCGCAGGAGTTTGCCCTGTGGCACACCAGGCCGCACCTAGTACAAATGCCTGACGGCGGCGAAAGCCTGGAGGATGTGCGCAAGCGTGCGCGCGCTGCCTTTGACGATTATGCTGCCAAATATATCGATAAGACTGTGCTGGTTGCTGCGCATGATGCAGTGAACAAAGCGATTATCTGTGATTTGCTTGGCCTTGATATGTCGCACTTCTGGCAGATTAAGCAGGATAATACCTGTATCAATGTATTAGAATATAATGAAGGTGTTTGGCGCGTAGTGTTGCTGAACTCCACCAATCATTTAGGCTTCCTGTTCAGCGGTATTGAGCAGGCTGGCCTGTAATTTAACAAAGCAAAACTACCGTCCTGCGCAGCAAAGCTGCGAGGGCGGTAGTTTTTTGTCTTTCTTGTCAAAATTTTGTTTGCATGATACAATATTACAGACAACCGTGTTGCGGGCGCATCCAAGAAGCAAGTCCATAGGACGAAGCTGATTGGTACTGCGCGCCATGTGATAGCACCCCAAGAGGCGTAGCCGATTGGTTTGGTGCGAACCACTGCAGGGTGGCGTTGCCGAAATTCCGTTGGAATGGAGGTGATGCTTATGAAAAATTACGACTTCAAAGATCTTATGGCCTTTGGCGTATTTATTCTGGCGTTACTGACATTTATATTTCAGTTCAGCAAATAATCCAGACATAAGAAAACCACCCCAAAACTTGCCGGTCGCGGGGTGGATTTTCTTTCCTCTTTGAATCGGCAACCCACCTTGTGGGCGGTTGTCTTTCTATTTTTATTATACCACATCCAAATATTTTTGCAACACCGTAATCCAGACATAAGAAAACCACCCCAAAACTTGCCGGTCGCGGGGTGGATTTTCTTACCACATTGAATCGGCAACCCACCTTGTTGCGGGCGCATCCAAGAAGCAAGTCCATA
>NZ_GL830888.1:0-1267 GCF_000188175.1 Phascolarctobacterium succinatutens YIT 12067 | reverse complement strand
GGGCGCATCCAAGAAGCAAGTCCATAGGACGATGCTGATTGGTATATGCGCGCCATGCAATAGTGCCCCAAGAGGCGCAGCCGATTGGATTGGCACGAACTGCTTAGGCGGTTGTCTTTCTATTTTTATTATACCACATTCATATATTTTTGCAACACAAAGCCCCCTCACCTTACGGCGAGGGGGCTTTATACGCGCGTGTATTATTTTGTGTTACTTGCTAATCGTTAAATTAGAAAGTGAAGGTTACGTCAGCCCAAACACGTTGGTCAGCAATTTTTTCGCCAAAGTCTTTAGCAACCTTAGATTCGGTATCATAGTAAGCTACAGTACCAACGATGTTTTTAGCGAAGGTGTAGTTAGCGCCAACGCCATAGCCTTTGAAGCCAGTGCCAGCAAAGGTATTAGCATCAGTAGTGTGTGCCAGGTAAGTGCCAAATCCTTGGTCATAGTAGTTAGCGAACAGACCCCAAGAACCAGCTTCGGAAGCTTCTGCACCTTTGTAGGTCAGGCCAACGGTCCAACCATCGTTATCATAGTCATAATCAAGAACTTTATCAACGTCTACATCATTATAGCTTGCATCGCCTTTCAAGTACATAGCGGACAGAGCTACATTGCCATCAAAGTTATAGTCTGCACCAACATACCAGATAGCGTCATCAATACCTTCAGGTACAACGGTCGTATCATTAAGAACAGAACCTTTAGCGATATCCTTGAAGTTTACATAGCCACCAGCTACATTCAGTTTGTTGAGGTTAGCGGAGAGCTCAGCACCAGCATAGTTGCCACCTTCAAAGTCAAATTCAGTACCTAAACCAGCACCAAAATCACTGAAAGCAAGACCATCTGCTGCTTTACCAGCGAAACCAGTTACTTTAACTTTGCTGCCATAGGATACTTCAACACCATCAACACGTGCATCATAGATGTTGCCGTTTGCAAAGAATGCATTGTAACGACCAGCAGTTACATCCATGCCGCCGATTTTACCTTCAACATATGCACGTTGGAAGGAAGTATCTTCATCGCCTTTGTTAGCGCTTTCGCCATAGAAATCTTGAGTGTTTTCAATCATGCCGGTGTAGGACCAGTCATCATTGATTTGACCGGTTACCCAAATACGGGAACGCAGATCATTTTCAAAAGAATTATGGTTGCCATCTTTATCAACGTTAGCATCGCCTTGTTTGCTCATGTATTTGTAACGCAGTTCGCCGGTTACTTTTACATTGTCAGCTTTTTTCTCCAGGTTAGCAACGCG
>NZ_GL830887.1 GCF_000188175.1 Phascolarctobacterium succinatutens YIT 12067 | reverse complement strand
CACTCATTTGCTAAAATTGCTATTCCTTACACGATATATTAATTGCTCGTTAAGGCTGTTTGCTAACCTTCTTGCCTGCCCCTCGGGGAAGGTGCCGAGCGTAGCGAGGCGGAAGGGGGCGTATCTGCGTCGCAATTAAATATTGCGCTACGATATATTAATGGCTTGTTTAAGAAAATAGAATCTTTTGTTAGGGTGTATCATGACAAAACTGGCAAATTATCTCGAAAATAAAATATGGTATATGCTGCTGTTTACTGTGGCGGTTATTCCACTGGAACAGGAATTTACCTCCTTCTGTGTGGCGATGACCTTTATCGGTGCTGTGATTGTAGCGCATGTTAAGGGACTCCCGCAGCAGGAAAATGTGCTGAAGCCGTGGCAGCAGGGAGCGTTTTATCTTCTTTTGCTGATATCGGTTGGTTCGGTATATTTTTCCTTGGACAGATTTTTGTCCTTCTGGAATCTTATCTATGTTGTAGGCCAGTATGCGGCACTGTTTTTTGTGCTATTGCGTTACGGCCGCAGCAGTGAGCAGGACAGGGCGCATCTGACTGCCTGCGAGGCTGAGCCGCTGACGCAAAGTGAGGCCTGGAAAAATGCTGACGTCAAGCAAAGGCTTGCGCTTGTGTGGCAGCGCTTCGGCACTTTGCCGCGTCCTTTGCAGCTCATCAGTGCTTTTTTAGGTGTATCGCTGTTGGTGAGCGCCATCGGTATTGCGCAGAAGATTTTCGGCGTTACGGCCGAGGGCATCTGGGTGGACCCGGCGCAGTTCCCTGATTTGAAGGTGCGTGTTTTCTCTACGCTGGTTAACCCCAATATCCTGGCAGGCTATCTGGTGCTGGTTGTGGCTTACAGTACAGCATTTTTCAATCAGACGAAGGCGTATAAAAAATGGCGTCTGACGTTTCTTATTACAGGACTTTTGGCAGCAGTCTGCCTGCTTTATACATATTCACGCGGCAACTGGGTAGCCTGCGCTGTGATGCTGCTGGCGTTCTGCGTGCTGTTCTGCCGTAAGGCTTTTATTCCTGTCCTTGGCGGCGGGGCGGCTGCTCTGGCGCTTGGCGGTCAGGCGGTGCTACAGCGTCTGGAATCTATTCGCGGCGGTTATGGCGGTGATACCTCGATTGCTCTGCGCATGGCTTATTTGAAGAGCACCAAGTGGATTATCGAGGAATTTCCTTTGGGAGTAGGCTGGTACGGCTATCGCTTTGTTTATCCTACATATAATTTCTATCTGGCGGACAAGAACGTTATCATGTACCACTGCCACAATATCTTCTTGAATATCTGGGCGGAGCTTGGTGCGCATGGTCTGCTGATTTTTCTTGTTATCTGGTTCGGAATTTTTCTGCCTGCAGGCTGGAAGCTGGCATATCATGGACGCAGCTTGTGGCTGAAGGCTATGGGACGAGGTTATGTGCTGGCAACAGTAGGCATTATTATTGGCGGATTGACTGACCATGTTTATTTCAATACTCAGATGGGATTGTTATTTTGGACTTTGGGTGGCCTGACTTTGCTATGTGCCGGAATCAATAAATGCTCAGACGAGGAATAAAAAATGCTCATTAAAAAGGCATCCTGAGAATCATATGAATAACGATTAGATATAATCCAAAAAAAGTTGCATAATTTTCAAAAATACTAGACAAAAACGCTGTATTATGGTATAATTATGTATAAAGAAAGTGGTTTTTAAAACTGCTCTGAGAACGGAAAAATTTATTACGGCTATTTGTGATATGTGAAGCTCAAATAGCCGTAAAAAATAGCGATAAATTTTGCGAATAAAGAAAAGAATCTGAATAAAGAGAATTATGAATTTATACTAGGGGTAGTATAAATAGATAACTTCTATAATCAGGGAAAGGAGAGTAGCCTTAAAAGGCATGGGGAGAAGATAAGTATATAATCTATTATTTAAGGAAGGGATGATGCAATGTATAAGTGCAAAGATGCAAGCACTAGGGAAATCATTGCTTTTCAAAAAACTTATTGTGAGAGCCTGGCGGCAGCCATAGGAATGAACAATAAGTTTCGTATTCAGGTGGAGTCTTACGAGGAGCTGCCGCCATGGAGTTTTGTTTATAATGCTGATGGCAGCGATCGCTTTTTGAAGGATGATATAATTATGCTTAAGGTGTGCGATTTGGAAAAGAGAATTGCCTATTATCCGGTTTTTCCCGAAAAAAGGGGCCTTAAACTGCTCCAATGCTGGGAAATGGCAGTGCCGCCGAAGCTGACTGCATTTGAGAAGGAAGGTGAAACGGAAGGCAATATACATCGTGCCAACCAAAGCTTGCGTAATCTTATTGCCTTTGCCCGTTTGTTTATGCTGTCGCAAAGCCGTTGGCATAAGCCCATGGCTTATAGCTTTAATAATATTATTTCACAATTATACCTTGTTCCGGAGTCGGATGTTGCTCCGGAAACAATTAAGCTCATTAATGATGTAATCGGCAAATATATCAGGGATAATTCTCAGGAGCATTATATTAAATGTGATAATTTACAGGATTTTATAGATTATATTAAAACCAAGTATTCTCTGGTGACGTTTAAATCGGATGATTTTTCACTTTTAAGGAAAATACTGCACGACTATTATCCGGTAGAAAAAATATATTTTTAGACAGTAGCTTAGCGCAGAACTCGGCATGCAGACAGTTCTGCGCTTTTGTATTGTATGTATATCAATGCGGCAGTTTATGCCGAAGTTTAGCCTTTCTTACATTTTAGTTACATATTTTCTTGCCTCGCTATGATATAATAATTACATTAATGTTTATTCTATGTGAGCGGCATAGAGGAGGAGCAGTTATGGCAGATAAATTTTTAGTAATAGATGGCAGCAGCTTAATACATAGAGCGTTTTTTGCTTTGCCGCCGCTGACTACGCGTCAGGGTATCCATACGGGAGCAGTGTACGGACTGTGCAATATGCTGCTGAAGCTTTTGGATGAGGTGAAGCCTCGTTATATGGCGGTTGCCTTTGATAAATCGCGCAAAACATTCCGCAGCAAGCTGTATGCGGAATATAAGGCGCAGCGTAAGCCTACTCCGAGCGAACTGAGCGAGCAGTTTCCTTTGGCGATGAAGGTTTTGGAATGCATGGGAATACGCACGCTGGAGCTGGATGATTATGAGGCCGATGATATTATCGGTACTTTTGCCGTGCAGGCACCGCCGGAGGTTGATGTTATCATTGTTACTGGTGACCGCGATGAGTTGCAGCTTATTGATAAGCGCACCAAGGTTTTTTATACCAAGCGCGGCATCAGCGATATTCAAGTTTTTGATGAGGCAGAATTTGCCGCCAATTACGAGGGCCTGCAGCCTAAGCAGCTGATTGAGCTGAAGGGCCTGATGGGCGATACCTCGGATAATATTCCCGGCGTTCCGGGCGTAGGTCCTAAAACAGCGATGAAGTTGATTAAGGAATACGGTAATGTGGAAACGGTGTTGGAGAATATCGAAAAGGTTTCCGGCAAATCGTTAAAGACAAAGCTGACGGACAACAAGGAATCTGCCTTACTGTCGAAGCAGCTGGCAACAATCTGCACGGAAGCACCTGTTGATACCGCTGTGCAGACTTATGAGCTGCAGCCGATTAAGGAGGAAGCACGCACCCTGATGCAGGATTTGGAGTTCCGCAATATGTACGAGCGCTTTGCCGTGGTACTTGGCGGTGCGCAGGACAGCTTTGACCTTTTCGGTGAAGCTGTTGAGCAGGAAGGCCTGCAGCAGATTGCTGTCAATACGCCGCAGCTGGCAGAGGAGCTTTTTGCAGCCTTGGGAAAAGCAAAGCAGCCTGTTACCGTGCATGCGCAGGTAGCAGGACAGCTGCCGGAGCTGTATTTCAGCAGTGCCGAAATTTTGGCTGATAATAAAATTTATCTGCTGGACGCGCAAAGCGGCTGTTGGGATAAATTCGACAGCTGGCTGTCAGACGCAGGCAGCAAAAAGATAACGATAGACAGCAAGGAGCTTTATAAATGCTGCCTGTGCCGCAAGGTGAAGGTGCAGGGAATAGTTGATGATGTTGCCCTGGCAGGCTATGTTGCCGACCCCGGCCACAGTTCCTACAGTCTGGAGGATTTGAGCCGCCGCAATCTGCCGGGAGTACTGGCAACGCCTTGCGAAAATCTGCTGCAGCTCGCATCCAAGCTGCGCAGCCTGTTGGCTGAGCAGCAGCAGCTTAAGCTGTACGAGGAATTTGAGCTGCCTTTGGCACCGGTGCTGGCGCAGATGGAGTTTGCCGGTATTACGCCGGACAAGGAGCTTTTGCTGCAGCTGAACGAAGATATGGGGCACCGTATTGCCAAGCTGGAGGCATTGGCACAGGAGCAGGCGGGCGAAGAATTTAACCTGAAATCTCCCAAGCAGCTGGGCGTGATTTTATTTGAACGCTTGCAGCTGCCGGTAATCAAAAAGACGAAAACAGGCTATTCTACCGATGCCAAGGTATTGGAAGCACTGGAGGGCAAGCATCCGCTGATTGCTACCATTCTGGAGCATCGCAAGCTGGCGAAGCTGCAATCCACATATCTGGAAGGACTGCAGCCGTTGATTAATCCCAAAACGGGACGCATTCATACGCACTTCCAGCAGACTGTAACGGTAACAGGCCGTTTGTCCAGCACTGATCCTAACCTGCAGAACATTCCTGCACGCACGGAGGAGAGCAGACAGATTCGCCGTATTTTTGTTCCGGGCGCAGGCTATGACCTGCTGATGAGCTGTGATTATTCGCAGGTTGAGCTGCGTATTCTGGCCTGCATTGCGCAGGATGAGCTGCTGTTGGAGGCCTTCCGTCATGGTCAGGATATCCATGCGCGCACCGCTGCCGAGGTTTTCGGTGTGCCGCTTGACGAAGTAACGCCTCAAATGCGCAGCCGTGCGAAGGCTGTTAACTTCGGCATTGTTTACGGTATCAGCGACTTTGGGCTGGCCAAGCAGCTGGATGTCGGCCGCAAGGAGGCAGCAGGCTATATCGCCAGCTACTTTGAGCGCTATACAGGTGTAAAAAAATATATGGAAGATATTGTAGCCGAGGCACGTGAGCAAGGCTATGTCAGCACGCTGATGGGACGCAGACGTTATCTGCCGGAAATCCGCAGCAGTAATTTCAATCTGCGCAGCTTTGCGGAGCGTACCGCTATCAACACCCCGATTCAGGGAACTGCCGCAGATATTATGAAGAAGGCAATGATTGCCGTACAGCGCGAGCTGGATAAGGCGCAGTGCAAGAGCAGAATTTTGCTGCAGGTACACGATGAGCTGGTGCTGGAAGTTACTGAGGATGAGAAGGAGCAGGTAGCGCAGCTTGTGCGCACAGCCATGGAAGGTGCTGCGTCACTGGATATTCCGCTGCTGGCCGACGTTAATTGCGGTCGTGACTGGGCGGAAACAAAATAACGGATACTTTACGGAAAGAGGGGAAGACCTGTGCCGGAAATGCCTGAGGTGGAGCAGGTGCGCAAAACACTTGCGCCTCATATAGAAGGAAAGAAAATTTTAGCAGTAGAGATATATTTGGAGCGATTGATAAAATATCCTCAGCCTGATGCCTTTATCAAAGGACTGGTGGGCAAAACTATCAGCAGCGTGGGCCGACGCGGTAAATATCTGGTGCTGCATACAGCACCGAAGCAGCAGCTGATAGTGCATCTGCGCATGACAGGCGCGCTGTTGGCGCAGCCGTCAGCCGCACCTGCCCCGGCTTATGCTAAAATCAAGTTCACGCTTTCCGATGACGTAACAATGTGGTTCACGGATATCCGTACCTTCGGTACGCTGTATCTGGTAACCGATAACGATACATATATTGAAGGCTACGAAACGCTGGGACCGGAGCCGCTGAGCGAGGGCTTTACTGCCGGATATCTGCTGCCGTTGGCGCAAAAAAGCAAGAAGGCTATCAAAAGCTTTATTCTGGATCAGCAGATTATTGCCGGCCTTGGCAATATTTATGCCGATGAATGTCTGGCTCTGTCCGGCATTCTGCCTATGCGCAAAGCCTGCAGCCTGAGTGCTGCTGAGGTAGGGCGCTTGTGTGAGGCAGTCAATGCGGTAATCGCGCAGGGCATCAAAAATCGCGGCACAACCTTCCGTGATTATAAGGATGGCGAAGGAAATAAGGGCGATAACCAGAATCATCTGTTGGTATACGGCCGAGGCGGCAAGCCCTGTAAAAAATGCGGTGCGCTGCTGCAGACAACCAAGGTCGGCGGCAGAGGCACGGTTTATTGTGAGCATTGCCAAAAGTAGGAGTGGAGAATAATGATAACAATAGGTTTGACGGGAGGTATTGCTTCCGGTAAAAGTACAGTTTCTGCAGAGCTGCGCAGCCTGGGACTGCCTGTTTTTGATGCGGATGCCGAAGCACGTCTGGCGGTAGCTGTAGGCAGCGAAGGCCTGGCGCAGGTGATTGCCGTATTGGGCAAGGAATATCTGAGCGAGGAAGGAACGCTGGACAGAGCCAAGGTTGCCGAGCGCATTTTTCATGACAAAGAAGCGCTGAAGGCAGTGGAGGCGATTATCCATAAAATAGTCTGGCAGCAGGCAGAAAGCTTTTTGGCTGCAAGCAGCAAACAGGGATATAAGGCAGCGGTGCTGGATGTGCCTCTGCTGATTGAATGCGGCTGGCACAAGAATGTGGACAGCGTGTGGCTGGTATCCGTCAGCCGTCAGCAGCAGGTTGAAAGAGCAATGCTGCGCAGCGGCATGACTGCGGACGAGGTGAATGCGCGTATTGAAGCGCAGATGTCATTGGCAGAAAAGAGAAAATATGCCGATGTAGTATTGGATAACAGTGGCAGTCAGGCGGAAACCATGCAGGCTGTGCGTTCGCAGCTGGAGCTGCTTTTGGGTGGCGTCAGTGAAGAGTAAGCGCAAAGCCCGCAGCAGACGGACTAAGACACACGGAAGGCTGTACAGATGGCTGCTGCTTCTTGGCGTGCTGCTTGTCATAGCCTTCGGCGGCTGGAAGGTCTGGAGCAGCGATACTGTGCAGATGCGTTTCGTTTATATGTGGGATCATCAGCAGGATATTGTGACCTACAGTAAGAAAAATAATGTAGATCCTTTTCTGGTTGCTGCCATTATCAAAAATGAAAGCAATTTCAAGCATGATGCTGTTTCCAAAGTCGGAGCTGTAGGACTGATGCAGATTATGCCGGAAACAGGACGTTGGATTGCCGAGCAGATGGGCCTGGAGAATTATCAGGACAGTGATTTGTACCAGACGAGAAAAAATATTCGCATGGGCTGTTGGTACGTAGGCGAGCTGGAGCACGAATTTCAGCATAACCTGGTGCTGCTGATGGTGGCCTATAATGCGGGGCGCGGACAGACGCATGAATGGATGCAGGAAAACGGCTGGGACTATAATTTCAATGATATAAAATCTATTCCTTACCCTGATACCCGTGAATATGTAGCTAAGGTTATGCAGGATAGGGATAAATATTATCTGCTTTATAAGGATAAGATAAAATAATAGCAAAAGAAGATTTTATAAATTTTTTTCGCAAGGTTACTTGACGAACGCGTCAGAGTATGCTATTATATCTATGTTGCTTATGACAGCAACGAAGTGAATAAAGCATGCGGTAGTGGCGGAACGGCAGACGCGCTAGCCTCAGGAGCTAGTGGGGGAGACCCCGTGGAGGTTCAAATCCTCTCTACCGCACCATTTTTATTTATGAACTTTATCCCAAAGACGCGGTCGTGGTGGAACGGCAGACACGCCACTTTGAGGGGGTGGTGGGAGAAATCCCGTGTGGGTTCAAATCCCACCGACCGCACCAACATTGAATTAATGAGGACTTATGTTAACGCATGAGTCCTTTTTTGTTTTGTGTTTTGGGGTGGTTTATAAGAAGATGGTTTGGCAGATATTTTTTGAAAAAAATTTAGAAATAGTGTTGACAAGGTATATGGTTTGTGTTATTATATCTATGTTGCTTATGACGGCAACGAACTGAATACAGTATGCGGTAGTGGCGGAACGGCAGACGCGCTAGCCTCAGGAGCTAGTGGGGGAGACCCCGTGGAGGTTCAAATCCTCTCTACCGCACCATTTAAATCTCAGGTCTAAGAGTATGGCTCTTGGGCTTTTTTGTTTTGCTTGCGAAAGCTCTGCAAGTATGAGAAAATGTAAGCATAGTATGAGCTTCTGACAATAATATCTAAGGGAGTGTGTGCTTATGGTTTTTGATAAACTGCAGAGTATAAACAGAAAAACTGCTGCTGTGTGTGTGGCGGCGCTGCTGACAGGCTTTATTGCCGGGGCAGGCTATGCTTGGAGCAGCAATAAAACCTCGCCGCATTATAATACGGCGAAGCTTACGAGCGAGCTGCATTATGCCAAGGTGGAAACAGGCAGACTGCAGTGCGTTGTGCTGCAGGATAAGGCTGCGATGTACAGTGCCCCGTCAGGTCTGCATGGCAAGGTTATTGATTATCTGTCTGCCGGTGTTAAGCTGGATTATATTGATACAGTTTCCAGTCAGGATAAGGATGAACGCTATGCTGTTACGGAGCAGCAGCTGCAGTTCCGCAAGTTTTTCGGAAGGCGGCATATTATTCCTGCCGGTACGCAGGTACTTGTGTTGCAGGCGGACAGAGGTAGCGGTGAAACCAAGGGACGTGTTTTGGTTGATGACAAGGAATATGACCTTGATTTTTCTACCAATCTGCTGCGTTTTCCTTATGTAGGCCAGTGGAAAAAGGTTGAATTCAACGGCAAGCCGGGCTTTGTGAAATACAATGCGCTTTCGGATGCGAAGCTGATGTGAGGTGGGCATGATGAGTAATAAGCTGGTAATGAGAATTGCGGCATTGCTCTGCCTGCTGGCGGGCTTTGCAATCGGTATGAATATTTTTGGACTGAAGGACAGAAGCTACAGTGTGAAGGAGGGCGACAGCTTTTACAGTCAGCCTTCTGTGACTGCTCAGCCGGCAGCAGGCTTTGCCAAAGGCGAGGAGCTGGATGTGACGGATAAGCTGGAGCTTGCGGCGCCTACTGCGGTGAAGGTACTGCAGACTAAGATAGTAGAGGATAAAAACCGCACTAAATATCAGCTGCGTGAGGGCGATGTTTATAAGCTGGTGGAATCACGCATGGATAAGGCGAATACCCCCTGCGTTATTGAGGTACAGACGGTGAATGGAGCAACTGCTAAGCTGGAGGTTGACAAGACCTTGCTGCAGCCGGTTGATGAAGGCACGTGGCTGCAGGTGCGCAGCAAGGGCGGAGCAGGTGCCTGGTTGCGTGTGCAGAGCAAATGGTATTAGAGGATTGCTTGTGTAAACAGCTTAACACTTTTTCTTTAATCAATTTCATTTCTGCAAAAAAGTGATAAAATTCTAGCTAATTGGCGATAAATATTGTATAATACATCCAAAATATCTGCTGTATAGCAGATAAGAAAGAAGGATGGTAGTATGGTAAACTTAAAGAAATTATGTGTAGGTGCGCTGTTGGCAACGACAATTTGCGGTATGGGTGCTTTGACTCCGAGCGCAGAGGCAGGAAAAATTGAAGATGTTCAGGCTAGAGGTATTTTGCTGGTCGGCAGTACCGGCGATTATAAGCCTATGAGCTATCTTAATAAAGAAACCGGCAAGTATGAAGGCTTTGATGTTGAGGTAGCGGAGCTGTTGGCACAGTCCTTGGGTGTTAAGGTGCAATATGTACCGACTACCTGGAAAACACTGCAGGCTGATACAATGGCCGGAAAGTTTGACATTGCTATGTGCGGTGTTACAAGAACCTTTGCCCGTGAACAAAAAATGAATATGTCTCATGGTTATCTGACATTCGGTAAGACTATTCTTTGTCGCAAGGCTGATGCAAAGAAATTCACATCTGAAGCGGATTTGAATAAGAATAGCGTTCGCGTTATGGTTAATCCCGGCGGCACTAATGAAAAATTTGCTCTGAGCAATCTGCCTAATTGCACACTTTTGGTACATCCGCAAAATGCAGAAATTCCTGCGCTGATTGCCGAAGGCAAGGCTGATGTTATGATTACCGAAACTATGGAAGCACGTCGTTATGTGCGTGATGATGCCCGTCTGGCAGCACCTCTGCTAGATGATCCGTTTACGAAAAATCACTTTGGTATCTTGATGGCTAAAGGTGATCAGGATTGGCTGAACTACGTAAACTTCTTTATGGAAGAAAAGGATATGGATGGTACGCTTGATAAGCTGGAGGACCAGTATATCAAATAAAGGTTGATTTATGAGCCGCTGCACTTAGGTGTGGCGGTTTTTTACTTTTATCGAAGGCATCGTTCACTTTAGACTTGACTTTTGGTTAACCTGGTGTTACTCTTTGCATATCGGAATGTCTGCATAGACAGACTTTAGACTGATAACGAAGAGTATTAAGAGAATCGGAGAGGATGATATATATGCGTAAACGTATTTTGGAGCTGCTGCGAAACAGTAAGGGGACACCGGTTTCCGGTGAAGAGATTTCCAAGGAGCTGGAGGTTTCGCGTACTGCTATCTGGAAGCATATCCAGGCATTGAAGAACGAGGGCTACGAGATTGAATCTGTGCCTAAGCGCGGTTATATTCTGCGCGAGGTGCCGGACCGTCTGTTCCCGCAGGAAATTTTGTCCCGTCTGCAGACCAAATGGCTGGGACGCAATATCTGCTATCGTGACAGCGTTGATTCCAGCAATAACCTGGCTAAAGCACTGGCCAACGAAGGCTGCGAAAACGGTCTGCTGGTAGTAGCGGAGGAGCAGGGCGCAGGCAAAGGACGTTTATCCCGCGGCTGGATTTCCCCTTATGCGAAGGGTATCTGGTTTTCCGTGGTGCTGAAGCCGCCGTTCCTGCCGCAGGAGGCTTCTAAATGTACGCTTTTGGCAGCTGTTGCCGTAGTAAAGTCTATCAACAAGATTGCCGGTGTTCATGCCGCTATCAAATGGCCTAACGACGTTCTTCTGCTGGGACGCAAGCTTGTAGGCATCCTGACGGAAATGAATGCCGAATTCGGTCATATCAATTATGTTGTTATCGGCACCGGCATCAACACCAACGCTTCTCCCGAGGATTATCCCGAAGAAGTACGCGACCTGGCTGTTTCCGTGGCTGATGCCGCAACGGAGCCTTTTACCAGAGTAGAGCTTTTGTGCGATATCCTCAAGAATATGGAGGACCTGTATGAAACTGCGGTACAGGATGGCTTTGGCCCTGTATTTGATGAATGGCGCCGTTATTCCTGCACCTTAGGTCAGGAGGTAAAGGTTATTGCCCCTGATATGACTTATTTCGGTACTGCCGAGGATATTGATGAAGAAGGCCTGCTGATTGTACGCCGCGAGGACGGCAGCAAAGAAAAGGTTGTAGCCGGTGATGTTTCTATTCGTCCGGCGAAGGCTAAGGGGAATGAGTACGCGTAAAACGGTAAGCGTTAAATAGCTACAATTTCTTCTTGCAATATTTCCGCTTTGTGGTAAAATAAAAAAGGCTTTTATGCCGTATTTTGCGAACGGAACGCAGATTTCCGAGGAGGAACTTAGAATGTTACTTGTTGTGGATGTAGGAAATACAAACATCGTAGCCGGTGTTTTCGAGGATAAGACTTTAAAGGTACACTGGCGCTTTTCTACAGACCGTTCTAAAACTGCAGATGAATTTGGTATTATGCTGCGCAGCATGTTTGCTTATAGTGATGTGGAAATGGATAAGATTTCTTCCGTCATTATTTCCAGTGTTGTGCCTCCGGTGCTGATTCCCTTGTGCCACATGTGTGAGCGCTATTTCGGCATTAAACCGATGGTTGTAGGACCTGGCGTTAAAAACGGCATTTTCATTAAATATGATAATCCCAAAGAGGTTGGTGCAGACCGTATTGTCAACGCTGTGGCAGCCTTCCATAAATTCAGTCATCTGGGCAAGCCGATGATTATCATTGATTTCGGTACTGCCAACACCTTCTGTGCTCTGCTGCCGACAGGTGAATACCTGGGCGGTGCTATTGCGCCCGGCATCGGCATTTCTACAGAAGCGCTCTTCCAACGCGCAGCGAAGCTGCCGCGTATCGAACTCGTTAAGCCTAAATCCGTTATCTGCCGTAATACTGTAAGCTCTATGCAGGCAGGTGCTATTTACGGCTTCGTAGGTCAGATGGAGGGCATTGTCAACCATATGAAGAAGGAGCTCGGCGGTGATGCTTACGTTATTGCTACCGGTGGCTTTGCCAATACTATGGCTGCAGAATCTGATTGTATTGATGTTGTAGAACCTTTCCTGACTTTGGACGGTCTGCGCATTCTGTACGAAAAAAACGCTAAATAAGAGCAGGGATTTATTCCGTCGCTCGTGAGAAAAAAAGTTGAAGCTGTCGTGAGTAGCGTTTTGCTGCGCGGCAGCTTTTTTTCGATAGGAGTTATTTTTATGAATATTGGTAATATAGAGCTGTCTGCACCGTTGGCGCTGGCGCCGATGGCAGGCATTACGGATTTGCCGTTCCGCCTGATTTGCCGCCGTCTGGGCTGCGGCATGACCGTGTCGGAGATGGTGAGCGCCAAGGGACTGCTGTACAAAAACGTCAAGACTACCGAAATGCTGCGCATTGATGATGGCGAGCGTCCGACGGCGATTCAGCTTTTCGGCAGTGTGCCGGCGGAGCTGGCGGAGGCTGCACGCATGGTAGAGGCCAGCGGTGCAGATATGATTGATTTCAATATGGGCTGCCCGGTGCCGAAAATTGTCAATAACGGCGAAGGCTCGGCGCTGATGAAGAATCCGCAGCTGGCGCATGATATTCTGGCGGCGATGGTGAAGGCCGTCAAGATTCCGGTGACGGTAAAGTTCCGTGCGGGCTGGGACGATGCCAACCGCAATGCGGTGGAGGTTGCGCGTGCCGTGGAGGCAGCAGGCGTGAGCGCTGTTGCCGTACACGGGCGTACACGCCAGCAGTTTTATGAGGGCAAGGCTGACTGGAGCATTATCGCCGACGTGAAGCAGGCCGTAAAGGTGCCTGTATTCGGCAACGGTGATATTTTTACGGTAGCGGACGGATTGCGGATGCTGGAGCAGACAGGCTGCGACGGACTGATGATCGGACGCGGCGCTGACGGTAACCCGTGGCTGTTTACCGCACTGGCGGCAGCATTGCGCGGCGAGCCGCTGCCGCAGCCGCCTTCTTTGAAGGAGCGTCTGGCGCAGGCGGCGGAGCATCTGGAAATGCTCAGTGCTTACAAGAACGAAGTGGTTGCGGTAAAAGAGATGCGCCGCCATATTTCTGCTTATCTTAAAGGCATGCCGCATGCAGCGGAATTCAGAGGACGCTTTCATAAGGTTGATACGCAGGAGCAGTTTTCGGAGCTGTTGGCGGAATACAGCGAATGCGCGCATCGCTATTATGAAACAGAAAAACATTTTGCATCTGGCATTGTCTAAGACGCGCAAATATGTTAAAATAATAATTTGTAAAAGAAGCATTTAGGGAGTTAAAAACATGGAAGCAGCTAACAACGCAAAACATGTAGTAAGTATCAGTCTGGGGTCATCTAAACGTGATGCCGGCGCCATATTGGAACTGGGAGGACGCAAAATCAGCATCGAACGCCGGGGAACCGACGGCGATTTTGACAAAGCACGTCAGCTCTTGGAACGCTGGGACGGCAAAGCTGATGCCATCGGTCTGGGCGGTACGGATTTATATGTTTATGCAGGCAAAAAGCGTTATACCTTCCGTGAATCGGCTCATCTGATTGCTAATGTAAAAAAAACACCGGTTTTGGATGGCAGCGGCCTGAAAAATTCGCTGGAGCGTAAGCTGATTAAATCACTTGCGGCCAGCGGCAAGGTGCCGATAAAGGGCAGCAAGGTGCTGATGGTCTGCGGCGTGGACCGCTTTGGTATGGCGGAGGCATTGCTGGAGGCAGGTGCTGAGGTTACCTTCGGTGACCTTATTTTCGGCCTGAATGTCAATAAGCCGTTATATTCGCTGAAGGCGCTTGCATGGTGGGCAGCGCTGCTGGCACCGCTTGTTACCAAGCTGCCGGTAAGCTGGTTTTACCCCATGGGCAAGGATCAGGAAGTGCGGGTAGTGCGTCATCCGGAATATTTTCTGGAGAATGATATCATTGCCGGTGATTTTCATTATATAAAAAAATTTATGCCGGATAAGCTGCCGGGAAAAACGATTATTACTAATACAGTTACTGCTGCTGATAGAGTGATGCTGCAGGAGGCGGGAATCAAAATGCTGATTACGACAACTCCCTGTATTCAAGGACGCAGCTTCGGCACCAATGTTATGGAGGCCATGCTGGTTGCATTGCACGGCGGTAAAGGACCGCTCACGGCAGATGAATATCTGAAGCTTTTAGAGCATTATCATATAGAATCTTCTGTTGAGTACTTTGGTACGAAGGAGTAGTTTGTTTTTATGGAAAAATTTGCTTTTATTCTACATCCATTATCCCTGCAGGATATGGAACACTTATCACCATTGATGAGGTATATCCCCGACCCGATAATCGAAGCCTGTCTGAAAATGAAGAAGCCGTTCAAGGTTTCGCATATTACCGGCATCAAGAGTCCTTATGCCGAAGCCGAAGGCTGGTTTATCGGCTGTCCGCTAACTGCTAAGCAGATGGTGGAGCTGCCTGAGGAATTTGTTATGGACAGAATTATCGAGTCCGGCAAAGTTGCTCAGGAGCTGGGAGCCAAGATTGTCGGCCTGGGAGCTTTTACTTCTATTGTCGGTGATGCAGGCATTACCGTAGCAAAAAATCTGGATATAGCAGTTACCAGCGGCAACAGTTATACCGTTGCTACCGCTATTCAGGGAACCAAGCAGGCTGCCAGAATGATGGGTAAGGACCTGAAGGAATGCCGTGCTGTCGTAGTCGGTGCCACCGGCTCGATCGGTGCTGCTTCCGTACGTCTTTTGGCAAAAGAGGTTAAGCATATTACGCTTGTTGCCCGTCATATGGGACCGTTGGAGGAGCTGGCGCAGGAGCTTATTGAGCAAAATCATTGCGAGGTTGCCGTAAGCCAGGATATCCGCACATCCCTGCAGGAGGCTGACATTGTTATTACCGTAACCAGCGCGCTTGACTTTTTGATTGAGCCCGGCGATTTGAAGCCCGGTGCCGTAGTATGCGATGTTGCGCGTCCGCGTAACGTATCGCGTGAGGTATCGCTGCAGCGTAACGATGTGCTGGTAATCGAAGGCGGCGTTATTAATGTGCCCGGTAACGTAGATTTTCATTTCAACTTCGGCTTCCCGCCGCACACGTCCTATGCGTGCATGGCAGAAACCATGATTCTGGCACTGGATGGCCGTTATGAAAATTTCTCTTTGGGAAGATCCCTGGATATCAATAAGATCAATCTTATTTCTCAGCTGGCAGATAAGCATAACTTCAAGATGGCGGGCTTCCGTAATTTTGAACGTGCTGTTTCTACCCAGCATATCGAGGAAGTCAAGCATAACGCTCAGCATGCCCTGGCAGTGCATGGCTGCTGATATTGACAAGTAAATCCAGCAACATATATAATCAATATATGTGTGTAAGTAAATTTTATATAAATAATGATAAAGGAGCAGGAAAATGGCAAGCAAGGAAACTATTTTAACAGCTGAAGGCTTAAGAAAATTAAAAGAAGAATTAGCTCAACGTAAGGGCGAAATCCGTGAAGAAATCGTTGAACGTCTGAAAGAAGCAAGAGCACAGGGCGACTTGAGCGAGAACTCCGAGTACGATCAGGCAAAGGAAGACCAAGGCAAAAACGAAGGCCGTATTCTGGAGCTGGAGCAGATGATTAAAACTGCTACCATCATCGATGACAGTGCCAGCAAAGCAGCAGGCATTGTATCTCTTGGTTCTACCGTACTGCTGAAGGACGTAGAAACCGGCGATGAAGAAACCTATACCATTGTTGGGACTACCGAAGCAGATCCGTTCGAAAACCGTATTTCCAACGAATCTCCTGTAGGTGCGGCAATTCTGGGCTGTAAGGTTCATGATGTTGTTGTAACTAAAACCCCTGTAGGTGAATTGTCCTACGAAATCGTAGAAATTAAATAAAAAGGAGCAAGGGCGATAATGGCAGAGGTAAAGAATAAACCTAATACAGAAGAAGCTGCAGTACTCACCGAAAACGAAATCAACGAGCAAATGCAGGTTCGCATTGACAAGATGCATAAAATTGAGGAGCATGGCTGGAAGCCTTTCGGCTATCGCTTTCTGTACACTCATCGTGCAGCAGATATCGCTGCGCAGTTCGATGAGCTGTCCGAAAAAGAAACCGAAGTTAAAATGGCAGGTCGTATTATGGCTATCCGCGGCCACGGCAAAACCTGCTTCATGGATATGCAGGACAAGACCGGCCGTATCCAGGTATATGTACGTAAAGACGTTATCGGCGAAGAAAACTATGCGCTGATTAAGCTGATGGATATCGGTGATACTGTAGGCATTACCGGTACTGCTTTCCGTACCCATATGGGCGAGCTGTCTATTAAAGCAAATTCCGTAGAAATGCTGTCCAAATCCCTGCGTCCGCTGCCGGAAAAATGGCATGGACTGAAGGATGTTGAAACCCGTTACCGTCAACGCTATGTTGACCTGATTGTTAATCCGGAAGTGCGTGATACCTTTGTAAAACGCAGCCAGATTATCAGAAGCGTACGTGAGGTTCTCGACAGCCATGATTTCCTGGAGGTAGAAACTCCTATTCTCAACACCATCGCAGGTGGTGCTGCCGCACGTCCGTTTATCAGCTATCATAACGCTCTGGATATGCAGGTATATATGCGTATTGCACCTGAACTGTACCTCAAACGCCTTATCGTAGGCGGTATGGATCGCGTATATGAAATGGGCCGCGTATTCCGTAACGAGGGTATCGACAACCGTCATAACCCGGAATTCACCAGCGTTGAGATTTATCAGGCTTTTGCTGATTACCGCGATATGATGGACCTGACCGAAGAGGTTGTTGTTAAGACTGCTGAGAAGGTTCTGGGCACTACCACTATCAACTATGAAGGCACTACTATCGAGCTGGCTTCTCCCTGGAAGCGTATGAGCATGATTGAAGCCGTAAAAGAATATTCCGGCAAGGACTTTACTAACGTAACCGATCTGGAAGAAGCACGCGCTATCGCTAAAGAGCTGAATGTGGCTGTTGAGCCTTCCTTTGGCATTGGCAAAATTATCAACGCATGCTTTGAAGAATATGTTGAAGATAAGCTGATTCAGCCTACCTTTATTACCGGTCACCCGAAAGAAATTTCCCCGTTGGCCAAGAGCAACCCCGAAAACCCCGAAATCACCGATCGTTTCGAGGCTTATATCTATGGCCGCGAAATCTGCAACGGCTTTACCGAATTGAACGATCCTATCGACCAGAAGGAGCGTTTCTTAAAGCAGGTTGAAGAACGCGCTAACGGCGATGAAGAAGCAAATATGATGGACGAGGACTTTGTCAACGCCCTGGAATACGGCCTGCCTCCGACAGGTGGTTTAGGCATTGGTATCGATCGTCTGGTAATGTTCCTGACCAACAGCTCTACCATTCGTGACGTACTGTTCTTCCCGACCATGAAACCGTTGGGCAAGGCTGTAAGCGAGAAGCCTGACTTTATGCAGGCTCCTGCTGTTGCTGCACCCGTAGAAGAGGCTAAGGAGGAAACTATCGATTTCTCCAAGGTTGTTATTGAGCCTGCCTATGAAGAATATGTTGATTTTGACACCTTCTGCAAGTCCGATATCCGTGTAGTTAAGGTTAAAGAATGTACCGCTGTACCCAAGAGCAAAAAGCTGCTGAAATTTGTTCTGGATGACGGTATCTGTACCGATCGTGTAATTTTAAGCGGTATCCATGCATTCTATGAGCCTGAAGAGCTGGTAGGCAAGACTTTAGTTGCTATTGTTAACCTGCCGCCGCGTAAAATGATGGGTATTGACTCCTGCGGTATGCTGCTGTCTGCTATCCATGAAGAGGAAGGCGCAGAGAAGCTGAACCTTATTATGGTAGATAACCGTATCCCGGCCGGTGCACGTCTGCACTAAAACTAAAAATTATTCTGAGGCTGGGACAAAACCACCCTCTCAAACTAA
>NZ_GL830886.1 GCF_000188175.1 Phascolarctobacterium succinatutens YIT 12067 | reverse complement strand
GAGATAACCCCAAATTAGGGGACGGAAACAACGTGAACGGGGTAAAGCTTAGTGGTTTCGCCGATTTCAGAGATAACCCCAAATTAGGGGACGGAAACTGACGTTCTTTAGAGTAATGTTGTCCCCAGAAGTTGAAATTTCAGAGATAACCCCAAATTAGGGGACGGAATTTTGAAATAAGAAAATATTTTCTAGGAGGGATAAAAAAATGACTTCTTTGTATATTACGGAAAGCGGAGCGTATTTACGAAAACGCGGAGGTCATGTTTTAGTCGGGCGTAACAATGAGGTTCTTTTAGAGGTGCCATTGGAAAGAATAGAAGATGTTACCTTGGTAGATAGTGTACAAATCTCTTCAGGATTAATTACAGAGTTTTTAGAGAGAAATATACCTCTATCATGGCTTTCTGGAAGAGGTCGTTTCTTTGGTTCGCTTTTAAGCAATGGTTCTATTGATATAATTAAGCATCAAAAGCAATTTGAACTTTTGCAGGAAGGAAAGTTATATTTTGAGCTTGCCAAAAAGATTATTTATGCTAAGGTACATAATCAGTTGACAATTTTACGTCGATATAATCGCAATTTAAAACTTGATAATGTAGACACAAGCATTCGCAATATCTTAGCAATAAGAAAAAATATTTGTCAGACAGATGATTTACATTCTTTAATGGGGTTTGAAGGAATTATAAGTCGTATTTATTTTTGTGCTTTAGGCGCTATAGTTCCAGATGAATTTAAATTTGAAAAACGTACTAAAATGCCACCACGAGATCCGTTTAATTCTATGTTGAGTTTAGGCTACAGTATGTTGTTTAATGAGATTATGAGTAATGTGCTAGCTTTGGGTTTGCATCCTTACGTTGGCTTTATGCACAAAATTGCTAAAGGACATCCTGCGTTAGTTTCGGATTTAATTGAAGAATGGCGTGCACCATTGATTGATTCTATGGTTTTAGCAATGATAAAGAGAAATATGTTGACGAGAGATATGTTTGAAATAAATGAAGCGGGGTGTTTTTTAAACACCGAAGCTCGCAAAATATATTTGCAGACCTATAATAAAAAGCTACGTTCAGATAACCAATATTTTGAAGATAAATATACTTATCGTGAAAGTATTAGGCAGCAGTGTCGTAAATATGCTAGTGTAATCATGCATAGTGATATTACTCTTTATGAACCATTGGAGTTGAGATAATGGAGCGAAAATTTATAGTTTTAATGATTTATGATATTGTCGATAACAAACGCCGCAATAAGATGGTAAAATGTCTTGAGGCTTATGGTGTCCGTGTACAAAAATCTGCTTTTGAAGCATTACTTAATCGTCGGCAATATGAAAAAATGCTACGAGAAAGCAGCATTTTGATTGATGAGGCAGTTGATTCCTTGCGGGTATATGTATTGGATGATATTATAGATGTATATACTTGGGGAATTGGCGAGCGTAAGGAAATAGACTGCGTTATTTTGTAAATTGGAGATGAGCAAATGAGCATTTTATATACACCTGCCGGTGATACGGATCCTATCAGAGATTGCTATGATGGTGCCATGCTGCACATAATCAGAACACATAGACCGCAATACGTGCGGATATTCTTAAGCGCGGAAATGTCTGCAAAAGAAAAAAACAGGCATATATACTCTAAAGCGATTGAGTATAATGTGCCTGAGTGCAAATTCGATTTTATTTATACTGATATAGTTAATGTACAGCTTATGGAAGAATTGGTGCCTTTGGCAGAAGGCTTTCTTGAACTGCGAAAGGAGTTCCCAGAAGAAGAGATTTTGCTGAATTTAAGCTCAGGTACACCGCAAATGAAAACTGTGATGAGCTTTTTAGCCACGGATTTTGAAAACGTTCGTGCCATTCAGGTAGATTCACCGCAAAGGGCATCCAATAGAACAGCGCATGCAACGCAGGATAATGAAGATATCAATGTTGTAATAGAAAATAATTTTGATAATGTACCTGATTATACGTGTCGTTGCCATGAAGCACCGCTTTCTCTTTTGCGTCGTTACAGTATACGCCACCAACTGATTAGTTTGATTAATAATTATGAATATAGAGCAGCTTTGACCATGTATAACAAGAATAAAATAATGTTTGTTGAAGAAACCGGTAATTTGCTACGGCATGCGGATTTGCGTTCTAAGCTGCTGATAAACGAAGCATTTAAGGGGATGGGGAAGGAAAATATTTATAATAATAATTCCGTGAAAAAATTAAATGAATTTTTGATGGTCATGGAGTTACATCAGAGAAAAGGTGAATTGGCAGAATTCATCCCTAAACTGACGCCGTTTTTGTATGAATTACTGCTTTATTATTTCGAAAATCATGTTGCGCTTAAATTGGAGCGCTTTTGTTACAGAAAAAGAAATAATAATAGCAGTTGGAAAATAAGCGCGGAGAAGCTGAGAAAAGAAGCGCCGGATGTATTTACTTATCTGAATTATTATTTTCGTCAAGGCTTTAGGGATACGGACCTTTCCTTTTCTAACATGCTGCTAATTTTGGAGTCTTTAAAATCTGTCAAAACAGAACTTATGGGAGAATTACAGATTCTTCGAGAGGTAGAGAAAAATCAGCGGAATAAAATAGCACATACTATCTTAACTGATGTTACGGAAGAAAATCTGCAGGCTATAGAGCCTAAGCTGAGTTCCTACCAGATTATTCAGCATTTACGTAAAGCTTTTTTACTGATTATGGAAGGAGAATCCATCTGCAAACGCAATGTATATGATGATTTAAACAGGAGAATTGTTGACAGCTTAAATGAATTTAATAAATAGAATATAGTGCCTTCGCTTAAAATACCGTCCGCATGTGAGAACTACGGACGGTATTTTTCTCATTTCTGTAACCTTTTTAACACAGATTTAACCGCAAGCTTACTTTGGATTTTACATTCATCCGTTACAATAAAAGCACGTTGTAGAAATGACAACAATAATTTTTGTGGAATATCAGTAAACGGAGGAATGAAAATGAAACTGAAAAAAGTTTTGGCAGCAGCAATGATTTCCCTGCTGGCCACTACTGCACTTGTTGGTTGCGGTAGCGATAAGAAAAGTGCCGACACCGGCAAAAAGGTGCAGATTGAATACTGGCACGTTGCTGCTGAGAGCTTTGGCGGCGCAATCGTAAAGGAATTGGTTGCTGACTTCAACAAAACTCACCCGAACATTGAAGTAGTAGAAAAATATAACCCGGATATGTACAAAGGCCTGACACAAAACCTGCAGGCTGCTATGGCTTCCGGTAAGAATCCGGACGTAGTACAAATGGGTTATTCCTTCCTGAACTACGCTGCTGAAAACTTTAAATACACCGATTTGAACGAAGCGTTTAAAGCTGCCGGCGATGAAAACTTTATGAAAGACAATTATCTGCCGAACGTACTGCAGCTGGCACAAACCGAAGACGGCAAGCAAATCGGTCTGCCGTATTCCGTAAGTGTTCCTGTACTCTTCTACAATCCGGAAATTTTTGAAAAAGCCGGCTTAGATCCGAAAAATCCGCCTAAAACCTGGGAAGAGGTTAGCAAGGCAGCTAAACAAATTAAAGATAAAACCGGCAATATGGGCTTCTTCATGCAGGAATATGCCGATAACTGGACTCAACAGGCTCTGATCGAATCCAACGGCGGCCAAATGCTGACTAAGGTTGACGGTAAGGTTAAAGCCGGTTTTGATACTCCGGAATCTGCTGCAGCTTATCAGGTTGTAGCTGATATGGTTAAAAACGGCAGCGGCCTGCATGCAACTAACGAAGAAGGCTTCCAGGCTTATCTGAGCGGCAAGCTGGGCATGGTTTGCACCACCATCGGTAAACGTGCTAACTTCGAAAAAGGCGCTAAGTTCAAAGTAATGGCTTCTCCGTTCCCTGCTTTCGGCAACAAACCGACCAAGATTCCTGCAGGCGGCAACTTCCTGATGGTATTCTCCAAAGATGCTGAAAAGCAAAAAGCTGCTATCGAGTTCATCAAATATCTGGAATCTCCGGAAGCACTTGCTAAATGGAGCACCGGTACCGGTTACCTGCCTCCACGCAAAGGCGTAGCTGATGATCCGAAGGGCTTCAAAAAGCTTGCTGATGAAAACCCCAACATAAAAATGGCTCTGCAGGAAATGACCAAGGTTACCAAATGGGCTAGCTTCCCGGGTGCTAACGGTCTGCAGGCTGAACAACTGCTGATTGATGCTCGTGATATCATCCTGAGCGGCAAAATGAGTGCACAGGATGCTTTACATCAAACTGCAGAAAAAATTAACAAGCTGCTGTAATTAGTCTGATAAATAAGCTGTCGCAGTTGCGGCAGCTTATTTTGCTAATAGCGCAAAGGAGGTTGCTATGAGTAAGAACAACAAGGAAGCAATACTTTATTTGCTGCCTGCTGCCGTACTTTTTCTGGTATTTTATTATTGGCCGCTGCTGCAGAATATTTATCTGAGTGTTTTTTCCTGGAATATGATCAGCCCTTATCAAAAATTTGTGGGCCTGGACAATTTTATCACTATCTTCAGCTCTGCCGAGCTGATTAAAATTTTAATCAACACCGTTTTGTTTGTGGCAATTATGCTGGTGCTGAATTTCGTTCTGCCTTATTTTTATTCGTTTATCCTGGGACATTTAGTGCATCGGTGGACGGCATTCTACCGTAGCGCGTTGTTTCTGCCGTCAACGTTATCACTGGCGGTAGCAAGTATTTTGTTCCTGTGGATTTACAATCCGCTGGCCGGACCGATTAACATTGTTCTCAGCCAGTTTGATATCGCTTCACCGCGTTGGTTTAAAGAAAACTATCTGGTTATTTTCGCTATCTGCACGATTATCGGCTGGAAGGTTTTCGGCTATAATCTTATCGTTATGCTGGCTGCCATGGTTGCAGTTCCCAAGGAGATGATTGAAGCTGCCAAACTGGAGAATGCTTCCAACTGGGTTATCTTCAAAAAAATTATTTTGCCGATGACCTCTTCTACCGCAATTTATGTCTTTACGATAACGGTGGTTTTTGGTCTGCAGTACGTGCTTGTGCCTGTAAATATGCTGACGCAGGGCGGTCCGGACCAGGGCAGCAGTAACCTTGTATATATTATTTACCAATATGCCTTCACCTTCTTCAAGGCAGGCACCAGTGCAGCCTATGCAGTTATCACCATGGTCTGCTATCTCATCTTCCTCTTCGTGAAGAATAAATATCTGGAAAAGAAGGTGTACTATGAAAACTAAGCTGCAGAATGAATGGTATTGGCATGCATTTTTGCTTATTGCGGTTTTCCTGATGCTGTGGCCGATAGTGTTTATGCTTTCTACCTCGCTGAAGGATTTGAATCAGGTATTTGAATCTACGTTAAATCCTTTACCGTTTCCGCCGACCTTTGACAACTATACTACGGTTTTACATAACTTCCCGCTGCTGACCTATATCTGGAATACGTTTTATATTGCTATCGTTGTTACTGCCAGCAAGGCTGCAACAAGCGTGCTGGCAGCCTTTGCCTTTGTGTATTACAACTTCAAATATAAGGAAACGGTTTTCAATGGTATGCTGCTGACGTTCTTCATCCCCATCACTGTTTTAATTATGCCGAACTATCTGATGATGTCTAAGCTTGGCCTTTTAGATACTCCCTACGGCGTTATGCTTCCCGGTCTTGTAGACGGTATGGGTATCTTCCTGATGCGTCAGACTATGCGTGGTATTCCCAAGCCTTTGCTGGAAGCAGCAATTCTGGACGGCGCCAAACCGCATCAGGTACTGTTCAAGGTTATTATGCCTTTGATTAAGCCTTCGGTACTCGCTATTTCGATTTTATTTTTCATTAACAGTTGGAACGAATATTTCTGGCCACTGCTGATTTTGCAGGACAAAGCAAATCTGACACTGCCGCTGGCGCTGCAGATGTTTATCAGTGCCGAGGGTGGCAGTGAATGGGGCATCGCCATGGCTGTAGCAACGCTGACAAGCTTGCCTCCGTTAGTGCTTTACGGCTTCTGCCAAAAATTTATTATCAACACATTTATGCAATCGGGCGTGAAAGGATAAGAAGATGGATAACTTACAAAACGATTACAGCATTATATTTTCGCATGTACAAAAGGCTTATGGCAGCAATGTCGTAATTAACGATTTAAACTTGAATATCAGAAAGGGAGAGCGTCTGATTCTGCTTGGACCCTCCGGCTGCGGCAAGACAACTACCCTGCGTATGATTGCCGGCTTTGAGGAAATCACCAAGGGAGAGCTGAAAATGGACGGCCGCGTGGTTAATGATATCGCTCCCGGTGAGCGCAATATTGCTATGGTCTTCCAAAGCTATGCATTGTTCCCGCATCTGAGCGTTTGGGACAACATCACCTTTGGCCTGCAGCTGCAAAAGCTGCCGCAGGCTGAAATGGAAAAGCGTGCGCGTATGGCGATGGAAATTCTGCATCTTGAAGGATATGAAAATAAAAAGACGCATGAATTGAGCGGTGGCCAGAAGCAGCGTGTTGCCCTGTGCCGTGCTTTAGTAAAGCAGTCGCCATACTTCCTGCTGGATGAGCCGTTATCTAACTTGGATGCCAAACTGCGCCAGAAGGCACGTACCGAGCTGGTAAAAATCCATGAAATGTTCAAGCCGACGATGGTTTATGTAACCCATGACCAGATTGAAGCAATGACTGTAGCGCATCGTATTGCTGTTATGAATCAGGGCAGGATTCAGCAGATTGATACTCCGGCAAATATTTACCATCATCCTGCCAATACCTTTGTGGCAACCTTTATCGGTTCTCCGGCAATGAATATTCTGCAGGCTGAGATTTTAGACGGTAAAATTATTGTCGGTGACTGCGCTTTAAAGCTGCCGCATGAGCGCTTGCAGGAGCTTGGCGGCCGCAGCAAGGTTCTCTTCGGTTTACGCCCGGAGGCTTGCACACCGAGCTTTGAAAGTGCTATGATTAATGGTAAGGCAGACTTTGTTGAAAATACAGGCAACCTGAAAACTGCTACACTTAAATTGGTAACCGGTGAAAGCTTTTATCTGCAGGACAGCGACCAAGGCCTGCAAATGGAGGATATCCGCGGCTTTAATTTTGATTGGCAAAATGTTTGCTTATTTGATGCCGAAAGCGGTGAAAACTTAGCGAAGGTACGCTAAGCCTTGAAGGGAGGAAGTTATATGCAATTTGAAGTAAGTGATTTACTCTTTCCTGGATTTACGAAGGATGCAATGAAGAGGCTTGATAAGCAGTATGGTATTGAATTCTTCTATGAGTTTGGCAAGGATTATTATTGGAAACAGCAGGTTGAGGAATGGGGCGAGCGTGCACTTTCGATTCATGCTCCCTGTGTTGCGCTGAATCTTGCTGATTCTAAGCAGAAAAATTATGCCCGTGTTATAGAAAAGACCTTTGCCTATGCGCAAAAATGCAAGGCAGATTTTGTTGTAGTGCATACAAATGAAGCTATTGAGGGTGACAAGGAGCTTTTGAGGGCACGTGTTATCCGCCGTCTGCGTCAGGTTATGAATCTGGGAAAACGTTATGACGTAAAGGTGCTTATTGAAAACGTCGGCCTGCGTACTAAAAATAATGTGCTCTTTGATTTGCCGGAATATGTTGCTCTGTTTGATATTTTCCCGCAGGCAGGAGCATTGCTTGATACAGGACATGCGCATGTCAACGGCTGGGATATTCCTGCGGTAGTAAAGGCATTGGGTGAGCGTTTAGCAGCCTGCCATGTTCACGATAACGATGGCAACGGTGACGCACATCTGCCGGTAGGACAGGGTGATATTGATTGGAAGGCTTATTTCGGCGCTGTTAAAAAATATGCACCGCAGGCTACGCAGGTATTTGAATACTGCTGCGGCTTTAATAATACCAAGGATTTGGAAGCGCATATTGCAGAGCTGAAAGAGGATTATAAATTATAACAGGTTATGACTAACAAATAAAAGCACTTAACGGAACCGAATATTGTTTACCCGGATTTTACCTTAAGGTTAATCTGCATTTAATATTCAGAGGCTATACTATGTATAACAAAGATGAATTAAGTCTGCGATATGCGTAGGAGGTAAGCGTTATGCAGGATTTATACCCGATATTGATTTTATTTGCCGGTTGGATGGCTGTAGATTTGCTGGTGTTTTAAACACTGTAAGAAATTTTGTCATTTGCTGAGAGAGCAGGGAAAAGCCTTGCTCTCTTTTCGTTTTTTATCAGGAAGGTATTATCAATTACTCTTTTCAGCTGGCTGTTTTCTTGCTACAATATAGTTAATGAATATAGCGAGGAGGAAAGGTCCATGAAAAAACTGTTTCTTTGTATTCTTTGTCTGTTAATGTGTTCCGTTTGCGCTGCTGCCCCTGCAAAAAAGGTAGTGCTGTGGTATCAGGTTCCGGAGGCTGTTCTGGAAGCGCAGAATCTTGAAAATGATGTTGAGAAAGGTAAGACGGAATTTGAAGCCTTCCTCATGGCAAATTACGGCAAGCGTTTTCCTGTACAGATGATTAAGCAGGCTGCTCCGGATAAGGAACTGACTGCTGCAGATGTATCCCTGGTTACCCGTCCTAACTGGGTGCCGATTGTTGTGAAGCTTGATCTGGCCGGTGTTGGAAGCGGTGAAAAGCTGGTTGGCAAATACAGCACTGTGAAGGTTGCGCTGAAGGAAAGCACCGTTGTAGACGGTAAGCTTTTCAGCTATGATTATGGTATCAAAGAATATGACAGCAGCATGCTGCGTGTAGCAGGTTATGTTATTGCCAGTGAAGATGACCCGCGCATCAACACCAAAAATGCTGTTAATGACTGCATCAAAGAGGCTTGCACGCTGAACAGCAAGGTTAACCGCTATGCTGATCCTGCAGCCTATGATAAGGAAAATGCCCGTTACAACGGCGAGTTTGAAAAAATTCAATAAAACGTCTGAGAGTGTATCCCGAAATATAGAAAATCCCGAATCTCT
The DNA here is from genome assembly GCF_000188175.1 of Phascolarctobacterium succinatutens YIT 12067. GTDB lineage: Bacteria > Bacillota > Negativicutes > Acidaminococcales > Acidaminococcaceae > Phascolarctobacterium_A > Phascolarctobacterium_A succinatutens. The sequence goes on along the minus strand of NZ_GL830886.1, from coordinate 21,363 downwards.
TCAAGAGGTTCGGGATTTTGTGTTATAATAATAGCAATGGTATGTTACAAGGAGGTGCAGCATGCTTAAGCTTATGCGTTTACTTACAATTGTATGTCTGTTTTTCGGCTTTGGTACGATGACGTATGCAGCGTCACCTAATCCGGTAAGCTCTGCCTACATGCAGAGTTATTTTACAACAATCGCGGCAGCATCCTGTCTTGGGGTTTATTTACCGCATACTTCCCAGGAGTTTGATTATCTGCGCAGTTATGGCTGGCAGATTGAAAGCCAGCAGGGAAATGATGGCAAGGTGGAGCTGAATTATGCTGTAGCCAAAAATTATTTTCCGCAAGTTAATAAGCAAATATATCTGGTAACCTTCCGCGGCAGCGCCAGCAAGAGTGATTGGAAGATTAATCTTGCAACCAAGAAGGTTAATTACGGCGGTACAACCTTAAATGAGATGCAGGAGCTGGCAGCGCAGCCTGTGCCTAAGGATGGCGCGGCGGTGCATGCAGGCTTCAACAGTTATGTGGATGCTGTGCTGCGCAGCGGCGTAGTTGATGAGAACAGCAAGCTTAGGGGACTTTTCAAGCGCGTAAGCGAGGAACCTGATGCATACCTTGTGCTTACAGGTCACAGTCTTGGCGGAGCGGCAGCGACGCTGCTGGGCGAGCGCTTAGCGAGCCTGGGAATGCCTAAGGAAAAGTTTGTTGTTATCACCTTTGGCGCTCCGGCGATTGGCAACAGTGCCTTTGCGGAGCAGTACGGTAATAAGATTAAGCTGCTGCGTATCAGCAACACGGCGGACCCTGTTCCCGGCAGCCTGCAGACGTTTTTCGGTGGCTATAAGCAGTTCGGCGAGCCGGTGAAGTACAGCCTTTCCAATAAAATCAGCAATCTTCAGCATGCTATGGCTATGTATTTTGATTACAGCATCAGCGAATACTATAAAGAGCGTGACAAAGAGATAAGCATGGGACGCCTGGAACCTGTTGCGGATAGAAAAATAACGCAGAAGCCGGTGGTAGCTGTTTGGGTAAATACCTCCGACAGTCTGAAAAAGCTTGCCTATGTAACGGATATCAAGCGTTTTGTGCTTGACGAATATCGCAAAATGCTGCCAAGCTATATTATTATGGAACGCAATCTGCCCAAGGATGCCTACACAACGCAGGATTTGCTGAAGCTCAGCAGGGATGCCGGTGCAGAATATATGCTCGTCTGCGGAATAGAAGGTAATCAGGCTCCGAAGGAGGGCTATTGGTATCTGACGCTGGAGCAAGGTTTGTTTGATAAAAATGGGCGCATGCTGACGATTGGCAGCTTCGGTCGCAAGGTATCGCCGGCTGTCGGCAATATTCAGGCTGCGGGTGAGAACCTATGGCAGGCACGTGAAGCCTTGTGTGAGCAGCTGCCGTTTATTGTAACGCAGCATGAAGCTCACTTGGGATATTAGAACGTTAAAATAGTGGAGGATGAGAGTATGGATTTAAGTGAATTGGAGGGCGAGCTGGCAAACTGTCAAGCCTGCCCCTTACGTCAGGATGCTATTGCGCCCGTGAGCTGGTACGGTAATCCCGAAAGCCCGATTGTATTTGTAGGAGAGGGCCCGGGCCAGGTCGAGGATGATTACGGCTGTCCGTTAATCGGTCCGTCAGGACAATTGCTGGACAAGGCTCTGTGGGCAGCTAAGATGACGCGTGACAGAGTACTCACCACGAACGTTATTAAATGCAGACCGAAAAATAATCGTACTCCGGATATTGCCGAAGCTGATTTTTGCGCCAAGCAGTGGCTGCAGCGTGAGCTGGAGATTATTCAGCCGAAGGTAATCGTGGCCTTGGGCAGCGTGGCGCTGCATTGTCTGGGCCGTCCCGATATGCGCATTACGCGCGACCGCGGCATGTGGTTCCGCACGGAGCAGGGCTTTGATTGCATTGCTACCTACCATCCGGCGTATTTGCTGCGTCAGTACGGTAAGCAGCTGGTGGCTTCCAAATGGGATGTATTCCATGATCTGGAGGCAGCACGCGAGCGTGCTGCACTTTTGGCGCCGGGGTACGAATTTATGTCGGAGGAAAAGCCGGATTTGTTCAAGATTTTTAAGAAGCGTGTACGCTGAAAAAGCTGCTGCAAGTAAAAAGCGTTCTGCCGCAAAATTACGGCAGAACGCTTTTGTATCTTATGCTTACAATATTAAATAATCTTAGTGGTCCAGTCTTCGATGTTCCAAACCTTATCTACCCAGTCCTCGTAGAATTCCGGTTCGTGGGAAACAAGCAGAACGCTGCCCTTGAATTCCTTCAGTGCACGCTTCAGCTCGTCTTTTGCGTCAACATCAAGATGGTTGGTAGGTTCGTCCAGTACCAGCCAGTTGACATCCTTCAGCATCAGCTTGCACAGGCGTACCTTGGCAGCCTCACCGCCGCTGAGAACGAAAACCTTACTGGTGATGTGCTCGTTAGTCAGACCGCAGCCTGCAAGTGCAGCACGCACCTCGTAGTTGGTCAGGCCGGGATATTCGTTCCAAACATCATCGAGAGCAGTATTCTCGTTCTTTTCGCGTTCCTCCTGCTCAAAATAGCCGGGCTCCAGGAATTCACCCAGCTCAACCTTGCCGCTGACAGGCGGAATGATACCTAAAATAGTTTTCAGCAGGGTGGTTTTACCTAAGCCGTTGACACCGCGGATAGCGATTTTCTGACCGCGTTCAAGATTAAAGGTAACAGGTCTGGTGAGAGGGCTGTCGTAACCGAGCACTAAATCCTTTGCTTCTACGATGAAGCGGCTGGGAGTGCGTGCCTCAGTGAATTTGAAGGTCGGTTTCAGCTTTTCACGCGGCTTTTCAATCATTTCCATCTTATCCAGCTTGCGTTGGCGGCTTTTTGCCATATTGGTGGTAGCAACACGTGCCTTATTGCGGGCGATGAAGTCCTCCAGCTTAGCAACCTCCTGTTGCTGACGCTCGTAGGCTGCAGCCTTCTGTGATTGATAGATGGCGTACATTTCCTGGAATTTGTCGTAGTCACCGCTGTAACGGGTAAGCTCGCAATTTTCCAGATGATAGATAACATTGACAACCTTATTGAGGAAGGGAATGTCATGGGAAATCAGAATAAAGGCGTGCTCATAGTTCTGCAGAAATTTGGTAAGCCATTCGATATGTTCAACGTCCAGATAGTTGGTAGGCTCGTCCAGCAGCAGAATTTGGGAGTTTTGCAGCAGCAGCTTAGTAAGCAGAACCTTGCTGCGCTGACCGCCGGAAAGCTCGCTTACGTCTTTATCCAAACCGATGCTGCCAAGACCGAGGCCGTTGGCAAATTCTTCGATTTTGCTGTCTAAGGAATAGAAACCGCTGTGCTCCAGCTCAGACTGGATTTCGCCGACGGTATTCATCATTTTATCAAGCTCTTCGGGAGAAGCATCGCCCATTTTATCGTACAGCTCCAGCATCTGCTGCTCCATAGCATACATGCCGTCGAAAGCAGTACGCAGAACCTCGCGGATGCTCATTCCCTTTTCCAGGGTGCTTTGCTGGTCCAGATAACCGACGGTGACCTTGCCGGGCCATTCAACCTTGCCTTCGTCAGGCAGTACGTGACCGGTTACGATATTCAAAAAGGTGGATTTGCCTTCGCCGTTAGCGCCGACAAGACCGACGTGCTCACCGCGCAGAAGCTTAAAGGAAACGTTTTCTAAAATTTGGCGGCCGCCAAAGGAGTGGGAAACATTGGTGACATTTAAGTAGCTCATAAAAACCTCGCTTTATTAGTTTAGTTTTGGTATAATGATAATGGTCTGACGAACGTCGGCTGCCCCTCAAGGGAGGTGGGAGCTATGCGGGTGTACGAAGCCTTAAGTCTTATGATTGCTTTCGGCATTCTTGTTGCGACCATTATCTTGGCTTGTAAGTAACATTACAGAAAAGAAAAAGACCGACATATGACCGCCAGCCTTTTCTTCAATAAAACAATTTTTATGGGAAGAGCTGACGGAACCACTCGTCAGACCAACCTACATATATTATAACAATCAACAATGCTTTCGTCAACGATAGAGGAGGAAAATAATTATGCTGCAAGGAAATAAAAAAGATATTGAAAAGCTGCTGCCGTATGTAAGCGAGCGTTTGCAAAAAGCACTGGCTTACGTTGCTGCTACTGATTTCAGCAAGGTAGAAAACGGAGAATATGAAATTGACGGACGCAATGTTTTTGCCCGCGTCAATACATATGATACCGAGCCCAAGGCTGAACGTCGTCCGGAAAAGCACAACGATTATATTGATGTACAGTTTGTTGCTCGCGGTGAGGAAGCAATTTGGTATACACCGCTGACTGATGCTTGCGTGGAAACTGAAAATAAAGCAGAAAAAGAAGACGTAATTTTTTACGCCGACCCGCAGGAGAAAAACTGCGCAGTATTAAATTCCGGTGATTTTGCAATTTTTTTCCCGTGGGAATTGCACAGACCTAATTGTTCTGTAGAAAAAATCGCAAGTAACGTACAAAAAATCGTAGTTAAGGTAAAAGCCTGAAACACGTATGGTTGAGCGTTTTTTTCTGCTTAAGCAAAGAGGCTCGACGACTTTGGGAAACTTTTTCTGAAAAAATCATAAAAAAGTTCAAAAAAAGTGTTGACAAATGCGTGTGGACTTAGTATAATAACACTCGTGATGTTGAGCGACACAAAACATCACAAAATATTCCCCGATAGTTCAGCCGGTAGAACACCTGACTGTTAATCAGGGCGTCGTAGGTTCGAGTCCTACTCGGGGAGCCACCTGGCCGGTTGGTCAAGCGGTTAAGACACCGCCCTTTCACGGCGGTATCGGGGGTTCGATTCCCCCACCGGTCACCAAATACGGGCGCTTAGCTCAGCTGGGAGAGCGTCTGCCTTACAAGCAGAATGTCAGCGGTTCGATCCCGTTAGCGCCCACCACGTAAATTCAGCACTTCATGCAAATGGAGTGCTTTTTTTCGTTATGTGCCTAACTTGCTGTCTTCCAATCAACAGACATTAGTTGCGTATATTTTTATTATAATCAATAACAGGATGCGAAGCTGAGGCATATGCTTGCGCATCCTGTTTTACTTTGGGAAGTTTGCAAAGCTTGTCTGAGGGCTTGAGCTTAGCAATCGATTTAAACGAATTTTGGCTGCTGCGTTTTGATTGGTATTTTTCTGCGCTGTTTCTGGAAAAATTTTTCATAGACAGTGAATTTTGCTGTTTTGACCATAAATTTTCTCGCCTCACTATAAATTTTCCTGAAAATATTATATAATAAGAAGAATGCTGTTAAAAGGCATTTTTATCGCACTGTATTGCAAAATATTTGCAAATTGTAGGTGTATATTTGCGTCAAGCGCTTGCATAGTGCGAAAAATAATTTTATAATAGGGTATGGAATTCATACTAGAAATGTGGGAATTAAAATTTTGAGAAGCAGTTCTTCCGGATTGCTTCGATTGGAGGATAAATATGGCAGAGAATTTATTAGAGGTAAGAAATCTCGTAGTCAATGTAGAGGACAAAGAGATTCTGCACAATATTAATCTTGATATTAAGCCGGGTGAAACTCATGTGCTTATGGGACCTAACGGTGCAGGCAAATCCACCTTGGGTTATGCGCTGATGGGTAATCCTAAATATACTGTAAAAGGCGGCAGCATTAATTTTGCTGGCGAAGACATTACCAAACTTGCCGTAGATAAACGCGCTAAGGCAGGTCTGTTCCTTTCCTTCCAGAATCCGCTGGAGGTTCCCGGCATCAGCCTGAGCAGCTTTTTGAAAACTGCTTTGGAGCAGCAGCGCGGTGTACGCATCAAGGCTTGGGATTTCCGTAAGGAGCTGCGTCAGGCTATGGCTTTGCTGCAGATGGACAGCAAATATGCCGAGCGTGATCTTAACACCGGCTTCAGTGGCGGCGAAAAGAAGAAGGCAGAAATTCTGCAGCTTTTGATGCTGAATCCTAAGCTGGCAATTCTGGACGAAACGGACAGCGGTCTGGACGTTGACGCAGTGAAGATTGTTTCTCAGGGCATTAAAACCTTCCAGGAGCATCGTCAGGGAGCATTGCTGATTATTACTCATAATACTAAAATTCTGGATGCACTGCATGTTGACCACACTCATATTCTGGCTCAGGGACAGATTATCAAAAATGCAGGTCCGGAGCTGGTTGATGAAGTCAGCAAAAATGGCTTTGAAAAGTTTTTGCAGAATAAGGAATAACTGGTGGGGAAAATATGGAAGAAAAAACCTATGTTGATGATATAGACAGAAGTCTTTACGACTTCCGTAACGAGGATAAGGACGCTTACCGCATTCAGGAAGGCCTGACACGTGAGATTGTTGAAAAAATTTCCCGTGAAAAGCATGATCCGGAATGGATGTTGGAATTCCGTCTTAAATCCCTGGATATTTATAATAAGCTGCAGGTGCCGAACTGGGGCCCTTCGATTGACGGTCTGAATATGGATAACATCGTTACCTATGTACGTCCTAACACGAACATGCAAGGTAAATGGGAGGATGTTCCCGAAGATATTAAGGACACCTTTGATCGTTTGGGTATTCCTCAGGCAGAGCAGAGCAGTCTGGCCGGTGTAGGCGCACAATATGATTCCGAGGTTGTCTATCATAATGTGCGTAAAGAGGTAGAAGAGCAGGGCGTTATTTATACTGATATGGAAAGCGCCTTGAACGGACCGTATGCGGAGATGGTGCATGAGCATTTTATGAAGCTGGTGCCTCCTACCGACCATAAATTTGCCGCATTGCATGGCGCAGTGTGGTCCGGAGGTTCCTTTGTTTATGTACCGAAGGGAGTAAGCGTGGCGATTCCGCTGCAATCCTATTTCCGCTTAAACGCAAAGGGCGCAGGCCAGTTCGAACATACGCTGATTATTGTTGATGAGGGCGCAGACCTGCACTTTATCGAAGGCTGCAGCGCGCCGAAATATAATGTTGCTAACCTGCATGCAGGCTGTGTTGAGCTGTTTATTGGTAAAAATGCTAAGCTGCGTTATTCTACGATTGAAAACTGGTCGAAGAATATGTATAACCTTAATACCAAGCGTGCCTTGGTTGAAGAGGGCGGTACTATTGAATGGGTTTCCGGCTCCTTCGGTTCCCACGTTTCCTATCTTTATCCGATGAGTATTTTGAACGGCACCGGCGCGCACAGTGAATTTACGGGCGTAACCTTTGCCGGTCACAGCCAGAATCTGGATACAGGCTGCAAGGTTGTACACAATGCACCGAAAACTACCAGCATTGTCAACACACGCTCTATTTCCAAGAGTGGCGGCATCAGCACTTTCCGCAGCAGCGTAGTTGTTACCAATAAGGCTAAGCAGGCCAAATCTTCTGTTTCCTGCCAAAGCCTGATGCTGGATAATATTTCTCGTTCCGATACCATTCCCGCTATTGATGTGCGAACTGCCGACGCGGATATCGGACATGAGGCAAAAATCGGCCGTATCAGCGACGATGCGGTATTCTACCTGATGAGCCGCGGTATCAGCGAGGAAGAAGCAAGAGCGATGATTGTCAGCGGCTTTGCGGATAATGTTTCCAAGGAATTGCCGCTGGAGTACGCTGTTGAGATGAACAACCTTATCCGCCTGGAAATGCAGGGCAGTATAGGTTAAGGAGGAGCAGCATGATAGAAGAATTAGTAATAAATCAGTTGCCTGCTCCAACCTGGAACAGGTTAAAAATGAATGAAACAAAGCTGGCCGGCTTGGAGCTGCCGCAGGATAGTTGTGAACCGCGTGTAGCTTTGGAGGGCAACGTTTGCCTGAATAAAAGCAAGGGCAGCAATTGCTGCGGCTGCAGCGAAAAGGCACAGTGCGCAGTACATGGCACTGATTTTGCCAAAATAGCAGGCGGCGTCGGTGAAGCAATGAGCAATCTGGGCGAGGGCAAAAAGCTGCGTCTTGTTGCTGACGCAGGCAAGAGTGTAGCTGCTGTTACTTTGCGTTATGCCGATAATACAAGCTGCTATAATCAGATTGAAATCGAAGCTAAGCCCGGCAGTGAGGTTACTGTGCTGATGACCTATATCTCTACAGCACAAGCTAAAGGACAGGCAAGCATCCAGACTAAGATAGACGTAGCTGCCGGTGCTAAGGTTAAGCTGGTGCAGGTACAGCTTTTGGGCAAGGATTTCCTGCATATCAACGACGTTGGCAGTGAGCTTGGCGACAATGCTGCCTTTGAGCTGCTGCAAATCCAGTTGGGTGCAGATAAAATTTACAATGGCGTACGCACCGAGCTTCTCGGTGACGGCAGCGATTTCAACGCTGCTATCGGTTATTACGGCCGCCATGGACAGACTGTTGACATGAACTTTATTGCCAACCACTACGGCAAAAAGACTACCTGCGAAATGACTGCGGACGGTGTGCTGCAGGGAGGTGCTAAGAAAATTTATCGTGGCACGATTGATTTCAAAAACGGCAGCGCCGGCGCTGTTGGTGACGAGAAGGAAACAGTATTGCTGTTGAGCGATGACGTGGTTAACCAGACGATTCCTCTGATTCTGTGCAGTGAGGAGGACGTGCAGGGCAACCATGGCGCCAGCATCGGCAAGCTTGATGACGAATTATTATTCTACCTGTGCAGCCGCGGTTTCAGCGAGCAGGAGGCAGTTGATATGATGGCTAAGGCGAAAATTGATGCCCTGTGCCGCAAGATTGATGACGAGGATACTGTGCAATTAGTACAGCGTTATCTGGAAGGAGTGATGGCAGATGGTGAATGATAAGGATTTACTGTCCTTTGATTATAAAAAGGATTTCCCTTTGCTGGCAGCTAACGATGTTGCTTATTTGGACAACTCTGCTACCACACAAAAGCCTGCCTGCGTTATTGAGGCAGAGCGTGATTTTTATCTCAAACACAATGCTAATCCGTTGCGTGGTTTGTATGACCTGGCAATGCAGGCAACCGACATTTATGAAGATGCGCGTGTTGCTGTGCAGAAGTTTATCAATGCCAAAAGCGAGCAGGAAATTATTTTCACCCGCAATACTACGGAAAGCCTGAACCTGGTAGCTTACAGCTACGGTCTGGCTAACCTTAAGCCCGGTGATGAAATCGTTACCACGATTATGGAGCATCACAGCAACATGCTGCCCTGGCGCATGGTTGCACAGCAGACAGGTGCAGTAGTAAAGTACATTGAATGTGCTGTTGACGGCAGTATCAGCGATGAGGCTATCGATGCTGCTGTAACCGAAAAAACTAAAATCGTAGCAATGGCAGAGGTTTCCAACGTTTTGGGACGCTTGAACCCGATTGCCAAAGCTATCAGTGCTGCGCATAAGGTTGGCGCTGTTGCTGTTATTGACGCAGCGCAGAGCGCACCGCATATGGCGATTGATGTGCAGAAAATGGACGCTGATTTTCTTGCTTTCAGCGGCCACAAGATGCTCGGACCTATGGGCATCGGCGTACTGTACGGCAAGAAGGCATTGCTGGAGGCTATGCCTCCGTTCCTGAGCGGTGGCGAGATGATCAGCTTTGTAAGCCGCGACGGACAGGAATATGCACCGTTGCCGCACAAGTTTGAAGCAGGCACGGTAAATGCTGCCGGTGCTGCCGGACTGCATGCTGCTATCGAATATATCAACAGCATCGGCTTTGAGGTAATCGAAGCGCGCGAAGCAGCGCTGACGAAATTAGCATTTGATGCGATGCAGAATATTCCCGGTGTACATATTATCGGCGGTAAGACCGCAGAAGAGCACAAGGGTATTCTTACCTTTACGGTAGAGGGCGTGCATCCGCATGATATCGCTGCAATCCTTGATGCTGACGGCGTAAATATACGTGCCGGCAATCATTGCGCTCAGCCGTTGCTGGACCACCTTTGCACCGGTGCGACTGCCCGTGCAAGTCTGGCCTTCTACAATTCGGCAGCAGATGTAGAGCGCTTCATTAACAGCTTATCTACAATAAGGGAGAGAATGGGCTATGGCAGATAATAGAGCCTTTTATAACGAAATTTTAATCGACCACAATATGCATCCCGGTCATAAGCATGATTTGCCTGATGCAGACGTAGAGATGCGCGGCTATAATCCCAGCTGCGGTGATGATATCACCATGAAGCTGAAACTTGCCGAAGGCGTGGTTGTTGATGGTGCCTTCCAGGGCAGCGGCTGTGCAATCAGCCAGGCAAGTGCTGACATGATGCTGGATCTTGTTATCGGCAAGAGTGAGGAAGAGGCTTTGCGCCTTGCTGATATTTTCCTGCGCATGATTAAAGGGACCGCCAGCGAGGAAGAAATTGACGAGCTGGAGGAAGCAGGTGTGCTGCAGGATGTATCCCACATGCCGGCGCGCGTTAAATGCGCCGTACTTGGCTGGCATACACTGGAGCAGATGCTGGATAAAAAGGCCTAAGTTAATTTGATGGGCAGCTTTCGCACAGGCGGAGGCTGCCTTTTAATATATGCAGATATAAAATAAAATTACCGGCGTTCTTGCCAAAAGCCTGCTTTTGCTGTTAAATAAGAGTAGACGTGTTTATGAGGGAGATGAAGCAATGCTGACCAAAAGCTTTATTGAATTTTTGTATGATGCAGCGCATATACAGCGCTGGAATGAGCATATCCGCCCCAGCGGCTTTACAGAGCTTGATAAGCAGGCACATAAAATAATGATTATGTATGTGCTGGCCCGCCATGAGGAGGATGACCATGGTGCGCAGCTCAACTGGCGTCTGCTTATAGAGGGCGGCATTTTTGAGTTTTTGCAGCGCAACGTGCTGACTGATATTAAGCCGCAGATTTTCCATGAAATGATGCGTGTTTATGGCAAGGAGCTTAATGCCTGGGTTTATCAGGAGCTGCGTAGAAGAATTCCTGATATTCAGGAAGATTTTATGGAAAAAATGCAGCTCTATTTTGAGGACCCGCAATACTGCGCTATGGAAAAAAAGATTTTGCGCGCTGCCCATTATTTGGCAACCAAATGGGAATTTGAGCTGATTTATCACTTTAATGAGGGTATTTACGGCAGTGAGGATACCAAGGCTGTTATAGAAAACGAGCTGGAGGATCATTACGATTTGGCGGCAGTAAAGAAGCTGGCGCTGAAGGGCAAGAGCAGCAAGTTTATCGATCTTGTCGGCCAGCTGCGTTTCCAAAAGCGATGGGCGCAATCGCCGCGTGTTCCCGAAACCTCTGTTATGGGGCATGAGCTGCTGGTAGCGATTATGGGTTATTTTTGCGCAGTTAAGCTGGGAGCCTGTGATGAGCGTATCGTAGGTGATTTTCTCTGCGGTCTTTTCCACGATTTGCCGGAGGTGCTGACGCGCGATATTATTTCACCGGTCAAACGCAGTGTACCTGGCCTTGATGAGCTGATTAAGCGCATGGAAGAGCGTATGGTAGCTGAAAAGATTCTGCCGCTCTTGCCTTATACCTGGCATGAGGATATTCTGTATTATACGCAAAATGAATTTTCCAATCGTGTCCGCATTGACGGCAAAGTAGTGCAGACGAGCATTGAAGAAATCGGCAGCAAGTACAACAAGCCGGGCTTCCATGCAATTGACGGCAGTGTGCTCAAAGGCTGCGATAATCTTTCGGCCTTTGTAGAGGTGTGGCTGTCGCGTCGCTATGGCATAACCTCCAAGCATATGGAGGAGGGCGAGCGGGCTATTCGCAAGCAGTACAAGAATAAAATTATTGGTGGAATTGATTTTGGCAGAGTATATGACGAGTTCCCTATAATAGACTAAAGTAAAAACGCCGGCGGCTTCGCTGGCGTTTTTACTGTAAACAAAGCAGTTTTGTAAGTAAAAAAGCTTTAAAACATTAAAAAATTACATAAAATTTTGTAGACAGTGAATAGTGTACACGATATAATAAGAGTACGGATATGGGGTTATATCCTTTTGGAAAGCAAGGAGGCTTGATTATGAATATTTTTGAAATGGCCCAAATTCCACTGAATAAAGCGATTGAGACAATGAAGCTTGATGCAGGCGCAGCAGCTATTATTGCGGTTCCCGAACGTACTTTGGAAGTTTCTATTCCTGTAAAAATGGATGATGGTACTACAAAAGTATTTACCGGCTACCGTAGCCAGCATAGTACAATCCTTGGCCCCGCAAAGGGCGGCGTACGCTATCATCAGAATGTAAGCATGGATGAGGTAAAGACACTTGCCTTTTGGATGACCTGTAAATGTGCCGTGGCAGGCCTGCCGTATGGTGGCGGCAAGGGCGGTATTATTGTAGATCCGTCTAAGCTTTCGAAAGCAGAGCTTGAGCGTCTGACACGCGGTTATATAGATAAAATTGCACCGATTATCGGTGAAAAACGTGATATCCCGGCACCTGATATGAATACTAATGCTCAGATTATGGGATGGATGATGGATGAATACAGCAAGCTGGCCGGTCAATATGAGCCTGGCTTTATTACAGGCAAGGCAATCAGCGTAGGCGGCTCATTGGGACGTACTGCTGCTACCGGACGCGGTGTTGTTGTTGCGGCACTGGAAGCACTGAAGCTGAAAGGAATTCAGCCGCATGAGGCAACCGCTGCTGTGCAGGGCTTCGGCAATGTAGGCAGCTGGACTGCCAAGCTGTTTTGTGATGCAGGCGTAAAGGTTATTGCCTTGAGTGATGTTTACGGCGCTATCTTTAAAGAAGATGGTTTTGATTGCTATGATGTAGATGCCTATGTCAAGAAAACCGGCAGCGTAATAGGCTATCCGGGAAGTAAAGCAATTAGCAATGCCGAGCTGCTGGCAATGGAGGTCACCGTGCTGGCACCCTGCGCTATTGAACTGCAGCTGACTATGGAGAATGCGGCGGCTGTACAGGCAAGCATTATCTGCGAGGGTGCAAACGGACCGACTACGCCGGAGGCTGACGATATTCTGGAGGCTAAGGGCGTGATGGTTATTCCTGATATTCTGGCCAATGGCGGCGGTGTAACCGTAAGCTATTTTGAATGGGTACAGAATCTGTACCGTTACTTCTGGCCGGAGGAAGAGGTTATTGAAAAGCAGAACGCATTGATGCGCAAGGCCTTTAAGGCTGTTTATGAAAAGGCAAAGCAGTATAATGTAACGCTGCGTGTTGCCGCTTACATGGTTGCTCTGGGCAGCCTGGAAGAAGCAATGAAAATCAGAGGCATGATATAACTGCTGAATTTCGTTTAAGAATATAAAATGATAAAAACTCCTGCCTAGGCATTGTGCTTTGGCAGGAGTTTTTGCATTGTGGCTGCATTGTCGGTTCATTGTAAAGTGAGCATACAAAAAACTGCATCACCGGAAAGTGATGCAGTTCAGAGTGAGCTTTTTTGAGTATTTACCAGCTGCGGGACGAACCGCCGCCACCGCCGCTGCCGCCGCCGAAGCCTCGGCCGCCTCCGCCGCCGCGACCACCGCCGCGGAAAATCAGCAGCAATAATATGCGCGTGAAAAAGCCGCCCAGTAAAAGATTATCCACAATAAGAAAACCGATTACGCCCAAAGCAAACAGTAAATCATCTAAGATGGAACCTGTATTTTTTTGCGGTTGGGGAGCGGGAGCCTGATATTTCGCCCCGCTCAGCTCCGTATTATAGCCTTGGGCAATTTTGGCTGCGGCAGCCTTGTAGCCCTGCAAAATACCCTTGCTGTAATTACCGTCCTTGAAGTAAGGAATCATATACTGGTCCTGGATGCGTCCTGTAAGACCGTCAGGCAATGAGCCTTCCAGGCCGTAGCCTACTTCAATGCGCGAGCGTCTGTCCTTGACGGCGACGACAATGAGCGCACCGTTATTCTGCTCCTTGCTGCCAATGCCCCATTGGCGCAGAACCTCCAGAGCGTAATCCTCAATAGGCTCGCCGTCAAGAGTGTTGATTGTCAGTACTGCCAGCTGTGCTGTTGTTTTGTTGTCAAGCTCAGCGCCCAAGCTGAGCATTTGCTGTTTATCCTCTTCAGATATGACACCGGCGTTGTCCTGTACGTAAATGCCGCTGCCGGCCGCCGGTCGTGGCGGAATGGCAGGCGCGGCGCCGGCGTAAGCGGCAAAGAAGGTCTGCAGGATAAGCAGCAGGCAGATTATAAAACGTTTCATTATTATCCCTCCGTCAGCAGCTTGCAGCTAGCGGGATTATCTGCTTAAAATTTAACCTGCGGTACCTTTTGGGCAGCTGAATCTGCCTTGAAGTAATCCTTGGCGGTAAAGCCGAAGGCACCGGCGTATAAAGAGGTAGGCAGAGATTTGATTTTTGCGTTGTAGGACTGTACCGCATCATTATAGTCCTTACGTGCTACGGCGATACGGTTTTCGGTACCTGCAAGCTCATCCTGCAGTTGCTGGAAGTTAGTGTTGGCCTTTAAATCTGGGTAATTTTCGGCAACAACCAGCAGACGGCTCAGAGCACTGTTCATTTCATTGTTGGCTGCAGTTGTTTCTGCTACGGTTTTGGCACCGCCCAGCTTAGCGCGAGCGTCGGATACAGCCTTGAATACCTCTGTTTCGTGTGCTGCATAGCCTTTGACGGTATTTACCAGATTAGGGATTAAATCGTTACGGCGCTGCAGCTGGTTTTCCACCTGCGACCATTTGCTGGTAACATTTTCATTCATACTTACAAGACCGTTATAGCTGCTGAAGAACATAGCTGCCGCAATGACAATAGCAGCGATAACGCCTAAAAGACCTTTTCCCATTTTTACAGCTCCTTTCGTATTTAACGGATATCAGACAGACTTGCAAGGTCTGCTTGATTTAATTGTAGAAGAAAGCTTTCGTGCTGTCAATTTACAAAAAGTCAAAAAGGCAAAGAATTTGCGAAACTATTGTGAAATATGCCGCTTTTTTCTGCAATTAAAGAATCATAGAAAATTATTTATAAAACAGAGATGCTTTTTGTTTTCAAACAATGAGAATAAGAAGGAGAAAAGTTTGGATGCAACTTAATTGCCTTAAAATATTAATTATTATTATTGCATAATGCCTTAAAGAGGTGTATTATATAATTAGGTAAGTTGGTTTAAGCATTCGTTAAAAGGACAATTAAAGTGCGAATAGAGCGCCGGTTCCGGGAGAGGGGGTAGCTTTTCAGGAAATGGTTCTGAAAGAATGCTGTGTTATATTATATAGGGTGCGGTTATGTAGAAGGTCATTTCACAAGCAGTTGGATGTAGCTGGCATCACTATATCAGCAAATAGTTAGGGGATGAGCTAATATGGCAAAGCAAGTGGATTATAAGGCTGTGGGTCTACGTATCAAAACATTGCGTTTGAAAAATAATATTTATCAGACTGAGCTGGCTAAAAATATAGGTGTATCGCAAACCCATATGAGTAATATCGAAAGCGGACGTGCAGGCCTGACTTTGGAAAATCTGGTTAAGATGACGAATATTTTTAATTGTGGTATTGATGATATAGTATTCGGTGAAGAAAAAGCCAAGAAAGAAACCCAGACAACCTCTCTGGAGAATTTCACTATGCAGGATATCGTGCAGGCTTTGCAGATGCTGAAGACTATTAAGGGTTAATCAATTTAATGTTAAAGATTGCCGTGACTGAGTATGGTTGCGGTAGTCTTTTTTTATATGCTTTTTTTTGCCATAGATTTTTCACTTGCCTAAAGTCGAAAAGTCAAATATAATATATTCAAATATATAATCAAGGTGAGTAACTATGAAAAATTTAGCGGATGCAATTGAAAGCTTTATTATAGGTGAATTGCTGCGTGAGCATGAGGATACTGTGCTTGTGCAGCGCAATGAGCTGGCTGAGCGTTTGTCCTGCGCTCCTTCGCAGATAAGCTATGTGCTCAGTACGCGGTTTACGCCGGAGCGTGGCTTTATGGTGGAGTCAAGGCGCGGCAGCGGCGGTTTTGTACGCATTGTACGTATGCAGCCTGCGGCAGAAACACCCAAGCCGCCTACAGCCTTGCAGCTGGTGCAGCATTTGCTGCAGCAGAAGATGATTACAGCAAGAGAAGGCGCTTTACTGCAGTATATGCTGCAGATTATCGACGCCGATGAGGATAAGAAGAAGGAAATATTGCAGCAGGCTGTAGGCTTGCTGCACAGCACCGGACGGAGGTGAAGAAATGCTTTGTGAAAATTGTCATAAAAAACAGGCTATCATGCACATGGTATGCCTGGTAGGTGATAAGCAGATTGATAAGTGGCTTTGCGGTGACTGCGCTAAGGATTACCTGCCTATGGGTATGGGCGATATGCCTCTGACACCGGAGGGAGCCAAACGCTTTTTGGATGAAATGCTGAAGGGCGCAGGACGCAAGCCCAAGAAAAGGGTTACCCGCGAGGGCTTCAGCGAGGCTGCGGCCAAGGTGCTGGAGCTGGCTACCACCAAGGCCTTGGACTGTGGCAGCGAGCATATAGGTACGGAGCATATTTTGTGGGGCCTTTTGACGATACAGGATTGTACCGGCAAAAAGCTGCTGCACAAATTGCATAATAATCTCGATGAGATGAAAACAGAGCTGAAGAGCTGGCTGGACAAGGGCAGTAAGCAGTCCAAGCTGCCGCAGTACAGCCAACGCGCGCAGCGTGTAATGGAGCGTGCGGCAGAGAACGCGCAGGAGCTGGAGCAGGAATATGTCGGCAGTGAGCAGCTGCTTGTAGGTCTGTTGGCTGCAGGCGACGGCATTGCCTATCAGGTACTGCAGAAGTTTAAGATTACGCTGGCTGCTGTCAAGGAGCTGGTGCAGGCACTGGATGATCAGCGCAAGGCTGTGCCGGGCAGAAATCAGCAGCGTCGTCAGGCAGAAGAAAAACAGGCTGATGTTCTGGAGGTACTTTCAGGCTACGGACGTAATCTGAACCTGGAGGCCAGCCGCGGTAAAATTGATCCTGTTATCGGCCGTGATAAGGAGGTTGAACGCCTTATCCAGATTTTGTGCCGCAGAACAAAAAATAACCCGGTAATTATCGGCGAGGCCGGTGTGGGTAAAACCGCTATTGCCGAAGGCCTGGCGCAAAAGATTATCAAGGGTGACGTGCCTGAGTTTCTGCAACGGAAAATTATTTTTTCGCTGGAGCTGGGAATGCTGGTGGCAGGTGCAAAATATCGCGGTGAATTTGAAGACCGCATGAAGGAAATACTAAAGCTGGTGCGTGACGATAAGCGGATTATTCTCTTTATCGACGAGCTGCATACCATTATCGGTGCAGGCAGTGCCGAGGGCAGTATAGATGCTGCCAATATTATCAAACCGGCGCTGGCGCGTGGAGAGCTGCAGGTTATCGGCGCAACAACTGTTGATGAATACCGCAAGCATATCGAAAAGGATGCGGCGCTGGAAAGACGCTTCCAACCAGTGCTTGTTGATGTACCGAGTGCGGAAATCAGCGAAGCGATGCTGTTGGGACTGCGCAAGCGTTATGAGGAATTCCACAAGCTGCAGATTCAGCCGGAGGCTGTCAAGGCTGCGGTGGAGCTGAGTGACCGCTACATTACGGACAGAAATCTGCCTGATAAGGCTATTGACCTGATGGACGAGGCCTGTGCTCGTCTGCGTATCAAGCTGTATAAAAAATCTGCGCCCGCAAGAGAGCTGCAGGAGCAGCTGGAATATCTGCAGATGGAAAAGGAAGATGCTGTAGAGCAGCAGGATTACGAAAAGGCAGCGGAGCTGCGTGATAACGAGGCCGAGCTGCAGACGCAGCTGGCGGCAGCCTTGGATGAGGTGGCCATGAAGCAGCCTGTAACTGCGGAGGATGTGGCTGAGGTTGTTGCTTCCTGGACCGGTATTCCGCTGACACGTTTGACCGAAACAGAAAGCAGCCGTCTGCTGCAGCTGGAGCAGCGTCTGCACAAGCGTGTTATCGGTCAGGATGAGGCTGTGAGCTCAGTAAGCAGAGCTGTTCGCCGTGCCCGCGCAGGCTTTAAGGACAAAAACAGACCTGTCGGTTCCTTCCTGTTCCTCGGTCCTACCGGTGTAGGCAAAACTGAGCTGGCGAAGGCATTGGCACAGGAGCTGTTTGGCGATGAACGTGCTATGCTGCGCTTCGATATGTCGGAATACATGGAAAAGCACACCACAGCACGCCTGATTGGCGCACCTCCGGGCTATGTAGGCTATGACGAGGGCGGACAGCTGACGGATGCGGTACGCCGTAAGCCTTACTGTGTAGTGCTTTTGGATGAAATCGAAAAGGCACATCCGGATGTGTTTAATCTGCTGCTGCAGATTATGGAGGATGGCCGTCTGACCGACGGTCAGGGACGCACGGTAGACTTCCGTAATGCCGTGCTGATTATGACAAGCAACGCCGGCGCACAGCAGCTGGCTAACACCAGACCGCTGGGCTTTGCCGGCAACGAGGCAGGCGAGCGCAAGAACCGCAAGGAGCAGGTGCTTGCTGAAATCAAGAACGTGTTCCGTCCGGAATTTTTGAACCGTGTAGACGAAATCCTTGTCTTTAATTCCTTGGGCAGACAGGAGCTGGAGCTGATTGCCGACAATATGCTGCGTGAGCTGAACCAGCGTCTGACAGGCAACGGTCTCAGCATCGAGCTGACTGCTCCGGCACGAGAGCTGCTGCTGAAGGAAGGCAGTGACAGCAAGTATGGTGCGCGTCCGCTGCGCCGCGCTTTGCGCAAGCTGGTGGAGGATCCATTGAGTGATTTGTTCCTAGCAGGAAAATTCCACAGCGGTGACAAGATTATTGCCGAGGCTGCAGATAAAAAAATGGATTTTCATATGGCGATTGAGGGAGCACAGTTTTTGCTGGAGCTGCCGGTGACAGATGAACAGACTGCTGCTGTAAGCAGCGGAAAGGAGCCGCAGCATGGCCAGAACTAAGAGCAGATTTGTCTGCCAGGAATGCGGTTATGTTGCTTCCTCGTGGCTGGGACGCTGCCCGGAATGCGGCGGCTGGAACACGCTGGTGGAGGAGGCAGAGGTAACTGCCAAGGCAAGTAAAAGCTATTTGCCGGCTAATAACGAAAAGCTGCGGCCGCGTACTATCGCCAGTGTTGCCCAAACAAAGGTAGAACGTCTGGCAACAGGCATCCGTGAATTTGACCGTGTGCTGGGCGGCGGTGTCGTTCAAGGCAGTCTTGTGCTGCTGGGAGGCACGCCGGGCATCGGCAAATCTACGATTTTGCTGGACGCAGGCCTGCGCTTCGGGCAGCAGGGAATCAAAGTGCTGTATGTCAGCGGCGAGGAATCGGAGGAGCAGACTGCAATGCGTGCTGTCCGCTTGGGCGGAGCGCAGGCCAATGATAACCTGTTGATTCTTACGGCAACGGATCTGGATGCTATTTTAGCACAGGCGAATGCCCTAAAGCCGCAGCTTCTGATTATCGACAGTATTCAGACTATGTATAACCCGGAACTGCAGACTGCTGCCGGCAGTGTGGGGCAGGTGCGTGAGTGTACGGCTAAGCTGCTGCAGTTTGCCAAAAGTACGGGCATTGCGGTGCTGCTGATTGGTCACGTTACCAAAGACGGCACTATCGCCGGACCGCGACTATTGGAGCATATGGTGGACGTGGTGCTGCAGTTTGAGGGTGACCGTTCCTATTCCTTCCGTGTTCTGCGTGCATTAAAAAACCGCTTCGGCAGTACGAGCGAAAGCGGCATTTTCTCTATGGAGGCAGGCGGTCTGCAGGAGGTAGCAAATCCTGCAGGTCTGTTTTTGGAGGACAGAGATGGTGAGGCTGCAGGCAGCGTTATCGGTGCCTGCATGGAAGGAAACAGGCCGATTATGGCAGAAATCCAGGCGCTGGTAGCTAAAACCCCCTACGGCATGCCAAGACGTACGGCAGTAGGCTTTGATTATAACAGGGTGAATATGCTGCTGGCGATTCTGGAAAAACGTTTTGGCTTGGACTTTGGCATTTATGATGCTTATGTCAACGTAGTTGGTGGCATGAAGGTTAATGAGCCGGCGGCAGATTTGGCGGTGGCGGCAGCGCTTGTTTCCAGCTATCGCAACAGGCCTCTGCCTAAGGGTATCCTCGTCTTTGGCGAGGTTGGTCTTACAGGCGAGGTGCGCCGCGTCAGCGCGCCCGAGCGCAGGATTATGGATGGCATTAATCTGGGCTTCAGCAAATTCATTGTACCGGACAGCAAGCTGCAGCTGCCATCTGTCAAGGCACAGATTGTGCGTGTCAAAACATTGGAGCAGGCGATTGCGGCTATGTTCGGTTAAAGATAACATTTATAGATTAGTCAGATATAAAAAGCGCAGGCTGGTGGACAGTCCGCGCTTTCTTGTCTATACAGTGGGCAAATCCTCATATACCGGCTGATGCTTATAATGCAAAAAAATCCCGGTACACTTCCCTCAAAATGTACCGGTAAAGCAATTGGTATAAGGAACAACGTCCCAGCAAATGTCTTAAGGTTATTATGGTTATATTATAAATTGTGCGACAATTTGTGGGCGTTGCCATAGCAACGTTTTAACAGTTTGCAAGCGCTTTCTTTATTTACAAAACATCTCAGAAAAGAATAATTTTGTAAGTTTTGTAAGTGAAGCCGGATATCGCATAAAAGCGCAGTTTTAGGGACTTTTTCGCAGTTTTGAAAATCAGGAAAAATGTTGCGTGAGCAACAAAATTACTAAACGTTTACTTTAGTTACATAATATTTACATATGTATTTTAATTTGGGATAATAAGGATGTGGAATAACTAATATGAAATAGAAGGCTGGTGATAATATGGCAGTAAAAATGTTTGCACCGAATTATCATGATATACCGTTGTTTAAAGGCTTGGGCAGAGAAGAGATTAACGAGGTTCTGCATAAGTTTCATGGACTGATTAAGCATTTTCCTAAATCCGACTATATTTATCTGGCAGGTGACTGCATCGAAAATTTATGCGTTGTCATGGAAGGTACTGTTCAGATGATCAAAGAGGATATCTGGGGTGAAAAATCAATTATTGCCAATTTGAGCGCAGGTGACGTTTTTGCGGAAAACTACCTGGGTAAGCTGAGTGACCACAGTGTGGTAAGCTATTTTGCGGCAAGTGACAGCGAGATTCTGATGCTTCCTTTGGGAAGAATGCTGTTTGACGGCAGCAATCACAATGAAACCAACAGACGTCTGATGTGCAATATCGTTTCGATTCTGGCAGACAATAATACACGCCTGATTGAGAAAACGGAAATTCTTTGCAAAAAGACCTTGCGCGGTAAGATTATGGCGTATCTTGAGCAGGAAGCAAGGTACAATGGCAGTGATAAATTTACTATTCCTTTTAACCGTACTGATTTGGCTAATTATCTGGATGCCGACCGCAGTGCTTTGACCAGGGAGCTGGCGCGCATGCGTGCTGACGGACTTATCAGCTTTGAGAAGAATACATTTGAGATTCTGGAGCATTCTCATACGGAATAATAATTATATATT
>NZ_GL830885.1 GCF_000188175.1 Phascolarctobacterium succinatutens YIT 12067 | reverse complement strand
TAAAAATGTCCTTGACAAAGGGTACGGTTTAAGTGTAAAACAATTTGCTCCTTGTCGGTAAGTCTTGTCATAGCCTGTTTGAGTGCCATGTTAAAGGTTGGTGCATCTAGGGGAGAATAGCCCAGATATTCCAAGGCTTTTTCCAAGGACGTTTCTTTACTGCAATAGTTCTGCCTGCAGGCTGCATGCATAAGCTCATAGCGCAAATGACATTGAATAAGTCCCGGCAGATGTACAAAATCATTACCGTTATATTTTTTTATAAATTGCAAAAAGATAACCCAGGCAGTGTTGACTGCATCCTCGCCTAAAATATCGAAGATGCTTGGGTAATGACTTTCCTTGAGTATAAGCGGCTTAAAGGTTTCGCAAAGCGATTCGATAGCCTTTTCGTCTGCTGCTTGTGCAGCAAGGATCAGCTCCTTTAGTTCTTTCGGAGTGTAACGCTCCGCATTATGGATTTTGTTTGGTTGATTGGTTATTTTCGCCAGTTCCTTTCTGTGGCGGTCGCAATGCCGCGTATGGCAGAATTCTGTGCTGTACTGCATCAAGTCTTGATGTGGCTATTGTATCACAGAAAATTGGAAAGATTCGTATATGTATCAGATATGCTACATATACGTTTTCGCTGCTCGTTTTGTAATACGCTGTTAGCAAAATAGTGATATTTTGAGGTGACAGGATGAGAAAAAGACTTAAGGACTTGTATACAGCAGTGTTGTCGGATGCGGAATATTTACAGGAATTAGTGGAGCTGGGTGTGCTTATAGGGTCGCACAGAACGGCGTTGGGGATAAATCAGGAGGAGTTTGCCAAGATGATTGGGGTTTCTCGGAGGACGATGACTAAGATTGAAAACGGCAGACAGAGTTTGAGTTTTGTTGTATTTTTGCGGATGGCTGCTATTTTTGAGGTGCGCCCGGAGTATTTGCTGCAGGAGCTGGCGCGGGTGACGCAAAGGAAGTGGAGCAGGAAGGGGGAGGATTGAGGGAGAGTTGGCTTGATAGAACAAGTTTCGCAAGAATTAACTGAAAATGCGTGACGCTTTAATTTTTTTGTGCTAAAATTAAAAGATACACAAATGAGTCCCCCCCCCGAGACGGCTGAAATAAATGCCTCGTGGAGCGGGGCAGTTACCTGGCGATTTATGTAATGTTGTAAATCTCGGGGGACTCCTTTTTTATACATCAAAAGCAGGTTGTTATGCTTGTTTCGTATTGTAAAAAGGAGTTGGAGAGATGGCAACATTTTGGAGCATTATTCAGGATATAAGAAAAAAGGCTTATACTGAACATGACAAGGGTACTCGCTTTGAAAGATTAATTTGTAATTATTTAAAGACTTCCAAGAAATACCAAATTTTATTAAAAGAAGTTTGGCTGTGGAATGAGTTCCCGTATAGAAAAGAATTCGGTGGCAGTGATACCGGTATAGATTTGGTTGCGTTAACAAAAGATGGTCACTATTGGGCGATTCAATGTAAGTGCTATGCGGATGATACTGTTATCAATAAAGCTGCCGTAGATTCCTTTTTGTCTACCTCATCGCGTCAATTTGTTGATGATAATTTTGAGCAGCAGAGCTTTAGCAGTCGTTTGTGGTTTGCAACAAATAATAAATGGGGCAAAAATGCTAAGGAGGCTTTTGAAAACCAAAATCCTCCGGCATATATTATTAATTCGTGGGATGTGGCAGATGATGAAACTGTTGACTGGGATGAACTTGATGCCGGTCTTTTTGGTTCTACTGCTGTAAAGAAAAGAAAGATCAGTCCTAAAAAGCATCAGGAAACAGCATTGGCAAATGCTGCCAAGTATTACAAGACACATGACCGTGGCAAGCTGATTATGGCTTGCGGTACCGGTAAAACATATACTTCCTTATGCTTAGTTGAGCAGGAAACTCAAAATAAAGGTCTGATTCTTGTTCTTGTGCCCTCTATTGCATTGATTAACCAAACCTTAAACGAGTGGCAAAGCTGTGCCAAGCATGATATTTATCCGATTTGCGTATGCAGCGACAGCACTGCATCCAGATTAAAGGATAATGATAATGCGGATAACCCTGTTGATTTGGCTATGCCTGCAAGTACTAATTATTATAGTGTTGCACAACAGCTTGTTAATGCTAAAAAGCAGATGGAAGGCAAGGAAGGCCTTATTGTAGTATATTCAACCTATCAATCCATTGATGTTATCGGTAAGGCGCAAAGATTTTTGCGTGGAGAAAAGGTTGAGGATGATTCGCAGCAGATGCTCTTTGACGATTTTATTCCGGAAGAGCATGATTTTACCTTTGATTATATTGTTTGTGATGAAGCGCATCGTACAACAGGTGTTATTATTAACGGTAAGGATGAAAGTGCTTTTACGAAGGTACATAATAACAGCAATGTTGCCGGTAAGCACAGACTTTATATGACGGCGACACCGCGTCTTTATGCGGATAACGCCAAGAAAAAGGCTGAGGAAAATTCAGTAGTCCTTTGTTCTATGGACGATAAAAATATATATGGTGAAGAAATTTATCGTATCGGCTTCGGTGAAGCTGTTGAAAAGGATTTGCTGTCGGATTACAAGGTACTTATTTTGACTGTACGTGAAAATACACAGCTTCCGGCGGACCTTTTGCAGGCGGTTCAGGACAAGAATCAGGAGATTAACGCTGATGATGCAGTAAAGCTGGTTGGTGTTATTAATGCTTTGTCTAAGCGTGTAGTGCCTGATCCTGATATTGTTAAATCTGTTGACCCGGCGCTGATGCATAGGGCTGTAGCATTTTGTTCAAAAATAAGTGTATCTAAGGTAATTTCTAACAGCTTTACTAACTTCGGTAAATCTATTCAGGAAAATTTCCAAGAGGATGCACAGGAGGATACCGTTATTGCAACGGCTAAGCATATTGACGGTAGCATGAATGCCAATGAGCGTAATGAGCTGGTAAGCTGGCTGCGTAATGCTCCGACAGATGGTAACGAATGCCGTATTCTTACTAACGTGCGCTGTCTTTCCGAGGGCGTGGATGTTCCGTCCCTTGATGCTGTGATTTTCTTGTCTAAACGCAATAGTCAGGTGGATGTAGTTCAATCTGTCGGCCGTGTTATGAGAAAAGCACCGGGTAAAAAATATGGCTATATCATTATCCCTGTAATCATTCCTGATGAAGGCGATCCTAATACAATTTTGGATAACAATGATAACTACGCTGTTATCTGGACAGTATTGAACGCATTGCGTGCGCATGATGACCGCTTTAATGCCTTTGTAAATAAATTAGAGCTTAACGAAAAACCTCCTACCGGCGGTGGTACTGCTATTGTCGGTGGCGGTGACGGCACATATCCCGGTGGCGAGAATACTTCGGGAGTACCTGTTAATCCTACTCAGCTGCCGCTGTTTGATGATGAGGTACGCAAGGCGATTTATGCTAAAATGGTATTGAAGGTTGGTACTAAGCGTTATTGGGAGCAGTGGGCTGATGATATTGCCAAGATTGCCCAAAAGCATATTAACCGTATTCAGGCTGCTATCAAAGAAAACGAGGATTATAAAACCGGCTTTGATATGTACATGGAAGGCTTGCACAAGAATATTAATCCTAATATTACGGAGCAGGCTGCTATTGAAATGTTGGCACAGCACTTTATTGCCAAGCCTGTTTTTGATGCCTTGTTTGAAAACTATTCCTTTGTTGAAAGCAATCCCGTGTCTAAATCTATGAAAAACCTGTTAGATTTGATGCAGGATGATGCCTTTGATAAAGAGCAGCAGGATGTCATGGAACGCTTCTATAAGAGCGTTAAGGAACGCTGCGAGGGCATTGATAATGCTGCCGGAAAGCAAAAGGTTATCGTCGAATTATATGACAAGTTCTTTAAAAAGGCACTGGCAAAAACAGTTGAAAAGCTGGGCATTGTCTATACTCCCGTAGAGGTAGTAGATTTTATCAATCAGAGTGTTGCCGATGTATTGAGAAAAGAATTTAACCGCAGCATCAGTGATGAAAATATTCATGTTATAGATCCGTTTACCGGTACGGGAACCTTTATTACAAGGCTGCTTCAAAGCGGTTTGATTAAGCCGCAGGATATTGAACGCAAGTATAAGCATGAGCTGCATGCCAATGAGATTGTTCTGCTGGCTTACTATATTGCGTCGATTAATATCGAAAACGCTTTTCATGATGTTGCCAAGCAGGAAAACGGCACCTACACTCCGTTTGACGGTATTTGCTTGACTGATACCTTCCAAATGTATGAGGACAAGGACAACGATGTTGAACGCTTGAAATTTGCTGATGTTTTTCCGCAAAATTCTCAGCGTGTTATTGCCCAAAGCAAGGTGCCGATGCGGGTTATTATCGGTAATCCGCCGTATTCTAGGACTCAGAAAAGCACAAATAATAATAATAAAAATGAAAATTATCCTAAACTAGAAGAAAGGATAGCTCTTACTTATGGGAAAAATGTAACTGTTAAAAATACTATCGCAATATATGACAGCTATGTAAAAGCTTTTAGATATGCTAGTGATATACTTGATGATATGGGTGGTGTAATTGGTTTTATAACTAATGCGGGTTGGATTGATGGTAATGCAATGAACATCTTACGAAAATGCTTTGAAAAAGATTTTAGCAGTATTTATATATATAATCTTAGAGGAAATGCACTTTCTAGTGGAGAATTGCGTCGCAAAGAAAAGGATAATGTTTTTGGACAAGGAACGAAAACACCAGTTGCGATTACGATTTTAGTAAAAAATCCAAAAGCAGTAAACAAAAATGCAATTATTTATTATCGTGAAGTAGATGATTATCTTACTAGAGAACAAAAGTTAGAAGCCATTGTAAAGCAAAAATCTGTTATGGCAAAAGGATTTGTGCAAAAGATTTTGCAACCTAATGAAGCTGGAGATTGGTTGACACAACGTAGCGCTGTTTTTGCGGAATTTATACCATTAATTACTGCCAAAAAATTTGATGATGAATCAAAGGCATTTTTCTTGTTTAGTTCACTAGGTGTTCAGTCCGGTAGGGATCCTTGGGCATGCAATTTTAGTAAAAGCATCTTAAGTAGTAATACCGAAAGGTTTGTAAATAACTATAATTATATGATTGATTCTGGTATTATTCAAAATGATAAAAAAATAATCATGTGGAATAGTAGCTTGCAATCTATGTATAAACGGCATGAGAAAATTATTCTAGACAAAGAAGGGAACAGAGAACATATATATAGACCATTTAATAAAACTAATTTGTACTATACAAAGCAGACTATTCATAGGCGTGGCCAAATGGATTTATTATTTCCTATGAAATGTAGTATAGAAAATTTGATTATTGAATTATCTGCCATAGGTGGTAACAAGCCGTTTTCTGTTTATATTACAAAGGACTCTACAGATTTTCAGTGTATGTTTAATGGACAATGCTTCCCACTCTACTGGTACGAAGAAAAAGAAGAAGCTGTTATGGCAGATATTTTTGCTATGACAGATGAACCGAAAGCTAAGCAGTATATTCGTCATGATGGCGTTACCGATTATATTTTGCATGAAGCAAGAGAAAAGTACAGGACTAACGCTATTACGAAAGAGGATATATTCTATTATGTTTACGGTTTCCTGCACAGCGAAGAATATCGCAAGCAATTTGCTGCGGACTTGAAGAAGATGCTGCCACGCCTGCCCTTGGTTGAGAATGCCGTAGATTTCAAAGCCTTTAGCGAAGCAGGCCGCAAGCTGGCTGACCTGCATTTGAACTACGAAAAGCGTCCTAAGCCGGAGCAGGTAATTGTAGAGCGTAAAGCAGATGATTATATCGTCGAAAAGATGAAATTCAAGAGTAAGCAGGATAAGAGCGTCATTATCTATAACAATCATATCACCATTAAAAACATTCCTTTGGAGGCATATGATTACGTAGTTAACGGACGTAGTGCAATCGAATGGATTATGGAACGCTATCAGGTTAAGATTGATAAGGCAAGCCAGATTAAGAATGATCCTAACGATTGGGCAAAGGAACATAATGATCCTACGTATATTCTTGATTTGCTGCTGTCGGTTATTACTGTCAGCCTTGAGACTATGAAGATAGTGAAGGGATTACCTAAAGTAGAATTTGATAAGTAAATATTGATTGCAGCGTCAAATGTTGCATAACGCACTCACACCCAAAACACTAAAGGCGTTCTACCCAACTGCGGTAGAACGCCTTATTTTGATCTAAAACAATATAATTTTACGGAAACGAAAAGACCTGAGGTCCGCAAGAATAGGGACTTCAGGTCTTTTTTGTACAAAACCGCAAGCGGTAAAAAAGCCTCTCCTTGGGGAGAGGTGCCGAGCTTGTCGAGGCGGAGAGGGGTGATAACTATCAAGCGTAGAAACAGCAGTCCCCTCTCAGTCGCCCTGACGGGCGTGCACTAGTCAACAAATTTTAGACACAAATC
>NZ_GL830884.1:70910-87341 GCF_000188175.1 Phascolarctobacterium succinatutens YIT 12067 | reverse complement strand
ATTGTATTTACTAAGTTTCAGACTTAAAGGTCGGAATGTTTGGCACGCCAAGAATTCTTTATGAAATCAAATATGCGCTCACGTAGTACGTAAAACGCATCAAGAAAAATAAGCTGCTAGCACGTCACAAGACACGCTAACAGCTTATTTTTATTGTTCTCGTTCAACCTCAAAGCTCTTTCCCAAAACATCAACGTCGGCGCTATGACGACTGGAACGGACAACGAACCTGTCATAACTTCCTTGTTCCTCGTAGTTATATAGTAACGGAGCAATGTGAATTTTTTCGCTGGAACGATAACGCGACTTTTAGCCCAAAACGCTCCCCTACTACCCACCGATAGCAAGAGAGCGTTCTCTATTTCTTATTGCGATTAAATACCTTAATATTTTTATTGTAATAATTTCTTAACTGACTTATCAAAATCAGATTCTATTTTTTGTGTTTTATTGAATATCTCATACTCAGCATAAGCCTTAGCATGTGCATTTTTACTAGAAATACGACCATTATCCGGAAGTATATCATATCTACGGAAAGCTAAAAATTCATTTACACTTGAAGCAAATTCTTCCATAGTAAATGTATTCTCTCGCTCGATCAGATCTTCAATATAATCAAAATATCCACTAACTGTTCGTTCTAATTGTCGTATTTGTTTTTCATCCAAATAATTTTTAGCTACAATAACTAACATCTGACTTCAATATTCTACCATCAGGAGCATTCTTCCATGTTGTTAATCCCATATGCTCTTTTTCGTGATTCGCCTGATAATATATAATTTCTGCTGCAGTATGACCAGCAATAGCATAATGAAATTTATTCTGTATAGTTGCGTAAAATTTTTTTGTTATATCTGCCTCTTTATCATAGTCAATACTACATTCAGCAAAAATATCTGTTATTTGCTGATAAATACGTCTTTCGCTAGAACGTATTGAACGAACACGCTCTAATAATTCACGAAAATAATCTTTGCCAAAAGCCTTCTTGCCTTGTTTTAACCTCTCATCATCCAATACAAATCCCTTTTGTATATATTCTTTTAAAATGTTCGTTGCCCAAATACGAAAATGGGTAGCTCTCATTGAGTTAACCCGATAGCCTACAGAAATAATAGCATCTAAATTGTAAAACGCTATATTGCGTGTGATTTCCCTTTCTCCTTCATTTTGAACTGTTGCAAAAAACGCAACAGTTGAATGCTCAACAAGTTCTTTTTCCTCATATATATTTTTTAAATGTCTGGAAATAGTAGACTTGTTTACACCAAATAATTCAGCCATTGATTTTTGAGTCAACCAAAGCGTTTCGTTTTGGATAAAAGCCTTAACAATAACATCTTCTTGCTCTACCTTATAAAGCAGAAAACGAAAGTCTTTAACATTACTCATCGTCAACGCCCCTTTCCTGAATTTTTACGAACATATTTTCTTGTTATTGTATCATATGATTCATACTATGTCAAATTATAAAAAAACGCTCCCCTGCTACCCACCGATAGCAAAAGAGCGTTCCCCTTATCTGCTTATTTACTTTTCTGCTGCAGCGCTCTTCACAACAGCCTTCGCAGCCTTTTCGAACTTGGTACGCGCCAACATCACAAAATGTCCGCAGCCGCAGCATTTCATACCAAAGTCCATACCCGTACGGGTAATTTCCCACTCATCACTGCCACAGGGATGAGCTTTTTTCATTTTGACGATATCGCCTACATTAACATCCTTACCGGAAAGCATTATTCAATACCGTCCAAAGTCATTACGTCGCTGACCTCATAGCCGGCTTCACGGATTTGCTCAATGATATCCATACCATTATTATTGAGAGCGGCACGAATGGTAACTTCAGCGGTACCATCACCATTTTGCTTGGTAACCAGAGAAATAATATTAATGCCGTCTTCCTTCATAATGTTGGAGATTTCCGCAACAACACCAACTTTATCAGGTGCTTCGATAGTAATACGCAGGCAGTTGCGGTTCATACCCATAATTTCTACGATAGAACGGAAGATATCGCTGCGGGAAACAATACCGCAAAGCTTATTCTCCTGGTTAACAACCGGCAGAGCGTTAACTTTGTATTTATACAGCTTGTAGGCAACATATTCGATAGTATCATCTGCCTCAACGCTGATAACGCTACGTTTCATAACGTCTTTAACCTTCAGACGTCCCAGCAGATAATTAGCCTCATAACGGGAAAGGGTGCTGCTGTCACTGGGAGAAGCTTTGCCGATATCATCACTGGTAATAATGCCGCGTACGCGTTGCATATCATCTACAACTGGCAGGCTGATAAGTCTTTTGCCACGCATAATTTCGCGTGCTTCCAAAATGGATTGATCCTCACGTATGGTAACAACAGGTTCAGTCATAATATCTTTTACTAACATATGAGTTTTACCTCCTTTGACTAGAAAACACAATCATTTTAATATAATCATTTTCACTTTAAGGCAGCTATGAAGCAACCCGACGCATTTGTATATTAATCAGCCGCCGAGATATGCTTTGCGAACAGCCTCGCTGCTTGCCAGCTCCTTAGCTGTACCGCTCAGAGTAATACGTCCTGTTTCCAGAACGTAGGCCTTATCAGCGATAGACAGCGCCATATTAGCATTCTGCTCAACCAACAGAACGGTAGTACCGCTCTCGTTGATTTCCTTTATTATATTAAAAATTTCCTTTACAAGCAAGGGGGCAAGACCCATAGAAGGCTCGTCCAGCAGCAGCAGCTTAGGACGGCTCATCAGCGCACGGCCCATAGCCAGCATCTGCTGCTCGCCACCGGAAAGCGTACCGGAAAGCTGGTCCTTACGTTCCAGCAGCCGCGGGAATTTTTTAAAGACATCATCCATGTCCTTGGCAATTCCGTCCTTGTCCTTACGCAGATAAGCGCCCAACTCCAGATTTTCCAGAACAGTCATATTGGCAAAAACATGACGGCCCTCAGGAACCTGACACAAGCCCATGCCGACAATTTTATGCGCCGGTACACCGGCAATATCATGACCTTCATATAAGATTTTACCGGTCTTCGGTTTCATCAGACCGGAAATGGTACGCAATGTGGTAGATTTACCGGCACCGTTGGAACCAATCAGCGCTACGATTTCACCATCGGGAACATCGAGGCTGATACCTTTGATAGCGTGAATCGCGCCATAATATACATTGATATCTTCAACAGTTAACATCAGTTGATAACCTCCTCGCCCAAGTATGCTTCAATAACGCGTGCATTTTGTTTGATTTCATCCGGAGTACCTTCGGCAATCTTCATGCCGTATTCCAGTACGTAAATACGCTCGCAGACACCCATTACCAGGCCCATATCATGCTCAATCAGCAGAATGGAAAGATTGAATTCCTTACGAATCCAGCGAATCATTTCCATCAGCTCTTTGGTTTCCTGCGGGTTCATGCCGGCAGCAGGTTCGTCCAGCAGCAGCAGCTTCGGCTCGGTAGCCAGAGCACGCGCAATTTCCAGACGACGTTGTTTGCCATAAGGTAGGTTTTTGGCTACCTCATGTGCTTCTTCCTCCAGATGGAAGATTTTCAGCAAATCAAGAGCCTTTTGTGTAATGAATTCTTCCTCACTGAGATACTTGCCGTCGCGGACTATAGCATCAGCCAGATTATAGGTTACGTGCATATTATAAGCAATTTTTACATTGTCGATAACGCTAAGCTCAGAGAACAGACGGATATTCTGGAATGTACGCGCCATGCCCATCTGCGTAACCTGGTAAGATTTTTTACCGCTGCTTTGCTGACCGTTAAAATATACCTTGCCTTCTGTCGGTGTATATACACCGGTAATCATGTTGAAGGCTGTTGTCTTGCCGGCGCCGTTAGGACCGATAAGGCCAATCAGCTCTCCCTCGTCGATATGCATGGAAAGATTGGAAACGGCACGCAGGCCGCCGAAAACCATGGATACATTATCTACCTTCAGCAGTTCTGCCATTGTCCTTACCTCCTAATTTAAACATTTTCAAGCTCAATTCCTTGCTGCCGAACAGACCTTGCGGACGGTACAGCATCAGGATAATCATAGTAACAGAATAGATAATCATACGCCATTCCGGGTAATCCGATAAATAAGCGGAAATGAAGGTCAACAATGTCGCACCGGTAATAGCGCCGGTCATAGAACCAAGACCGCCCAAAACAACCATGGTCAGAATATCGAAGGAACGCATGAAGGTGAAGGACGCAGGATGCGCCAGGAAGAAGTAGTGACTGAAGAGTGCACCTGCAGTACCGGCAAAAGCAGCACCGAAGGTGAATGCCATTACTTTATATTTAGTAGTGTTGATACCCATGGTATCTGCAGCAATTTCGTTTTCACGGATTGCCAGGCAGCAACGGCCATAGGAAGAGTTTTTAAAGTTCTTGATGAAGAAGATGATTGCTATCATAATCCAGAAGGTATACGCGAAATTGGTCATACGGGGAATGCCCATCAAACCGGAAGCACCGCCGACATAATCAATGTTCAGGATGCAGATACGGATAATTTCGCCTAAGCCCAAGGTGGCGATTGCCAGATAGTCACCATCAAGACGCAGCGTCGGCAAACCAATCAAAAAGCCCAACAGGCCGGCAGCCAGGGTTGCTACAACCAGGCCTGCCTCAAAAGGCATACCCAGCTTAACCGTCATAATAGCACTGGTATAAGCACCGACTGCCATAAAGCCGGCATGACCGATAGAAAACTGACCGGTATAACCGTTAATCAAGTTCAGGCTGACTGCAAGAATAATGTTGATACAGATAAGGATAATGTTCAGCTCCCAGAAGGGACCGATGATTTCGCCAAAGAGCAGGCCTTGTACGATACCAAAAACGATAACGCAGGCAACTATGGCTTTTAAATCAAATTTTCTAATTGCATTCATACCATGTCACCTCAGACTTTCTCACGAACGTTCTTGCCTAATAAGCCGGAAGGTTTATAAAGTAAGATGATAATCAAAATACCGAATGCTGCCGCATCACGGAAGGTAGAGGAAATATAGCCGCTGACCATCGCTTCTACAACGCCCAGGATAATACCGCCGATCATAGCACCGGGGATAATACCGATACCGCCGAGAACTGCGGCAACGAAGGCTTTAAGACCGGGCATCATGCCCATCAGCGGGTCAATAGAGTTATAGTAAACACCTACCAGCACGCCGCCTGCTGCTGCCAAAGCACTGCCAAGCGCAAAGGTAGTGGAAATTACACGGTCAATGTTGATGCCCATCAGCCTTGCAGCGTCAGCATCATAGGATACAGCACGCATAGCCTTGCCGGCTTTTGTTTTATTTACAATGTAGGTAAGAACAGCCATCAGGATAATAGCGCTCAACAGGATAACCAGCTGCTGACTGTTAGCAACCAGTGGTCCAAGGTGATATACTGTAGCGCCGAATACAGCGGGGAAGGTTCTCGGCTGCGGAGAAACCAGCAGAATCATGCTGTATTCCAGGAAGAAGGATACGCCGATTGCAGTAATCAAAATTGCGATACGCGGTGCATTACGCATGGGGCGATACGCAACACGTTCGATAATAATACCTGCGATAGCAGCGCCTGCCATCGAGAAAATAATTGCCGGAATGAACGGCAAGCCTAATTGGGTAGTAGCGAAGAAGCCAAAATAGGCACCCAACATATAAATATCGCCATGAGCAAAGTTTATCAGCTTAATGATGCCGTAGATCATAGTATAACCCAAGGCGATCAATGCGTAGATACTGCCGAGAGATACACCATTTATCAGCTGCTGAAAAAACTGATGGATAAAAGTCTCCATAATTTACCTCCCTAGAGATTTCAAAGATTTGTGTAAGCGGGACACGCTTACTTAAAGGAAAAGGCTGTTGCTACGCAAAACAACAGCCTCGTTGATTAAATCAGATTAACTACTAATGTAAACTATCAGGGATTAACTTTAGTTTTAAAGGTTTGTTTGCCATCTTTATGTTCGATAATTACAGCACTCTTGATCGGGTTATGCTGTTCGTTAAAGGTTACTTCACCGGATACACCCTTGAAGCCTTTAATCTTAGCCATTGCTTCAGCAATTTTAGCCGGATCGGCACTGCCTGCATCTTCGATTGCTTTTGCAACCAGCAGAGCGGAATCATATGCCAATGCTGCAAATACATCCGGGTTGGTATTGTAAGCTTTTTTGTATTCGGCTACGAATTCTTTGTTCAGATCAGAGGTATCGTCCGGAGAATACAGGCTGGAGAAGAAGGTGTTTTCCAGAGCAGCTTTGCCGGCAATTTCAGGAAGCTTAGCGCTATCCCAACCGTCGCCGCCTGCCATAGGAACGTTGATGCCCATCTCACGAGCTTGTTTAACAATCAGACCAACCTCCTGATAATAACCGGGGATGTAGATGAAATCAGGTTGTGCAGCTTTGATTTTGGTCAAAGTGGATTTGAAGTCGGTATCCTTTTGCAGATATGCTTCTTCAATTACAATCTGACCGCCGTTTTTAACAAAGTTCTCTTTGAAGAACTGTGCCAGGCCTTTAGCATAGTCACTTGTATTATCGATATAGATAGCAGCCTTCTTCACTTTCAGTTCATTGGAAGCAAAGCTTGCCATTACAGTACCCTGGAACGGATCAATAAAGCAGGTACGGAAGCTGTAGGGTTTAACCTGTTTAGTTTTCGGATCAATGGTAACATCCGGGTTAGTGCCCATAGGTGTAATATCTACAACCTTAGCACCGTTGTTGATTGCACCGGATGCGATTACAGCAGAGGATTGGTTAGGACCGATTACTGCTACAACCTTATCCTGAGAAATCAGCTTTTGCATACCGTTGGTTGCTTCGGAAGCTTCAGATTTGGTATCAGCAACAACTAAAGAAAGTTTTTTGCCGCCCAGCACACCTTTTTCATTTATTTTTTTCAGTGCCAGGTCGATACCGTTTTTACCGGAGATACCGAAGGATGCGCTACCGCCGGTCATTTCCAACAGTCCGCCTACCTTAATGGTATCGCCGTCAGCTCCTTTAGAGCCGCCTCCGCAACCGGTCAACGCGCTCATAAACATAGCGCCGGCTGCTAGTACAGATAACAACTTAGTTACTCTTTTCATGGTTTATTCCCCCTCAGAAATAAATAAATAAAATATATTTTTTATAGAGGGCGCATCTAGTAGACGCGCCCGGTCTAACTTAATAAATAACCCATGGAATAGAAGTCTTGTTGTACTTTCTGATGTTTACTTGTAGAATTTTTTATGTTTATTTTTTTGTTAACAATTACAGGCTGATTTTTTCAACCAGAGTAGGAGTACCGGTTTCCAGACCGATAATCAGAGCGGGCATTACCGGATTGTGGTTAGCATCAAAGGTGAGCTTGCCGCTTGCAACCGCCAGGTCTTTGGTTTCGGCAATTGCTTTAGCCAGCTTAGTGCCATCAGTGGTGCCTGCGCGTTTCAGAGCATCTGCCAAGATCAGGCCTGCATTGTAGCCCTGCATTGCGAAGATATCAGGATCTTTTTGGTATTTCTCTTTGAATTTCTTGATGAAGTCCTGAACGGATTTGTCTTCGTCTTTAGCATTGAAGGCACTTACATAGTAGCAGCCCTTCAGAGCATCTTTACCGGCGATTTCAGCAAGTTTCGGGCTTTCCCAGCCATCGGAGCCCAGCATCGGGCAGGTAATGCCGATTTCGCGAGCTTGTTTGATAATCTTGGAAACTTCTTCATAGTAACCGGGAACGTAAATTGCTTCCGGATTGGATGCTTTGAGTTTAGTCAGAGCGGATTTGAAGTCAACGTCTTTAGCCAGAAAAGCTTCCTTAGCAACAATTTTACCGCCTTTGCCTTCCAAAGTTTTTTGGAATACCTCTGCTAAGCCTTTGGAATAGTCACTGGAGGAATCGTAGAAAATAGCTACGTTTTTAACCTTCAGAGTTTTATCGGCAAATACTGCCATTACCTGACCTTGGAACGGGTCGATAAAGCAGGCACGGAATACGAAATCCTTTACCTTGCCGTTTTCCACGGTAATGCTCGGTGCAGTAGCAGCCGGAGCAATATGAGGAACCTTATTTGCAGTAGTGATAGGAGTTGCAGCGTTTACGCAACCGCTAGTTGCAGGTCCGACAACGGCAACTACCTTATCCTGGGTAATCAGTTTTGTTACAGCGTTACCGGATTCAGCCGGCTCGGATTTGTTATCGCTTTCAACTACGCTGATTTTTTTACCGTTCACGCCGCCGTTTTTATTAAGTTCGTCTACAGCCAGCTTGAAGCCCTCGTTAATGGATTTACCATAGTTAGCAACATTACCGGTTAATTCGAATGCTGCGCCAACCTTAATAGTATCTCCTGAATCAGCTTGTTTCTTTTCTCCGCCACAGCCTGTGAGCAATGCGGCGCACATCATAGCAGCCATAGCCGCTGATGCTAATTTCTTCCATTTTTTCATTTTGAGTCCTTCTTTCCCTTTAAAAATAAAATATAAAACACAGTACCGGGAGTGTTCTCGGATTCAACCACTATCCCAGCAACTTTATGTAACCAATTATAGCCGTTGTATTACACTTTTGTCAACGATTTTTTTCATGTTCATTGTATACATGAGTATTTTACATATAAACTGATACATTTTTTATGTTTTCTATTTTCATGTTTGTTATTTCAGTATTTTTGTATTTTCCAAATAAACTTTGTAGCTTTTGTGTCTTCTTGCTGCCTTTATAGCGCTCCGCCTGCAGATAGTGTATAATATAATGCAGAAGAATTACTTGTCTTTACAAATGCAGGCAAGACAATTTATAGAATGAGAGGTATTTATGAACTTTATTGCTTTATTTTTCTTGTGTGTGCGCATGTTTCATTTTATCCATTCCCACAGAATCGCCTATCTGCTGCAGCGCTTTTCCCGAATTTTAGACGAGCGCCGTGCCAACCCCGGCCGCAAGCAGGTCATTATCATCGACGGCAGCGCCACCACCTTTATCATTTACTTCCTGCTGGATGTTTTCTTCCTGTTATATTGTATCTGGCTGATGCTGCACGACACTACCTGGACTCCCGGTTTTCTGCTGCTCGTGATTGCAGCTTTGGAATCGCTCGCTATTCACGCCCGCATCAGCGGTGCCTATGACGAGGATGAGGAGGGCTTCGTCTATCCCCGCACCTGGCTGCGCTACCTCTGCTTCGGTGAGAGCATGTTTATTCTGCTGAGGCTGTTCGAAGGCGCTTAACGCATAGCAATTTAACGCAAAAATCCCGGCAACATATAATATGCTGTCGGGATTTTTCTTACACTGTTTAAATTACAAGAGTCTTTGCTCTTCCTCTGCCAGCGGATAGCTGGACTTGCCGTTATCGATATCCTTAGCAAAGCAACGGCTTTCCTCTCTGCCGTAAATGCTGGTCATAATAACACCCTTATTATTCGCATCCGTAAGCAGCAGGGAATAGCTCATTTCACCGCCCATAGCGTCAAAGGCATCGTAACGCACAATCTTAATATTCTGCAGACAGTTCTGCACCTGTGCATGCAGCTTCTGATGCTCATCCTGCAAAGCTGCCAGCTCATTCTGCAGCGCATGCAGCTCCTGCAGCGTATCTGTCAGTACAACATCAATGTTGGCTTCCTTACCCTGAGTAAAGAAGTCATATTTTTTTTGCAGCTTATTCAGCTTGCCCTGCAGACTAAAGCACATGCCCAACGCAACCAACACAATAAGCAGCAGCACAATAATAATTGCTGCCGAATGTGTATTAACTAAAAGATTGGCCTGTTCCATCAATAAAAGCCCCCTCATACCAAAGCTTATCTAAATTACCGCCGGCACATATACGACCGGTATTCATATCTTAGCGTAAAACTCCGAAATCACACATTCAGACGCTTAGGCTCGCCGTTAAGCGGTTTTTCCTCGTGGCGTCCCTGCTGCAGCACCTCATAAATGCGCTCCAGGTCCTCAGCGGAATAATATTCAATGTGAATAGTACCGCCCTGGCGTCCCTGCTCATCCAGTTTAGGCACAACCTTAACCTTAGTACCCAAAAACTCTACCAGACGCTGTTCAAAGTCATGGCAGAAAATATCATTCTCGGTAGGCTCACGCTTAGGTTTCTTTTCCTTATTGTCCTTATTTTTAGCTTCTTCCTCGATAAGCTCACGGACAATCTTCAGCTTCTTGCCTTCCTTCAGCTTACGCACAACCTCTTCCGTCATGCGTGAGCTCCAGCCGTTAGCAATAATCGCCTCCGCCACCTCGCACATCTGCTCCGGCTTCGGCAATCCCAAAAGCTGCTTGGCCTGGCCCATCGTCAGCACGCCGTTGATAATCTGCTTTTGCACCTGCTCCGGCAGGTTCAGAAGACGCAGGATATTAGTTACTGCGCTGCGGCTACGGCCTACCTTTTCGGCAGTCTGCTCCTGCGTCAGCTTAAATTCCTGCATCAGGCGGCGCAAGCCCTGCGCTTCTTCAATCGGATTCAGATCATGACGCTGAATATTTTCAATCAGCGCAATTTCCATCATCTTGGCATCGTCATAATCCTTAACAATAGCAGGTACCTTAGTAAGTCCGGCCAAGCCTGCGGCACGCAGACGGCGTTCGCCTGCCACCAGCTCGTAGCTTCTGCCCTTTTTGCGCACAACTACCGGCTGAACAACACCAAATTCCTTGATGGAAGCAGCCAGCTCCTGCAGCTTTTCTTCATCAAAGTTGCAGCGCGGCTGATACGGATTCGCTGCGATATTTTTAATAAGCAGCTCCTGTGCAGCACTTGCAGGCTCCTGCACCTTTTCTACGGCAGGACTGGTATTTTCGCCGAAAATTGCGCCCAGGCCCTTGCCTAAGCCGCCCTTCTTACTCATCCTCAATCACCTCACGCGCAAAGTCCATGTACACCTGCGCACCCTTAGATTTGCTGTCATAGTCGATAACCGGCTGTCCGTGGCTTGGTGCTTCACTCAGGCGCACGTTACGCGGAATAATCGTCTGATACATTTTTGTTTTGAAGTACTTCTGTACCTCGTTCACAACATCCTGCGACAGGTTCGTTCTGCTGTCATACATAGTCATCAGCACACCCTCCAGCTTCAATGCCGGGTTCAGGTTACGCTGTACCAGCTGAATCGTGTTCATCAGCATAGTAACGCCCTCCAGCGCATAAAATTCGCACTGAATAGGAATCATTACCGAGCTGGCAGCAGTCAGGCCATTGATTGTCAGCAGGCCTAAAGACGGCGGGCAATCAATAATAACGTAATCATAATTATGCTTTACTCTTTCCAGAGAGTTCTTTAAACGTCCTTCACGGTTCATCAGCGAAACAAGCTCTATTTCCGCACCGGCAAGTTGTATAGTAGCAGGCACCAGGTCCAGTCCTTTATAGGCTGTGTGCTTAATTACATCCTGCATGGGTACGTCACTGATAATCGCATCATAAATACATTGCTTAATATCACGTTTATCAAAGCCAAAGCCGCTGGTAGCATTTCCCTGCGGATCACTGTCAATCAAAAGTACCTTGCGTTCTAGCGACGCCAGACACGCAGCCAGATTTACCGCCGTAGTAGTCTTGCCAACACCACCCTTCTGGTTGGCAATAGCAATTACCTTTACCAATTCGCTTCACCTCGTAGTCATAGTATATCTATTCTATTTTATCACACTTTACGTGCTCATGGGAAAAGAATTTTTGTTTATTTAATTTTGTACGCTGCTCCAGCGCCTCCCAACAGCAAAAAGCGCAGCACGCTTTCGCTTGCTGCGCTCAGGTTGCAATGAGCTACAACTTTTTAATCACTTCTGCAAATTCGTCTAGCGTATAAGCACCATCATGTTGGAATTCCTTTTTCTCGAAAACCATCATATAACGATAATCGCGACCGGCAGCTTCCTGCCATTTTCGGCCTAAAATCAGCTTATTTTCGCTATCATCATTCGCTAAGTGATCTCCTTTTGCTTCAATCAAAAGCACTTTGCCGTTTTTTGTCAACACAAGAAAATCCGGATAATGATTTATAAAACCATTAATACAGAACCCTTGGCGTTCTATAATCCTATGCCACCATACAATATTGCTTTGACCGATAATAACATCCAGTACCTTATGCTCGTACTCATTCATGTCATTTTTCTCTGCTTCATAAAGTGATTTAGGCAAAGCATCAGTAAAATCAAGCGGTGTTATAAAATCAGGCACTTCGTAACGCTCACAGCATTCAATTTCGCCTTCATCCAAAAGCTGCATGAATCGCTTCTGCTTATAAACAGCTGCCAGCTTATCAATTTTTTCCTGAATCTTTTTCGCATATGTTTCTTTGGCGGTAAGCATCGCCAACAAATCATCGCTATGCAAACCATCTATTACACGTTTCACATAATCTCTGATATCCGTGCTGCGATAAGCGTTTTTGCGATTGATTACGGCACAGATTGCATCTATACAGGTTGCTATCTGTCTTTCCTGCGGCAGGCTGTCCAGATATTCACGCATTTTTTTCTTATCGCTGTCTGTAACCATGCGATATTGCGGTACCGCTTCACCGCTTTGCGCAATATCAACAGAATACATTTCGCCGGAAGCTAATTTGAAATTAACATTTGCATCTTGTCCGGTTAAGCGGAAGCCTTCCAGTAAATTTTCCGGTTCAAGATAGTTAAACGCACCATCATCAAACAAACCAAAATCTGCCTTGATACAGAATTTAGGCAATCGTAAAGCTTGAGCTGATTCAATATTTTCTGTTCTGATTTTAAATCTGTGCTGCATCTGTGCTTCAGTTCCTCCCATAAAATTTTCCCCGGAAGTTTCTTCAGTATACTTCTGCGTCTGCTGCTCTGCCTGGTTTTCCATATCTGTCAAAGACTGACTTTGCTCATCAGTATTATCAATTTGTTCCTTAATATTTTCCGGCGTAACATCCGTGAAATCATCATTGTTGTTCTCAACCGCATTCTCATTGTTGAACAGTTCCTCCTGCTGAGGTTGAGGCTGGGGCTGCTGCTCTTGTACAGGAACATCTTCATCCCCGCCTACACGGTAATCCTTTCGGCTGAAACCGGCACCGTTCAAACCCTTGACGATACTGTCCAAGGTATTACGGAAGTCATTGGAACAGCTCAAAACATAAGAAGAGTTCAGTAAAAAATGTTGATGCTGTCTTGTATAAGGCTGGCGCAACACACGGCCTAAAATCTGTTCTACATCAACAGCAGATGTTTTATTTGCCAGCGAAGCCAAAATATACGCAAACGGACAGTCCCAACCCTCTTTCAGAGCATTAACCGTAATAATATAGCGTACTGCACAAGCTTTGCTCAGCAAATCTACATTTTTCAAATCATTTTTCTCACCGGTTTTGATAGCTATCTCTTCTTCCGGAATGCCAATTTCCAAAAGCAGATTTTTTATTTTATCAAAGGTAGTGTTATCATCGTTGCTCCTTGGCTGTGCCTGGAAAAGTACGATAGGACGTATGTAATTGCCGGTAACTGCTTCCTCCTCCAGCGCCTTTTGCTCCAGCTTGCCACGCAACTGAATAGCATCGGCAATAACACTTTCACGGCTGTTACGTTTATAAACTATAACAGGAAGCTTTACCATGTTTTCCTTTTTCAGTTCCCTTGCATCAACATACGACACAACATTACTGTTGCTTTTAGGTGTGGCAGTTAATTCTAAAATAAACGAGGGATAGATATTATTTAGCATTTCTACACTCAAGGCAGAAGTTGCATTATGGCTTTCGTCAACAATCGTCACTGGACGCAAATGACGCAACACCTGAATCAGTGCTGTTTCCGGAGTACCTTCCAGCAGAACTTC
Organism: Phascolarctobacterium succinatutens YIT 12067; assembly: GCF_000188175.1. Lineage (GTDB taxonomy): Bacteria > Bacillota > Negativicutes > Acidaminococcales > Acidaminococcaceae > Phascolarctobacterium_A > Phascolarctobacterium_A succinatutens. Next base: position 73,514 of record NZ_GL830884.1, on the reverse strand, counting down.
ATCATTTTTATAGAAGGCAGCAAAATCAGCCAGATTGCTGTTTTCCTGATAAATTTTCCTGTCATATCTGCGTCCGGAATTAATGCGCAAGGAATCAAAGCTCAATACACAAATGGTTAAGATATGCTGCACCGAATCTGCCGAAAAGCCTTGGCCGTTAAGCAGCATAGCTTTGTTCAGCACCTGCACGCGTCCGCCAAAATCTCTGTCTAAAGCTTGCTTGTAGGGATGGTCCGGATTGGACAAATTTTTTAAAGTCTGCTCCAAAATAGGATCTGACGGCACAAGCCAAACTACAAGCTTAGGTTTTTCTGCCGGCATAAAATCAAAAATATGCTTGATAGCACTGCAGGCAAGAAAGGTTTTGCCGCCGCCGGTAGGAACCTTCATGCAGACAGCAGGCACACCCTGAATATTATCTTTATAAGCGGGGACACCGCCGTTGCCTACGGCAATATCCTTTGTCTGCCAATAATTCTTCCAGGCTTCCGCAAGATTGGCGCTCTGCTTTAATGAGTGCAGATAGTTTTGCAAATCCGCTATAACTTTTTTCTGGTAATTTTTTAATTCCATGTTTTTACCCTCACAGCCTTGCGATGTCACGCGGAATCTTTTTAAATGTAATATGGAACTGCTGCAATTTATTTTCTGAAAGAACGCAGGTATCAGCGTAAATAACATAGGCTTCCGCTTGCGTCTTGATGCTCTTCAAGAAAGCAGCATTCAGCGTAGTGCTTGCGTCTTTTTCGTAGTTAAAGTAGTAGGCAGCTCCATGATACACGCCTAAAAGCATCGGTTCGTCGGCAGATGCCTCCGGCAGCGCCTGTTTTGTTTCCATATAGTAGATATATTCACGGATTTTTTCGGTGCTCACAGCATTATTAAGCTTATCATCTACAAGCAGAGGCTCGCCTAATTCGTAGTAGCTGAAGCTGCCACCGGTGCCCACAATTTCCTCTGTTGCTTTTATCTTTCCGATAACCTGCAGGTGATTATCAACTATTTTAGGATTGCCAACGCTGTCATATGCTCCACTTTCTTTAGCAGCTTTCTTTGCGGCTTTCGCGTCAGCCAGCATTTGCGGTGCATTATTAAGATTAGAAGGCTTTAATTCTTCATCGTAAAGCAGTTCTTCCTTATCTTCTTCTGCCTTATAACCATTAATGACACGTTTTACACGCTCAGCGGTAATTGTATCTGCGTAATCCATCATCTCAATGCAGATAAATTTACGGTTGCCTCCATCTGCTTTGTTCATGTTGAGGACGGCGTGAGCAGTTGTGGCGCTGCCTGCAAAGGAGTCGAGGATAATATCGTTTTCTTTAGTTACTCTAGAAATTATATCTTCTATAAGCTTAACAGGTTTAGGATATGGAAATACTCCTTTTTCTCCCAAAGCACTTGTAAGTTCATTACTACCCCTATTGGTATAATATAATTTATCAGTCCATATAGTTGTAATATTAACTCCACCTGTTTTAAAATTATATACTTCCAGTGTCGGAATAGCATCGACATCACTTATTCGATAAGTTTTTAAATCTCCAGATTCTATTTTCTTTATTATACCATCCGCAAGATATTGTACCGAATAAAGATTATTATTTTTATCTGAACGTTGAGGAGTAATTTTCACATATCCTTTTTGCCAATTAGACAAAAAACTTGTTGGTGCTAATCTCCATGCGCATTTATCGCCCTTATTAGTTACGCACCAAACTGCACTCTGTCCTTTAGGTGATGAATAGTCAAATTCAAAATCATTTTTTTCACCTATATATTTTCCTTCATCAATTAATTCTTGTAATGATTTACCAACACCAACTAAAGCATTCGTTTTTAAATCTACATATATTGGATATACCTGATTAGGACGAGTCACTTGATTAAAACCTGCTAACGTCATAGCATGATATGGCGACGCATATTCATTCATAGCTTCAAGTGAAGGATTAGGTTGGAATCCATTAGGTGCTACAAAAACAATATATTCTTGTACATAATTAAATCCATCTTTAGGCTTTCCACCAGATGTTTGGACTGTAACTACTGTTACCTGTCTTATTGAAAAAATTTCTTTCAACAGCAGTACCAAAGGATTTAATTCATGAAATCCTATACTAACAGCCATCACTCCATCCACAGATAAAAGCTTAGCCAACAATTTTAAGCGCGGATACATCATGCACAACCATTTATCATGCCTTGTTAAATCTTCACCTTCTTTACCTACTACTTCACCAATCCATTTTTTTATTTGTTCATCGTTAACATTATCATTGTACACCCAGTTTTCTTCACCTGTATTGTACGGCGGATCAATATAAATACATTTAATCTTGCCTTCATACTTGGGCAGCAACGATTTGAGCGCCAGTAAATTGTCACCATGAATAATCATGTTCTCGCTACCGTTATCTTCTTCATGCTTGCCTGCTTCATCAAAGCTGTACTGCCTTTCCAGCACATGAAAAGGCACTTCAAAATGGTGATTCAGCACCTTATCTTTTCCAATCCAGTTTAAAGTCGGCATACCTTTCCTCCTGCCCTCTATCTTAATTCGTCCACTTGCCAGTTGATGTATCCACTCATACATCAACTAAA
>NZ_GL830884.1:26210-70845 GCF_000188175.1 Phascolarctobacterium succinatutens YIT 12067 | reverse complement strand
TATTACTGATATATAAAATGCTTTCCTTTCCTTATTTTTTTTACTAAGCCTAGTTTTATTAGTCTGTTAATAGCAACAGATGCGCCAGACAATGTGTTTATTTTAGTTATACTCAAAATCTGCGCTGTAGTTATAAACCCATTTGTTTGAATATAATCATATATCAATTTATCTGTATCATTTTTCAACGTTATATTGCCGGAAGATCTATTTAAATCTATTTGTTCAGCAGGTATAGTATACTCTTGATTAATCATATAACTTGTCCATCTGCCATTTTTATTGATCAGCAACATTTTTTTCCGAACCAACTCTGCAAGCATATGCCCGACTTCTATACTATTTAAATGCAACATCGCCTGCATTCTACTATTACTAACGCATCTTTCCAAATAAGCTGTTCCTAAAATTATTTGTTCATATTTTCCTAAACGCATATAAACCCAGCCAAAATGTTTCTGTAAATACTCAGAACATTCTTGCGGCATCAGTGATACCATCCAAAGCTTTAATTCCACCTGATTTAAGTCATCATTTTCCTGCAAATCTGGCTTTCGCCAATTTTCTTCACTCCAAGCACTTAAAATAGTAGGAAAGCCAGAACCAATATTGTCGCCGTAACCTATCATTCTAAACATTGCCTGAATACGGGGATTCCTTGCAACTGAATGTCCACCATCATATATCGCTTGAATCGGTAACTTTAAGTTGCCAGGATTAGAAAATTCAAACCCTTCATCTGTTTTCACAACTTTAAGTACACCATTAACTAAGTAATCGCTATGTATAACCATATTAATTACAGCTTCACGAATAGCTTTATGTACAGGCGTGTCGTCAATCCTTACTAATCCTTCTAATTTAAACGGTCGTTTTATACCAAAAGCAAGTTTAGGCATTACTATACGCACGAAATTATATAAATTGTTTTCCCACATTCCATCATATGTAACACGATCACTCCATCTGCTACCTAATGTAAGGTTGCTTTTATCTATATAATCCATACGAATATTGCCAAACCGCTCAATTACCGCCGTTCCTTTACCAAACATTAATAATCCAGCAATAGTAAGACATTTTTCTTTAGTAGTTCTATCTGTACCATAGCAACTCATCTTCTCCAAAAAATCAGCATCATCAAGGCCATTCCACACATGAGTAGGATTTCTATGTTCAAACTCAATTCTATATGAACGTAAAGAATTAATATCTATATCATCTAAGGTAAAACCTGCCAAAAAACTCCCATCATTACCAGAATCGTTAGAATCTCTAAACATTGCCCTAACTTCATCTGCTGTACAATGATAGTCACCTTCGTGATTACGTTTAAAAGTTCCCTTCATAGGATTTTCGTTAATGTATACAGGTCTATATTTATATTCCGCACGAGGTACATGAATAAAAATAATATCCGCCCCTTTAACATTGCATACACCTACATCAGAATCCATTAAAATATTACTGCTAACTTTACAGCTGTTTATCGTATTCCAAAAATTTACTACTATTTGCTGTGGCTTCTTTATATTTACAAAACTAAATCTCTTGTTAAAGTCAAATTCTCTTATATTCTCCTCCACACCAAATAAAATTATGCCACCATTAGTATTTGCAAATGAAGAATAAGTTTCCCAAACAGATTTAGGCAACGTTGTTTCTGCTTTTTTACATTCAAGATTAATATGCTCTCCATATTTTAGCAAGTTAAGTATTTCAGTTGCATCCATTCCGCTAATCCTCCATTCTTCGCCATAGCCACTATTACTATTAAAATTCAATCAGCTCATTCAAAGCCATATATCACAATAATACTATTATACCATATCCCAACAGAAAAAAGCGCAGCACGCTTTCGCTTGCTGCGCTCAGATTGCATATTACACTGTTATAAATTATACGTTGAAGCGGAACTCGACAACATCGCCGTCCTGCATAACGTAATCCTTGCCTTCCAGACGAACCAGGCCTTTTTCACGTGCCGCAGCCTTACTGCCGCAGGCTACCAGATCATCAAAGGAAACGATTTCCGCACGGATAAAGCCACGCTCAAAGTCAGTATGGATTTTGCCTGCTGCCTGCGGAGCCTTAGTGTTCAGCTTAATAGTCCAGGCACGGGATTCCATTTCACCCGCAGTCAGGAAGGTCATCAGGCCAAGCAGCTTGAAGCCTGCTTTAATCAGGCGGTCCAGACCGGTTTCCTCCAGACCTGCCATTTCCAGATATTCCTTAGCCTCTTCTTCCGGAAGCTCGGCAACTTCGCTTTCCATCTTAGCGGAAACAACGATAACCTCAGCATTTTCTTCTGCAGCATATTTCTTTACAGCCTGCACATGCTCGTTACCGGACGGATCAGCAACCTCGCCCTCAGCAACGTTGGTGATGTACAGTACCGGCTTCATGGTCAGCAGATGCAGCTCGCCCAGGAGCTCCTGCTCTTCCTCGGTCAGACCAAGGCGGCGTGCAGGCACACCATCAGACAGGCCGGCCATAACCTTTTCCATTACAGCCTGCTCCAGCTTAACCTTTTTATCGCCGGTTTTTGCCAGCTTCACCAGGCGCTCCTGACGCTTTTCAACAGTTTCCATATCAGCTAGGCACAGCTCGGTGTTGATGATATCAATATCACGCAGAGGATCAATGCTGCCCTCAACGTGAGTGATGTTGCCATCCTCAAAGCAGCGTACAACCTCGGCAACAGCGTCTACCTCACGGATGTGGGACAGGAACTTATTGCCCAAGCCTTCGCCCTTGCTTGCGCCCTTTACCAGACCGGCAATATCTACAAAACGCATAGCTGCTGGAACAATCTTTTTGGATTTAAACATATCGCTCAGAACATCTAAGCGTTTATCAGGCACATCAACAACGCCTACATTAGGTTCGATTGTGCAGAAGGGATAGTTTGCTGCTTCTGCGCCAGCTTTGGTAATAGCATTAAACAGGGTACTTTTGCCTACGTTAGGCAGGCCAACGATACCTACTTCTAAATTTGTACTCACGTAAATCGCTCCTCGTCATATATATTTAGTGCGTTAAAAACTCTATATCTAATATATTTTACAATAATATGCTTTGATATGCAATGTTTAGACGCAAAAAGCGCCTTTCCGCAGCATAAAAAAGAGACAGTCCGCAGACTGCCTCTGATTTTTGACTTAAGCTTAGAAATATTCCAGCTCTCTCTTGGCAAATGCACCGGTTACCGGGTTCATGTCAGCATCTACTTTATATCTTGCAGTAACGAACTCTACATCATAATGTACATTGTTGCCTTCTTTTTCGGTTTTGATAACAATATTTCTTGCATCGGGATATGCTTCCAGAACGATTTGTCTGATATCCTCAGGAGTTTTTACCATCATCGTGCTGCCGGCAATATTGCTGCCTTTAATTTCTACTTCCTTAACTTTGGTAGTTGCCAGAACAACCTCTACCTCGTATTCCAGATAATTATCATTATCGCGGAAGTTCAGAACAGCTTCGCCGTCTTCTTCCTTGTAGCCATAAAATACAGCAGCAGCAGGAACCTCGGCGCGTGCAGCATCAATAACCATCTGCTGATGGCTTTTAGCCGGTGCAGCAAAAGCTACTGCGCTCATTGCCAGCGCAGCCAGCATAGAAAGCAAAACTAATAATTTTTTAAACATTGGTATTCCCCCTTTGAAAAAATATAATCAGCTTACAGGACTTATTGTCTATCCAAAAGTCTGTTAGCGTAAGCACGCATAGAAGGATTTGCCACAGCCTTGAAATCTGCAGGCGGCAAAGCAAAGGCAGTTGCCTCATCCACGGTGTTGGAAACCTCCAGTACCTTAAAGATAGGCAGATAGCTTACTTCGTATCCCTTCCAGTCGGCGGTATCCTTTGCATAATAGAAGTTCAGGCTGTTGGTGCCTTTAGTCATCTTATCATAATCATAGCCGGTAACTGCATCATTACCACCCTGCGGACGTACATTGAACCAGCTGATCAGGGTTTCGGCAAAGGGCATGCTCATGCCCGGCAGCTCGGGAACTCTGTCATAGTTTTTATTGAGATAGTCAATAGTATACCAATAACCGTTCTTCACAAAGGAAACGGTATCCTTGATTACCTTGCCGTCACCATCGGTAGTAGTGATACGCTCGGCGTTAATGCCATTGGCTTCATTGTATTCCGTACGGTTGGTGCGCTTTTGCTGTGCAGTCGGCAGCTTGGCATAGGCTTCGGCAGTCAGTACCTCACGCATATCAATGGTCTGAGTTACAACCAGATGTACAGGATGCTTATCACTGTTCAGGGTTTCACCCAACAGATGGATGGTACGCTGACCGGGATTATAGGCAAAAGCCATTGCTGTGCAAAGCATCGTAAAAACAAAGGTCAAAAATAAGGTTCTTAAAGATGTTTTCATGCAATTCACCTCGTATGTATAGTACTACTAACATTATATCATGTTAATGCCTGCGTAAATAAGTAAAATTTTTGTGATTTTTACATAAACGAAAACCCCGCAGCCTAACGGCTACGGGGTATAAGTTTCGTTTAAACCGCCGTGCGAATTATTCGCAGGTGAACGGCAGCAAAGCAACGCAGCGAGCGCGTTTGATTGCTACGGTCAATTGGCGTTGGTGCTTAGCGCAGGTACCGGAAATACGGCGCGGTAAAATCTTACCACGTTCGGTGATATAGCGTTTCAGCTTATTTGCATCCTTGTAATCGATTTCTTCAACTTTATCAACACAGAAGCTGCAAACTTTTCTTCTAGGTCTTCTGCCTCTTTCGCGTTTCATTGCATAACCTCCCTTAAATTAGAATGGAATTTCCTCATCAAAGGGAACCTGTTGTCCGAAACCACCCATACCGCCGTCTTGAGCCGGCGCAGCAGAGCGAGTCGGATTGCTATGAGCAGCAGCGGCATCGGCTTTGCGCTCAATGAACTCGAAGCGATCAGCGATTACTTCGGTTATCCAGCGTTTGTTGCCATCCTTGCCATCATAGCTACGGATTTGCAGGCGGCCTTCAACAAGCGCGCGCTGCCCTTTGGTGAGACTGTTACCGCATGTCTCAGCTTGTTTACCCCAGATTACTACCGGAATAAAATCAGCTTCTCTTTGGCCTTCCTGATTGGCAAAAGGTCTGTCTACTGCAAGAGTAAACTGACAAACAACTTTACCGGTCGGCGTATAACGCACTTCCGGATCTCTAGTAAGTCTGCCCAACAGAATAATCTTGTTCATTGATTATTCACCCTTTCTGATAATCATATGGCGCAGTACTTCATCGGTAATTTTCATAACACGATCAAGTTCCTTAACAGCAGCGGCGTCAGCCTGGAAGGTTACGAGAACATAGATACCTTCATTCAGGTCCTGGATCTCATAAGCAAGGCGTCTTTTGCCCCAACGATCGGTTTTTTCTACATTACCACCGTTTGCAGTGATGAGTTTCTCGAATTTAGCAACAACTGCTTCACAAGCCTCATCCTCAACAGGTTTAACGATGTACATGACTTCGTATGCGTTCACGAAATCACCTCCTCCTTTGGACTTTGGCCCCCGTCTCTCCGGGAGCAGAAGAAGTATATATAGTTATATACAAGCTTAATAATTATATCATTGCTTACGCTGCTTTGCAAGCTTTTTTGAAAAATTTTCCTGCTATTTCTGCTTGCGGCATTCAGGACAATAGCCATACCATTCCAGGTTATGTCCTACAATGGAAAATTCCGTTTTATCCGCCAGCTGTTCCTCGAAATCAGCAATCGGGCAATGGTCTACCTCCACAATCCGATGGCAGCGCAAGCAGATAAGGCGGTGACGGTGCCCCAATGCGTGCAGCACAAAGCCGTACTTGTGCGCATCCGCCAGAAAGCTCTTTTCCGTCAGTCCCTTTTGCGTAAAATTTTCCAGGATGCGGTAAACCGTAGAGAAATTTATCTCCGTGCCCTGCTCACACAGCTGCTGATAAATATCCTCAGCCGTCAGCACGCCCTCGCTCGCCAGCAGCAGCTGCAGAATAAGCTGTCTGTGACGGGTATTTTTTAATCCGTAGCGATGCAGATAATCGCGATAATCTGCCGCAGAACTTGTATCAGTCATCTTTCTACCCCTTCTTTATAAGACAGCACGTATTTCTTTATAAATGATAATCAGCAGCAGCAAAGCCACCGAAACCAAAGCGGTTACACCGCCCGGCGCCGCACCCAGCCAGTAGGAGGTCACAAGGCCTGTGATAATAGCGATAAAGCTCAGCACCATGGCTGCCAGCATCGTCACCTTAAAGCCCTTGCCCAACTGTAATGCCGCCGCTACCGGCAGCGCAATCAGCGAGCTGATAACCAGAATGCCTACCACGCGGATGGAAACAGCAACCATAGCTGCCACCAGCAGAGCAAAGATATAATTAATCAAGCGCGTTTTTACGCCGGCAATTTTGGTGCCGTCCTCATCAAAGGCCAGCATAACCAGCTGCGGATACAAAAAGTAAACAGCAGCCAGCGAAATTACGCACAGCACTGCTACCGCCAGCACATCGTCAGGCGTTACGGTCAGAATGCTGCCGAACAAAAAAGCTTCTACATTAGTATGTACCATACCGCTGCTGATAATTGTAATCGCAATACCGACAGACAGCGATAGAATAATCACCAGTATAAGCTCCGCATAGCGGCGGAAGCGCTGACGCAAAACCTCAATCAGCACGGCAAACACGGAGGTTACGGCAAAGGCGCTGATAATCGGGTTCACCTTCGCCAGCAGGCCAACCGCTACGCCGGCCAGCGATGCATGTGCCAGCGTATCGCCAATCATGGAATAGCGGCGCAGCACCAGGAACATACCAATCATCGGACACATTAAAGAAATCAGCACAGAAACCAGCAGTGCGTTCTGCATAAAAGCGTATTCCAGCATTATTCCGCACCTCCTACATTATCCTGCATATATTCCTGAACATATTCCTGCGGATTGCAGAAATGACCATGACCGTTCATGACATGATACATTTTATCGGCATTACGCGCCGCAAATTTCAGGTTATGCTCTACCGTGATAATGGTAATACCCTGCTCATGCAGCTCCTGCATAAATTTATACAGCTCCTGCTGGCTCTTGACATCAATGCCTGTAGAAGGCTCATCAAAAATCAGCAGCTGCGGACTGCCCAGCAGTGCTCTGGCAATGAGTACCTTCTGGCACTGGCCGCCGCTCAGCGTACCAATTAAACGGTCACGCAGGTCATAAACATGCATCTGCTCCAGACAGCGACGTACAGCCTGCTTATCCGCTACTTTTAATATCCTGCGATAATATTCCATTACCTCATATACGGTTATCGGGAACTGGCTGTTGAGAGTTTCAAAGCGCTGCGGCACGTAGCCGATGCTGCTAAAAGTATTCTTCAATTCACCTTTTGACGGCTCCAAGAGTCCCAAGAGCAGCTTTACCAGCGTACTTTTGCCGCTGCCGTTTTCGCCGACAATAGCAATATACTCGCCGTCATTTACCTGCATATTGATATCGCGCAGCAGCTCGCTGCCGGATTCATAGGCAAATTCTATATGCTTCAGTTCTATCATAGTGGCTCCTTCATTTACTCACGGCAGCCTACGCTGCCTTTTTGTTGTAGTAAATATTATAGCCCTCGCTCGGCAAATATGCAAGTCATTTGCATTTAGCTTGACAAGAAAGTTCACGGGTGTTATGATAAAATTCGTTATAATATGCAAATCATTTGCGTTTATTTGTGCTTAAATGAGGAGGAGAGCCTATGAAAAAGCTCAGTATTATTTTTTGTATTTGCACTCTGCTGCTCTGCAATCTGCTGGCAGGCTGCGGCAGCAAGGAGCCTGCACCTGCTGCGGACTATAAGCTGCGGGTTGTTGTAACCTTTAATGCTATGAAAGAATTTACCCAGGCAGTCGGCCAAGATAAAATTCATATAACTTCCCTGATTCCCGACGGCACAGAGCCGCATGATTTTCAGCCTACTACTAAAACTATGCAGGCGCTTAGCAAGGCAGACATCCTGATTTACAACAGCACAGGCATGGAGCGCTGGGTGGAGCAGGCAACGCAGGCCGCCGCCAATCCCAAGCTCGTCATTGTAGAAGCATCCAAGGACACCGACCGCATCAGCCTTACAGAAGCCGATGAAATCAGAGCGCATGGGCAGTATGACCCCCACACATGGCTGAGCCTGAGCTGCGCGCAGACAGAGGTAAAGAATATTGCCGAAGCACTGGCAGCCGCAGACAAAACCAATGCTGATTTCTACCGTAAGAATGCCGCAGAATACAATCAAAAGCTGCAGGCACTGCTTGCTGCCTATCAGAAAAAATTCAGCAAGCTGGAACAAAAGGACTTTGTCACCGGCCATGCTGCCTTTGCTTACCTATGCCGTGACTTCGGCCTGCAGCAGCAAAGCATCGAGGATGTTTTTGCCAGCGGCGAGCCGAGCGCACAAAATCTGGCCAAGCTGACAGCCTACTGCAAGGAGCACAATGTAAAAACTATCTTTGTTGAAGAAGCGGTAAGCCCCAAAACATCGGAAACACTGGCGCGTGAGGTTGGTGCCACAACGCAGGAAATATATACCATCGAAAGCAGCAACGGCGAGAAAACCTACCTTACCCGCATGGAAGAAAACCTGGACGCTATTTACAAGAGCCTGAAAAAGTAAAAAGGCTGCTATCTTAGCAGCAAAAAAAAATTATCTACGCACAGCAAAACGCCGCGGCTTACGCAGCAGGTTGATAGCCTGCCGCAGCCACGGCGTTTTTACGTACACATCGCTCCGTCGGCCGAGCCGGCAAAGCTGATTCACTTTTTATTTTTGGGCAGTACATCCTCATTCTTGGCCGAATAGGGATTGATATTTTTCAGCTGCTGATTGGGACGGAAATTATCGCGCGCCGACGAGCCCCAGATAATCATCCAGGTCAGAGTAAAGCCCATCAGGAGCCACAAAACAGCCATAGCCGCCGCCGGATACCACGAAAGATTGAACCAGTAGCTAAAGCCCCAGAGCAGCACCGCAATAAACCCCCATTCCCAGTTCACTATCAGGTTGGCAATAAAGCAGATAAAAAAGCCTGAATTTATAGTCGTTCTGCGCATAATAACCTCCCTTTTACAAAAAGCGGCCGCGATAAACAATCGCAGCCGCAAAAGTTTCAGCTCATTATAATATCAGTAGCTGCCACCGCCGCCGCCATGATCATCATCAGAAGAGCTTTCGCTTACAGAACCATCATCACTGCTACCACCGCTGGATTTAGACTTCGGAACAGCAGAAATGTTGGTGTACAGATAAGTATCATTGCTGTGCGTCAGCGCAAAGGTTTGCTTATCCAGATAAGCATTTGCTTCAACAGCCTCTTGGACATTGCTCATACCACTAATAAGCAGAGCACGGCAGCCATAGGCAACAGCACCGCCGATACCGGCCGCAATTACTAAAGCAAACCAGTTGAAGCCTGCATTAGGATCCCACGGCTCGCCTTCCTTTTCGTAATACTCAAGGAGCTCGCCTGCTTTTTGAGCATAGGTAATGTAGCCTTGGGCATAATCATTTTTCTTGAACTCTGCAACCATCGGCTTGCTCATATACTCAATGCCTTCATTGCCAACGATAACCTGCTTCAGCTGTTTATCGGTAGCAATGTACCATTTACGGGTATTGGTAACCTGCAGCAATACCATATTGCCCTTTTGACCGTCATTATAAACGTCATCGAGCAGCTTATTGGCATATTCGCCGGGAACGGCACCGCCAATTGTCTTCATGGTTACAACAGCAATGCGCACATTATGCGCCTGCTCCTGCTTGTGCAGCTCTGCCAGAACCTCCTGACGCTGCTGCGGCGTAAGAACCTTGGCGTTATCCACCAGGCTGGGCGCAGCAAAGGCTGTTACACTGGCTAACATAAGGGCTGCCAGCATGGTTAAGATTGCAAATAACTTTCTCATTCCGGCACCTCCTTATAACATGAACTTCACAATGAAGTAGCTGATAATTGTTACAATAATAAAGGTCAGGGCAGTGTAATTACGCAGCTTGCCATAGTCAATCGGCAGACTGCCGACAACCTTACCCGTCTGACCGTTCATCATAAAGGTATAGGGCTTACCCTCAAAGCGTGTGGACAGAATCCATACCGGCACCATTGCATAATGCACGGCATTTTCATCCTTGATAACTGCGCAGTCACCGTTGCTGGTTACACGGGTATAGCCTGTAACGGTATCTGCCAGGCAACCCTCGGCACTTTTGACAACGCGTGCGTCCGCGCGTGTTACAGCAGCCTCGGCATCCACATCATACTTATCTGCCAAAAAGCCTGTCAGATAAGCGGTGCTGAAGGGAACCATCTCTTTGTAATCGAATGGCTCGATGCTTTCCATAAAGGTATCGTCCATCTTCTCGCTGCCATCTACAGGGATGCGCTCAAAGGACATGGTGCCTTCACGCTCGCAGTTATAGACAACGGTAGTAGTGATAACCTCATCATCGGTTTCATAAACACTGTCGCTGGCACCTTGATAGCTGCCGCTGGCGCTAACCTTGGAGTCAAACAGCCAGAACGGTACATACATCGCCTGGATATCCTCCACACGATTGTTGGCCGTAAAGGAGTTAGGCAGCAGGGTTCTTCCCTTATAGAATTCCTTGAGGGCAGCAACAGCCTGCTCTTTGGTTTTCTTGAAGGGGATGATGAAGTCCGGCTTCAGCATACCTTCGAAACGGCTCGGCAGCATGGTCGGGCTGCCGCAATAGCAGCATTCTGTTGCCATGGTGTTGCCATCGCTCACAATCTGCGCACCGCAGCTGGAGCAGGTAAACGCCTTCATCTGCTCTGCTTCGTCAGCTTCCCATTCACTGCCGGCAGCAGAGGTATCCCACTTTGCCTCCTTGGCAGCCTGCGCTTTGGCAGCAGCGACTTCCTTGGCGGCATACATTTCTTCTATAGTCTTAACTTCCAGTTCGGTACCGCAGTATTCGCAGGTCACCTTATCATGACCGGGCAAAAACGTCAGCGGCGCGCTGCAGTTAGGGCACTTATAGCCTACAGAGGTTTCAGCCATAATATCACCTCGTTAAAATATAGTTATGCAATTTTGATTGCTCCCGCTCCCCCTTTAGTCGCCTATTTCGACATCTTGCCTTCCACTCATGAAAGGTGGTTGTACATCGCAATTAAATATCGTTCCATTCAGAAGCAATTTTCCCGTGCCTGAGGGCACAACGCAAATTTCGTGTGGAACCAGGACGAAGCTTCGGTAAAATTTGTCAGATAGTAACAATATGTTACGTCCCCTCGCTTAGCGGTTCGTGTCAAACCAATCAGCTGCGCTCTTTGAGCTTGCTTCTTGGGACACTATCGCATGGCGCACATGAGCCAATAAGCATCGTCCTGTGGACTCGCTTCTTGGATGCGCACGCATATGGTTCCGGACACTTATTTGCTAAAATTGCTATTCCTTGCACGATATGTTAATTGCTCTCTAAGGCTTTCGATTCACCCATTGTTTTTTTGCTAACCGTCTTGCCTTCCCCTCGGGGAAGGTGCCGAACGCAGTGAGGCGAAAGGGGGCAGCATAGGAGCATACATCATGCTTACATTCGCATCTGACGCAAGCTATTAATATATGAGGTTATTGTTTGTCGTTATCGTCGAAAATATCGCCGCACTCAGGGCAGAACTTAGGCGGATGGTGCGGATCTGGCGGCTCCCAGCCACACTTATCGCACTTGAACAGCGGTGCTCCCTCAGGCTTCTTGCTGCCGCATTCAGCGCAGAACTTGCCTTTGTTTACAGCGCCGCAGCTGCAGGTCCAGCCATCCTCTGCCGGTTTATCTTCCGGCTTCTTGCTGCCGCAGTTAGCGCAGAACTTACCGGTATTGTTAGTGCCACAGCTGCAGGTCCAGCTTCCCTCTGCCGGTTTCGGCTCAGGCTTCTTGCCGCCGCAGTTAGCGCAGAACTTACCGGTGTTGGTAGTGCCACAGCTGCAGGTCCAGGAATCTGCTGCCGGTGCTGCTGCCGCAGGGGCGGCAGGGGCGGCCGGCGGCGGAGTAGGAGGTTGCGGCTGTTGCGGATAAGGCGGTTGTCCGTAAGGAGGCTGTTGGCCGTAAGGATTCTGCTGAGCATACATCTGCTGCTGTTGTCCTTGGGCAAACAAGCCAGCCACATTTGCGCCACCGGCCATTCCGGCCATATTCATGCCAACAAAGCCGCCCATTGCACCCATGCCGCCTTCATTGCCAGCTGCAATACGCATAGCGTCTGCAGTAGCACCAGCCATAGCTGCTGCTGCACGGTTCGGATTGCTGAGCATCTGGATATCTTTCAGACGTTGAGCATCTTCCTCAGACATGGTTACGCTTGCCAGTGCGAAGGAATAAACCTCTACACCGCGGCGGTCACGCCATTGGTCGCTCAAATCTTCGTTCAAAGCGTTAGCGATTTCTTTGCCATGACGCGGCAGTGCGCTGTAACGCATACCGTTTTCTGTGAGCGTACCGAGGGCAACGCCCAGGCTCATCATGAGCTCGCTCTTCATCTGGCTGTCAATCTGGTCACGACGATATTCGTCAGTGATATTGGAGCATACATTGGTGTAGAACAGCAATGGATTGGTAATCTTGTAGCTGTATTCACCGAAGCAACGGATGCCAACTTCCCAATCAATGCCTAAGTTGTTATCAATCAGGCGTACAGGAATCGGCTGAGCGGTGCCAAACTTGTTGCCGTAAATTTCCTTCATATTGAAGTAATATACGCGCTGATCCTTGCCGGGGTCACCGCCGAAGGTGAAACGTTTACCGATCTGACCGAAAATTGCCTTTACATTATCCTTCAAATCGCCGGTAAAGATAGACGGTTCAGTAGAAGTATCATATACATATTCGCCG
Source organism: Phascolarctobacterium succinatutens YIT 12067 (assembly GCF_000188175.1). GTDB lineage: Bacteria > Bacillota > Negativicutes > Acidaminococcales > Acidaminococcaceae > Phascolarctobacterium_A > Phascolarctobacterium_A succinatutens. Next base: position 57,945 of record NZ_GL830884.1, on the reverse strand, counting down.
GGCTCGTTACACATATCTACAACCTTGCCTTGCTCAACGATAATCATGCACTGACCTTCGTTGACAGCAACAACGCTGCCATTACTGATGATGTTGTCTTCTGCAGAAGTGTTGGAGCTGCGTCCTTGGCTGGACGTACGCTTCATGCCCTTGGTTACCAGAACCTCGGGAGGCATGCTTTCGCAATAGAAAAACTCTTTCCATTGGTCGCCCAGTACGCCGCCTACAGCGCCCATTGCCGCTTTAATTAAACCCATAATACAACCTCCTTTTGTATCACTAAAAAATTAACAATTATATTTTATCAAAACCCGCTTAATATTAACAGGTCTTTGAATAAAACAGCTGTAAACTTATCAGCCAAGAAATTGTAAAATATTTATCTTATCCTTATCTGTAGTAAAAAACTATTCACTAATACTTTGATTTGTGATAAACTAATTGTTAGACAATCTTTGTAAATTATCTGTGCAGGTAAGCTGTTTTCCGCTTCCTTGCCTTAAGTTTAATATAAAAATTGCATTTCGTCACTACACTAAATGGCGATTTCGGGTAGGATAAGGGTAAATTTTCCTTATTTTTACCTTTTTTCTCTAAAAATACTCTTTCAGGAGGTTTTTTCATGTCCGTTGTATCAAAAAAATTTTCTGCTTCCTTATACAGTATGTTGGTGCTGTTACTGCTCTGTCTTGTTACCGCTTTCAGCAGTGGCTGCGGCAGTAAGGCATCACTCGACCCAGCCAAGCCGGTAACGCTCACCATCTGGCACGTTTACGGCAACCAGACCAATTCCCCATTTAATGATACAATCGAAAAATTTAATGCCTCTGAGGGTAAGGCCAAGGGCGTCATTGTCAAGGTTGCTTCCGTGAGCAGCTCCAATGTTATCGACAAAGCTTTATTCGCCTCTGCCAAACAGGATCCCGGCGCTGTGCCGCTGCCCGACCTTTTTACCGCCTATCCGCGTGTTATCCCCGCAATGCACGATAAGCTGCTGCATTGGGACAAATATCTTGATAAAGAAGATTTAGCTGTTTACCAGCCGGAATTTTTAGCCGAAGGCTATCAGGATAAGGAGCTGCTGATGCTGCCGGTAGCAAAATCCACCGAGCTGCTTTTTGTAAACCAGACATATTTTGACCGCTTTGCAGCGGCAACAGGTGCCAGCACCGAGGATTTTGCCGATTATGACAAGCTTTTTGAGCTCTGCCGCAAGTATTATACCTGGACCGGCGGCAAAAACATGTGCCAGCTGGACGATTTCTATAACTATTACCTGACGAGCATGGCTTCCTTAGGCGACCCGTTAATCAAGGACGGCAAGCCGGACCTTGCCAGCCCCAACTTCAAGCGCATCTTCCGTGCCGCAGCCGAGCCTGCTATCGCCGGTGGTCTGGGCATTGAAAAGGGTTATGCGGCCGATGCCTGGAAAACAGCCGATTTAATCAGCAACGTCGGCTCCACCGCCGCTATTCTTTATATGCGTGATTACGTCACCAATCCTGACAACACGCGTGAAACTATCGTTACCAACTATTATCCCTGCCCTGTTTTCAGCGGTGGTAAGGTAACACTGCTGCAGCGCGGTGTAGGATTATTAGCCATCAAAAGCACAGACGAACGCAAAAACCTTGGTGCCGTTGTTTTTGCAAAATGGCTGGCGCAGGAAAACAGCAATTTGAATTTTGCAATGCAAGCGGGCTACCTGCCAACCAATAAGGAAGCACTGCCCAAACTGCTTAATAATCCGCAAGATGTGCATAACTTCAACTATCGCAAGCTGTATACCTGCATGCAGCAGGTATACAAAAAAGGCACCTGGCTGCATCTGCCGCACAAGGCCGCCAAAATTCAGCAGAATCTGGAATACGGCAGCAAAAACATTCTGCGCGCTGCCCATCAGCAATATTTACAGGAAATTGCCGGTGGTGCCAACCCACAGCAAACGCTTGATAAATTAGTAGAAGAAAGCTATCAGAAGCTGCTGAATTACAAGCAATAAGCCAAAAAAATCCTACCAAGGAGGCTCTTAATGCTCAATAAGCTCACCAAAATAAAAAGATTGCTGCTTATAGGCAAGGAAATATGGCATAACAAACGCTCTATGCGCGGCCGTTTCATTATTTACCTGCTGTCACTGGTGCTGCTGGCAGGTTCTGCTATGCTGATCCTGTTAAACGTTATCGGCATAGTACAGCCGCCTAGCCATGATATCGACCGCTTTCTTGAATATGAGCTTAACACCCGTACCAACGATATCAAACGCCAGATGAACGCGCTGGCTGCGCACAATATCGATTTGTCGCAACAGCTGCAGAATGATATCGACCGCGTTATGCTGGAGCAGGGCATTTACAATAATTATGATGCCTTGAACAACAATCCCGAGGCTTTGACAGCGATTCAGCAAGCAACCTACCAGACTCTTGCTGCCAAGATGCAGCAGGCTCCGGCCAGCGGTGCCTTGTATCTGATTAACGCTAGCGTCAACACGAATCTGTTGGAACCAACCTATAACGGTCTTTTTCTCAAATTTACCAATATCTATTCCGAAAACACTCTTTTCAATGAAACATGTATGTTCCGCGGCAACCCTCAGGTTGCCCGCAATAACAACATCAGCCTTTACAGCACCTGGCAGCTGGAGCTTAATGTCCACGCTTATCCGCAGGCCGATAAGCTTTTGCATGCCAAGGAAAATAATATTTCCCAACAATATATCCTGACAGACGTTGCCCACCTCAAAGAAAGCTGGGAGCAGTCTCGCCTTTTCCTAATGCCTATTAACAGTAATAACGGCAGGATTATCGGTATCTGCGGCTTTGAAATCAGCAGCGTTTACTTCCAACAGCGCACCAAGCAGGCCAATTACAAGGGGTATCCGCTGATTACCGCTATTCTCGATAAAAAGGCGGACAACGAATACCAGGGACAGCTTTCCAATCCGGCCTCCTTCGTCAATGCTACTATAAAAATGAGCTCCTACGGAGAGCACGAATTCTTTACCGCAGGTCAGGAAAGCTTCATCGGCTACACCGCACCCCTGAAAGTCGGTGCCTCTGAGCACAAGGTAGCAGTCATGCTGCCTGCCGACAGCTATTATCATCTGCAGCAGCAGGCTAAAATGCGTCTGCTGATAATGCTGGGTATTATTCTGCTGCTTTCATTGCTGTCTGCCGGTTATTTCAGCAAAAGATATGTAGACCCGCTGGTAGCGGATTTGCAGCAGCTGCAGCAAAACCCCGACGCTCCTCCGCAAGCCAATGTGCTGGAGCTTAACCAGTTCTTTGAATTTCTGCAGAGTCATTCCGAGCAGCAGGCCGAAAAGCTGCGCCAGCTGCAAAGCGAAAATAATCAGGTACAAAAGCAGTACGGACTGGCTGCCATGCGTCTGCAGGAGGCACAGGAAAAGCAAAAGCAGACCGCCAACCAATATATTCATCTGGAGGAACAGCTTGCCGCCCTGCAGAATGAAATTCAACAGGTACGCCTGCAAATGGAGCAGACGCAGCAAGAAAAGCTGCAGGCTCAGCAGGAACGCGAACAAGCGCAGCAGCAGTTCAACTTTGCCCAGGCTGCTTTGGAAAAAGCCATTGAAAAGAAGCTGGAATCCGTCGATCCCGACAGTTATCAGATGTTTATCGGTAATCTTACTACGCTGACACCTAAGGAGGAGGACATCTTTAACCTTTATGTACAAGGCTGCTCTACCAAAGATATTATCAGCCAGCTTGGTATTACCGAAAACACCTTAAAATATCATAATAAAAATATCTACAGCAAGCTGGGTGTAAAAACCCGTAAGGAGCTGCTGCAGTATATCGAACTGATGCGCAACGCAGAGCATTGACGCACCAAAGCAAGCAAAAAGCCTCCGGCGAGTTTACTCGTCGGAGGCTTTCGTTATTTAGGGGTTACTATTACAATATTAACTTTATCGCTCATTTTATCGCTCATTTTTATTACATATATAGCCATACACACTGCTAAAACCAAATATCCAATTTAAGCTATAATTCAAACACCCTCAAAATATATCTTTCGGGGGTGTTCAAATCTTTATTTCTTAAATTTTACAGCTTCTGTAATGCCTTCTACCCTACATTACAGCTGCAGGATGAAGAATTCATCTTTAATATTTTTTCTGTCATTGCTGAGGGCAACCAGAACTCTGTTATCAGGCATATTTGCCAGGTTTACACATGCACCGATGCTGGTTTCCTTATTATCGGTCAAATCCTTATAACTTACGGTACCAACCAGAGTGCCGGTGTTCTTTCTGTAAATCTGCAGCTGCTGCTTGTCTACAGAGGAATCGCTGACTACCAGATATTCATCAGTCAAAGCTATATCGGTTAAGGAATTGATGGCATTGCTATCTTCACGTTTTTCCTTGCCGATGACGCGTTTTTGCTTGCCATTAAAGTCATAAACGCTTACCAAGCCTACATCCTGGGTGCCGATACGCGCATTGCCGCCAACATAGAAATCACCGTTTCTGTCTGCAACAACGCTCTGCGGAATATTGATTTTATCCTTGTCGGCAGCATCACGGCTTCTGGATTCCTTACGTACTGTGCCCAAATCCTTGCCTACTCTGTAGCCATTGCGAAGATCAACCTTTCTCATTTCGCCCTGGTTCATCCAGATCAAAGCCTTGTCAGCATTGCCCTTAGGAATTACAACAAGGTTATTGAAGCGTCCTTGTGCCTCTTCAATACGTTTGGTTTCACTATCGAAATAGTTGAGTCTCATCCTCTTATTGGTATAGAAAATGCCTCTGGTTCCGTCGGAAGAAATCTTAGCATTACCGGACATAGAATCAACATTATTGTCCAACATGCGCAGACCATCTTTATCCCACCGCATCTGAACGAGTCTGTCCTTAATATTGGCATAAATCATATCTCTGCCGACAACAGCCACCCTCATACCCTTGCTATAAGTATTTTGCAAATGCAGATTAGAATTATTCTTCAGAGTAAAGAGCTTAAAGGTTTTAATACCGACCTTAACATCCTTATTCGGCAGATCTTTCAAATCAGCAGCAATCGGTTTCGGTTTAGGGGGCTCGCTGGTGCCTTTGTCGCCCCCGCCGCAGCCGGCAATAAAGCTGCATGCCAGCAGTCCGGCCAAAATTCCCATCGCCATACGTTTCTTCAACATAACAATCATCTCCTCATTTTACTATGGAAAAGCTTTTTATTTGATTACAATACGGCCATCGCCGTAAGGATTAGCATATTGCTCGCCAACCTTGCCATTCAGATGATTCTGCAGATATTCCATAATCGTATCTGCGTCGCTCATCATTTCGTCCTGCACCAGATGCGCTCCCTTGAACATCGTCATGCCGTCACCGCCGGATTTCAGCATATAGGAGGTGCCGCCAACGGTGTATTTTTTCTTAACGTCTAACGGTTTGCCGTCAATTTTAACATCGCTTACGCGACGGGCACCGGCAACACGCACGAAGTTGCCCTTGGCATCAAGCTCGATAGAGGAAGGAACAGCGCTGTCAATCGTGTAGCTCAGTCCGGATACCTGCATAAAGCCGCCGCTTTCTTCAGGATAGCTGATAGCGCCCATCTCCAGAGCATCCAGAATCTGTTGGCCGTTTACCTCTAAAACTACGCACATGTTACCGAAGGGGAAGGCCTCCAGCAAATCGTTGTAGCTGATTACGCCGGTTTTGATTTCGTTGCGGATGCTGCCGCCGTTTACCAGAACTACGTCGCAATCAAGCACTGCTCGATAGGCATCGGCAACAAAGTCACCCAAGCTGCATTCACGGTTGCGCACGATGCGCCCACCGGTTGCAGGATCATTGCTGCGCAGCTGTACCAAGGCTTCGCCCACAGGCTGCTTCAGCAAAGGCTCATAGGTCTTTATTTCCTGGGCAATAACTCTTGCGATATTGGCGTCCTTGTCGTTGGATTCGGTAATCAGCTGACTCTTCAGCTTGCCGTTGGGAGTAATTACCAGCTCGCCTACAGTTTTCAACTTAGTACCGGTCTGTGCCAGCAGCACGTCCTTACCTACCTTATTTTTAACCATACGGGTGAAACGCTCGTGAGAGTGTCCGTCGATAACAGCGTCTACGCCCTGAGTGTTTTTAGCAACGCTTTCGCTGCTCCACTGCGGAGTAGTGCCGTCCATGCCCAAATGACCTACGATAAATACATAGTCCGCGCCGTCCTTGCGTGCCTTGTCGACATTCTTCTGCAGCTGCTTGTACAGTTTATTACCGGTTTTATCCTCGCAGAAGCTGTAAATATACTTGCCCTTCTCATTTTGGAAGAAGGTAGGCGTGGAGGTTGTCAGGCTTTCCGGTGTGCTCGCACCCACAAAGGCTACCTTGGTATCCTCATACTGCATAATTTTGTAGCCCGGCAGAACCTGCTTGTTGTTGCCTGCATAAACAAAATTTGCGCAATAATAGCCTGCACGCTGCAGCGGCACCAGCTCCAGGAAGCGGTCCATGCCGTAGTCAAATTCATGATTACCGGGAATACAGAAGTCATAGCCCAGATAATTCATAATATCGACAACTGCCAGACCACGGGACAGCTTGCCGATAGGTGCGCCCTGAATAGCATCGCCTGCATCCACCAGCGCTACGTTCGGCGTTCTTGCCAGGGCATCCTTTTTAATCTGCGCCAGACCGGCAAAGCCTATATTATCATTAATACCGCAATGGATATCATTAGTATGCAGAATAACAATGTCGTGCTCCAGCGCCCACGCCATCAGCGGAGCGGAAACAGTCATCGCTGCAGTCACCAAAAACAGCGATGTTTTTTTCCAGAACTTTTTCATATACACCACTTCCTTCCATCTTTTGTAATTATATTATAAGCAAGAAGCAGCAAAAGCGCCCCACCCCAAAGGCTGATTTCGGGTAGGGTGAGGCAAAAAAACAGGCTTTTCAGCGTATTTTCCGATTATTTCGGCCTTAGCATACAAAAACGCAGCCTACCGGAAGCACCGGAAGGCTGCTGGTTTTATTATGCTATTGTTTTTTCAGCTGAATTATTCTCAGGCCCACGGATCATCTGCTGCCGGAGTCTGGATACCGCTAAGCAGTCCCTTGTAATCCCACAGGAACCATTCGCCGGTAGAAGCCTTTTGGCGCACAGTCATCGGGCGCGGGCTGTCGGCACCGCCGCAGGAAATCAGGAAGCGTGCATAGCCTTCCTCCTGATAGGTATAGGCATTGGTTTTAATCTCTACGGTATACGGCATATCCGGCTGATAGTTATTCGCCGGAGTTGCACCCATAAAGTAGGAGCGCATCAGATACTGTCTGCCGCGGAAGCGGTCTGCGAGGAACTGTTCATCTCTTTTAGGTACCGGTCTTGGTCCCAGCAGCTTGTTGAGCATAGCAATAGCCTCTGCCGGATTGGTTTCGTAGCGAGCCAATGCTGCCACGGTATAAGCCGCTACCTGCTGAGCATCTGTTTCCGGTCCGATTTCAGCTGCCGATTGCGGCAGATTCTGGAAAATGACACGTCTGGTTTTTTCCTGTTTCTCCACTTTATTCACCGCCCTGTTAATAGTATTATCAATGGTTCTGTCGATCATTCTGTCTACGCCGATTCTTCTGTTCCAGTCAAGAGCTTCTGCAGATTGCAATTGTCCCGCCAAAAGCATTACGCAGCAAGCTAATACAATACCTTTCTTCATTTGTTGCACCTCCTCAGAATTATCCTACGCTGTTAGATACGCAGGCATGTTTCCTTACAAGCTCATTGTACAACGGAATGTGCTAAAGCACCCCACCCAAACTGCCGATTTCGGGTAGGATGAGTAAAATTTTTCTGTTTTTCAAGGAAATTTCTGCCTAAAGCAGCAGTTCAGCATTGTCATACACAGCAATCTCAGTAACCGCATAAGCGCCACCATCATTGCCAAAATCGTGCGCAAGCATCTGCGGCTTACTCATCAGCCAAATCGTAAATTTTCCTTACCGTGCCGTCATCGGCAACATTATAAATCAGCCTGCCGCTTTTCTCTACCAGATAGCGCGCATCCTTAAATTGCACCGGATTAGGAGCATCTGGATCTCCCGCCTTAGTCATAGTATGATAGCTGTAACGCTTGTCAACATCCGGATACAAAGCCTTTTCTTGTTCCCACTGATAATCCCAGAAGCTGAAATGGCAATTGTTTCTGTCCAGCAAATTAACATTCGGCTCCAACACCAGCTGCAAGAACAGCACCGCTACGTTCCAGGGCATTTCCGTTTCACCCTGCACAAAGCGAGTACCTCTTTTGTTGCTTCTTTCATAGGTACCGGCCAGGGACGGCAGCACCCGATTATTACCCTCAGGCTCACCCAAAATCCAGGCACCGTACAGCTTGCTCTGCGCCTGATAGCCCTGCGGATTACTCAAAGCATACTTTTCATAAAGCGGCATACTATATCTGTACCGAGAAGGATAACCCATACCATTTTCATAGCTTGCAAGATTCGGCACATGCAGATAACCGATAAAACGCTCACCGTCATGCGCAAAACGCACCACACCGCTCGCCTCGGTCTCAAAGCGGTAATGGTCATCCTGCCATTCAACGCTGTGCACCTTCAAATCCATTAAAACGCCGCGCGTAGTTTCATACTCCATAGCACCACCCTCAACATGAGTAGCAGGATTATACATCTCATAATAATCAGCCCGCGCAACCGACATCCCCCCGCACAACAGCAGCGCACCGCACGCCAAAGCACATAAAAGCTTCTTCATAAGCTCGCCTCCAAACAACAAGCAAGCACCCGCAAGAAAGGTAACACACTACACTAACGCACACAACCCCCTTCCGCCTCACTACGTTCGGCACCTTCCCCGAGGGGGCAGGCAAGAAGGTTAGCAGAACACCAGCACGAGCAATTAACATATCGTGTAAGGAATAGCAATTTTAGCAAATGAGTGCTTGGAACCATAGAAGCAAGGGTACGTAACATTCTTTTACCGTCTGACAAATTGTACCGATGCTTCGTCCTGGTTCCGCACGAAATTTGCGTTATGCCCTAAGTCATAGGAAAATTGCTACTGACTGAAACGATATTTAATTGCGACGCACAAGCAACCCATTTTTCAACATCAAAAAGACCCCTGCTCCGCAATATTAACTTACGTTGCAAGGACCTCAAACTCAACTCACAGCCTCAACCCATAGCATCATTGCTGCACAACATCTTAATCTCACCATCAACCGTCACACGATACGCATCCCACAAATTCGGATGCACATAATAAGTCATAACCAGCTCATCATTCTTATTATAAACATAAACCCCAAAATAATCGCCGGCATCCTGCGGCAGATACGAATTAAAAACGCTGTTCGGATCCTCGGCAAAACGACTGCCATAGCCAAACCAATAATCCTTACTGCTCAAATCCAAACCGGTATTCTTCACATTCAGCTTACGCAGAAAATACATCGCCATAGTATAATCCTCTTCCGCCTGCATTCCCTCAAACCTATAAGTACCGCCGATATCAGGCTCACTCACCTTAGTAATACCCATCTCGCGTGCATCAATCGTCGGCAGCAGCACAACCTGCTTACCATCTTGCACTCTGGCCTCGCAAACAAGCGGCTGAGAGCCATAACCAAAATAACGTGTATCCTCACCATGACGGCCCACATCAAAAGAATAATCCTCTAATACCAGCGAACCGTTCTCCAGCATACCCACGCCCTTAAACATCGGCGCATTACCGTCCTGCAAATCATAAGTAACAACAGAAGCAAAAATGCCGGACTGCGTATAAATCAGATGCAAAGAAGCATTATCCCTGCCATTCGCACCATAACGCATATACGGATATGCACCATAAGATGCTGCCATCGCTGTTGCGCTGACAAGCAGCAGCAGGCAGAACATCAGCAAGCTAAATAATCTCTTCATCGCCGCACCTCTATCTCTCAACCTCACTCAGCAGCAGGCTTCCGTCCTCACCACTGATAGCAATACCGAAAACACGCTCCCTGCCCAAAGAATCGCGCACCGCAATACCGTTGCGCGGGAAGGACTCGGAATCACGCATCACAATAATAATCGGCTCCGTCGCACGCAGGAAATCCTTATAATAAATAGACTGCACGTTAAAAACAGGATAGCCCTCAGCGCTCACCTCACGCAAATCCAGCGCCACAACCTGAAAATCAGGGAAATCCACCGAACTCGTCACTACAGCCTTCGCCGGCTCAAAAGCATCCGGCATTCTCACAACCTCGCAGGCCGCAGGATTAACATGAGCATCCTTCAGCCAGCACACATGCAGCATGCTTTGAGTAGACTCCGGCGCACTGTTGGCCTGAGCACTGCCCCAACCGCCAAACAAACCAATACCAAGCGCCAATAACATTGCACCTAAAAATCTTTTACACATAAAAAACACCTCCAAAGTTTTTTACATCAAATATTAAATTCCTTCAGGAAATACACCTTACTCAATCTCCTGCAGATAAATACTGCCGTCCTTACCGCTTTGCAGAATCGCAAACCTGCGCTCCCTGCCTGCATCATCCTTAAAGCTGATACCGTTCTTGGGAATAGTTTCCAGGCTCTCCAGATGCAGCACCAGCTTTTCATCAGCCATCAGCAAATCCTTGCTGTAAACGCTCTTGCCGGAAGCAAGCTCCAGCAGGCGGAACTCTTCCAGATTTCTCATACTGCGGAAAATTACATCCGCACCCTTAAATGGATTAGGCACGGAAACCTGCTCGTACTTGGAAAGATCAAACTTTGCATCCTGCAGCTCATGTACGCCCATGCATTCCAGATACTGCATCGCCAGGCCCTTAAAGCCTCTCTGCTTGCATTCCTTCAACGGCAACAGCTCAAGCTTCACGCTGTCACCGGCCATCTCTGCGCCCATATCAAAGAAATCATCCGCAGTCATATTCGTCTTTTGCGAAGCAGCCACATCATCTCTGCCCACATCGTTACGGTAGACATCAAGGCCGTTGACAGCCGCATTACCGTTCTTTGAACGGGTAAAATACATATCAACGCATCTTTTATTACCGTTCGGCAGCAAATCCTCCAGCACCAGCACATAGTCTGTATTACTGCTGTTGCCACGCATCAGCAGCATATTGTTCGGCAACAGCTGCAGATTGCTGCGTGCCCAGCCCTCATCAACAAATTTTATCTTACCGTCAACAAAGGTATAGACAGCATAGATATCCTTGCCATAATAGCCCTTGCCCTGCTTTTCGTTATCCAAGATAGCAAAAATCAGCTCCGGCACCTTGTCATTATTGATATCCTGCAGCGTATAGCCAAGCATGTTCAACGCATCAACGTAACCCATACGATCCCGCAGCTCATAAATTCCGGTCATGCCCTGCTGCGGCACTTTACCCATATCGCCATCATTCACAAAATTATAGATCCCCTCCACCAGCTTGCCGTATTCGCGCTCATAGGCAGGCACCTTCGCTACAGCTGTTGCAGCTTCCTCCACCTTCGTGGCCTTGGGCTGCGTTGCTGCAGCCTGCTTATCCGAACCGCAGCCATTCAGCAGCATTGCCAATGAAGCCAGCAGCATTGCTCCAACTAAAACATTTTTACAGCTTTTCTTCAACATCTCCATCCCTCCGCTTCCCACTTTGCAGCTAATCTTTTATACCTATATTGTACTCTAAAAAAAACTAAAGCGCCCTACCCGAAAGTACAAATTCGGGTAGGGCGCGAGCTTTAAATCACAAAATTATTGCTTACAGCTTGTTGAATACATCCTCAACCATCTTCCAAATTTTAGCGCGGTCTACAGCGTAAACAATCTTCGCATTCTGAGCACCCTCAGGAGCAGCGCCACGGAAGCCCATAGTCTGACCGTAGCCATAGCCGTATTGGTCATCAACATCAATCGGCAGAGTTTCGGATTCCAGAATTACGGACGGATCAATAGCAACTGCTGCTGCCAGAACGTCCCAAATGTAGTTTTTGAAGGACGGATCCTTGCGGAACATCGGGGTAGCATAATGGCTTTCCCACATAGCCTTGAAGCGGTCGCTCTTAATGCGGCTTTCCAGATCCTTAAAATCATTGTGGCTCATCAGTTCCTTGCTGCAAACATCCAGCGGCAGGAAGATTTGCTCCTTCCAAGGAGCGCGGTAAGCCTTTTTAGCGGTTTCCGGATCAATCCAAACGTTGAATTCGGAGGTCGGCATTACGTTGCCTTCGCAGAAGAAAGCGCCTGCCATATAAACAACGCGTTTAGCCAGCGGAGCAATTTCCGGAGCCTTGTCTAAAGCAGCTGCCAGATTAGCACCGCTGCCGATAGCAACGATGGTTACTTCGCCAGGATGCTTTTTGATAGTATCAATGATGAAATCAGCAGCATGTTCCTTTTGCGGGTTCATAACAGGCTCATCATTATAATTCTTGCGGTATTCAGCCTGCCAGGATGCCGGCTGAGGATAGCCTGCAGCGCCCAGATGGGAGTCATGGCCACGGCCGTAAATGCGTTTTTCTTCCTTCATGTTAGCGAAACGGTCCTTGCGGACGGTTTCATTAACGCCCATATATACAGGGATATCGGTGCGGCCGATGCCCTCCAGCTGACGGATAGCGGAAGCGGTACCGGTTTCAACCCAGGTATTGCCTATAACGATGGTAACACCCTTCAGGTCCATTTTGGGAGATTCGGCAAGCATCATCATAGCGATGCCGTCATCAAACAAATCTACCATATCTGCGTCCAGAATAACCTTTTCGCGTGCTGCAGCCTCAGCAGACAGCGGAGCAGTCATAGCGCCAACGCCCATGCACATGGAAAGCAGCAGGCAACCACATAAGCTGGTTAATTTTTTCATTTTCATATTCATTACCTCCTAAAATCTCTAATTCTATAAATTTCCGCACAGAATGCAGATTTTACCTTAATCAATCTCCTCCAGATAAACACTGCCGTCCATAACCTTCGCCCGAATCGCAAACTTGCGCAGGCTGCCGGTGTCGTCCCTGAAGCAGATACCGTTCTTGATAACATTTTCATAGTCAAGCTCAGGATCAGTTTCAAAGCTTTCCAGATGCAGCACCAGCTTTTCTTCCGGTTTCAGCAGTCCTTTGCTGTAGATAACTCTGCTGCTGTCACTCTGCAAATCCAGCACTTCAAAGCTCGCCAGAGAAGTATTACTGCTAAACAACACTTCTGCTCCCTGGGAGGGATTATCCACATAAACATGCTCATATGCGGAAAGATCTACCCTATTATCCTGCAGCTCATGCAAGCCCATACAGTTAAGATGCTGCATTACCAGTCCCTTAAAGCCACGGCTGCTGTATTCCGCAAGCGGTAAAAGCTCGAGCTTTTGGGCACCAAGGTCAATATTCATCATATCGTCAAAGTGCATGGAGGTTTTTTGGGTAACAAAGGTATCATTTAAATCTAAATATTTTCGGTAAACATTACATCTGCCATCCTCAACCTTTGTATAGAAGGTTTGTCCCTGACGCAAACTGCCGTCCCGCAGCAAATCCTTCATTTCCAGCATCCATTCCATATCGTTATCGTCGATACAGGTGCGCTTGCTCAGCATATCTTGAGGAAGCAGACGCAGTCGGCTGCGCGACCAGCCCTCGTCAACAAATTTTATCTTACCATCAACAAAGGTATAGACAGCATATATATCCCGGCCATAATAGCCCTTGCCCTCAGGATAATCAATCAGGCCAAAAATCAGCTCCGGCACCTTATCATTATTGATATCCTGCAGCGTATAGCCGACACTGCTTACGCCCTGACCAGGATCATTATGACCCTCCAGCTCCTCAAAGCCTATCAATCCCTGCGCCGGCAGTCCGGCAGTATTACCCGTGGTCAAATAATCGCAGACACCCTCCACAATTTTCATATATTCCTGCTCGTAGGCAGGCATAGCAGCGGCTTCTGCCTTAGGCATAGCGAGCAGCGAGTCTGCTTTTTTGTCGGAGCTGTCACTGCCCAGGAGCATTGTCAATCCGGTAAGCAGTAATGCTCCCAGCAAAATGTTTTTCCAGCTTTCTTTCAGCATATCAATCCCTCCGCTTCCTGCTGCCTGCTTTACAGCTGATTGTTTACAACTATAGTGTAGCCTAAAAAGAGTAAAAGCGCCCCACCCGAAAGGGTGATTTCGGGTAGGAGGAGGGGGGATTTTTGGGATATTTTTGAGATTTTGGAAGGTTGAGAGAAAAATGACATGTTTTTCTTCGTCCTTTTGGTATACTTCTTTCGTCCCCGAAAGAAGTAACAAGAAAGGGGCGCGCTTTGCGAAAGCGCGGGAAACAGTCGCTTTTTGCATCGCCGCAAAAAGCTTAGCAAAAAAGGCTTTGCCATATCCTCTTTGGTTTGCAGTACACCAAGTTCTGCGTACTGACGCAAGCAATTATATATCGCAGTGAAAACATAAAACTCCAGTAATAATATTTTGTACAAAAACCTACGCTATTAGTCTTGCCTGCCCCTTGCACTCTTCGAGTATAACACGACCAACATTTTTCATTACATGAAAAATGGGTCTTAGTATAGGTAAGGTGCCGAACGTAGTGAGGCGGAAAGGAGCTACGAGCAGACGGAAGGTTTGTGTAAGCTATGACTTTGGGAAGAAAGGTAATCCTCTCCTTGGGGAAAGGTGGCATCGCGTAGCGATGACGAAGAGGGGTCCATCATACATATGCTATTAGTAAGTTTATAAACAACAATCCCCTCTCAGTCGCCCCACCACCCAAACGCAAAAGAACCGCCTTGCGGCGGTTCTCTGCCGACAGCGCTGACGCTGCCAATTTTAGGAAGTTTTTGTATGAAGGTTTATCAGAAAGTGAAGGTTACGTCAGTCCAGAAGCGATGATCTTTAGAACGATCAATATAGTCAGCAACACCAAGTGCTTTAGCCAGCTTAGATTCGGTGTTGTAGTATGCAACATTAGCTACAATGTTTTTAGCAAGGGTGTAGTTAGCGCCAACACCAAAGCCCTTGAAGCCAGTCATACCAAAGGTGTTAGCATCAGTAGTGTGTGCAACATAGGTTTGTGCGCCTTGGTCATAGTATTTAGCCCATGCGCCCCAGCTGCCTGCATCCTCAGCCTTAGCACCCTTATAGGACAGGCCGATTACATAGCCGTCGTCATCAAGATATTGATCAATAGCTTTGCTAATATCGATGTTACCAATATTATTATATTTGTCAGCAGACAAATCGCCCTTCAGATACATAGCGGACAGATTGAAATGACCGATGTCATAGCTCAGGCCTGCATGCCAGATGCCGTTATCAATATCGGTTTTACCATAAAAAACAGGGGGAGCATCGAGAGATTCTGCAAAACCGGTACCCATATCTTTAAATTGAGTATAGCCGGCAGTAGCCTTCAAGCCCTTAGCCAGCTCGCCTTCAACAGCCAAGCCCCAATACTTGCCACCGTTAGTAACATCACCAGTGAACACTTTGTCGTCATAAGTAGTAATCGTAACAGGAACTACAGTAATATCATCAGTTGCCTTGCCTGCAAAGCCTTTTAATTTAAGCTTGTTGCCATAAGACAGCTCCAGACCATCAGCACGGGTATCATAGATATTGCCATCAGCAATTACCAAATTGTAACGGCCTGCACGTACTGCCATGCCACCCAGCTTACCGTCTACATAAGCGCGTTGGAAGCTTGTATTTTCATCACCAGTGTTATTATTCAGGTTCTGCACATTCTGCAGCATGCCGGTATATGTCCAGTCATCATTAATCATGCCGTTAATCCAGATGCGGGAACGGATATCTGCTGTATGGTTAGATTTATTGCCCCAAACTTCATAATACTCACCATGATCCGCTTTTGCCATTGCACCGTCTTGGTTAACATAACGGAAGCGAACTTCACCGGTAATCTTAACGTTATCAGCCTTTTTCTCCAGGTTAGCTACGCGCACGCCCAAATTGTCCAGCTCGTCAGCAAATTCTGCTGCCAGCTTGTCAACGTTAGCGCCTTTTGCCATTGCTTTAGCAACGATTTGCGCCATTTCATAGCGAGTCATCAGCTTGTCACCGCCGAAGGTGCCGTCGCCATAGCCATCGATTACGCCTGCAGCTGCCAGCTTGCTGATGCTGTCATATGCCCAATGGCCGGCAGGAACATCGCTGAACGGGTTAGCAGCGTAAGCAGAAGCGGTTACACCAAGAGCCATTGCCATTGCGAGTACTAAAGATTTTTTCATGAGAAATTCCTCCTCTTTAAGTAAAGTATTCTTTTACCTTGCGGAGGCTTGCGCTGCCTGTTGCCAAAATTTGCCTTGTTTCATTTTGGTTTTTGCATTGCTCGCTCCGTTCGGTAAAGCCGGAAAAGCAAGAAGGATTAGTTGTTTTTCCTTTGCTTCTGGCTGTAGTATATCGAATTTTTAGTAACTTGTCCCTACCCGAAATGGCAAATTCGGGTAGGATGAGGGGAAATTTTGGGGAATTTTTGGGGTTTTAGGGCAGTTTTTTGTAATTTCTGTGAAATCGTCAGAAATTAGCACTCAATGCTTGACAGTGCTAACAAATAGTGGTATAACATAATCAACAAAGGAAATGAGCTACAGGAGCTGCAAGGGCAGCACCCGCAAAGCGCAAATCCCGCGTTGGCAAATCAAATCAATACTTGCTGCATCAACATTAAAATGACTACAACAAGCGCAATAAAATTGGAGGAATGACTTATGATGATGCCTAGTGTATTTGGTGAAAGCTTATTTGATGATTTAATGGATTTCCCGTTTGAGAAAGAGTTCTTCGGTCATCGCAATCCGTTGTACGGCAAACATGCCCAGAACGTTATGAAAACCGATATCAAGGAATCGGATACCGCTTATGAAATGGATATCGACCTGCCGGGCTTCAAAAAAGAGGACGTCAGCGCCAAACTGGAAAACGGTTATCTGACCATTACCGCCGCTAAAGGCCTCGACAAGGACGAAAAGAACGATAAAGGCGTTTATATCCGCCGTGAACGTTACAGCGGTCAATGTGCAAGAACCTTCTATGTCGGTGAAGCAGTTACCCAGGAGGATATCAAGGCTAAATTCGAAGACGGTATCCTGAAGGTTACTATTCCTAAGGTTGAGCCTAAAAAAGTCGAAGACAAAAAATATATTGCCATTGAAGGCTAATACATAAAAACCACATCATCCTTTCAAAATGAAACAGCCGCCGGAGCACAAGCTTCGGCGGCCGTTTTGTTGTTATGTTAAATTAAATGTTGTTTCTCGGAACCAGGTCTTCGGACTTCAGAGTGCCTTCCTTCGCGCGCTCTGCAAATTCGGCAGTTGCGGTAAAGAGAACGTCACTGGAGCTGTTGAGCGCAGTTTCGCAAGCATCCTCCAGTACGGAGATGATAAAGCCAACACCAACAACCTGCATAGCGATATCATTGCTGATGCCGAAGGAAGCGCAGGCAACCGGAATCAGCAGCAGAGAGCCGCCGGCAACACCGGAAGCACCGCAGGCACCAACGGTAGAAACGATGCACAGCAAGAGAGCTGTCGGCATATCAACATGAATACCCAGAGTATTGGCAGCAGCAAGTGCCAGTACGGAAATGGTGATGGAAGCACCGGCCATGTTGATGGTTGCGCCTAACGGAATGGAAATTGCGTAGGTATCAGGATTCAGGCCCAAACGTTTGCACAGAGCCATGTTAACCGGAATGTTAGCAGCGGAGCTGCGGGTAAAGAAAGCATACACGCCGGATTCGCGGATGGTTGCCCAAACCAGCGGATACGGATTGCGGCGGATGTTGAAGTAAACAATCAACGGGTTCATAACCAGCGCTACCAGGAAGTAGGAGCTGATGAGCACTGCCAGCAGATGTATATAGCTGGAAATTGCGGACAGACCGCTGTCGCTGATGGAGGTTGCCACCAGGCCCATAATGCCCAGAGGAGCGAAATGGATAACCCATTTAACAACCAGGGTGATTGCCTTTGCAACATCATCCAGAGCATTTTTAGTAGTTTCGTTGGCAGCCATATTCATAGCAATACCGAATACTACAGCCCATGCCAGAATGCCGATGTAGTTGGCATGCAGCAAAGCAGCAATCGGGTTATCTACAACACTCAGAATCAGGTTATGCAGAACCTCAACAATGCCGCTGGGCGGGTTGAGCTTAGCATCCGCAACCTGCAGGTGCAGAGTGGTAGGTGCCAGGAAGGACAGGCTTACACCAACTAAAGATGCAAAGAAGGTGCCGATAACATATAAGCCGATAATAGGCTTCATATTTGCTTCGCCGCCGCTTTTCTTTTTGGCCATAGCGTTCATAACCAAGAAGAAAACCAGCACCGGAGCAACGCCCTTTAATGCTTTTACAAACAGGTCACCGAAGATAGTAACAACAGGTACCACTTTCGGTACATAAAGTGCCAGCAGAATGCCGATGACAAGACCAACGGCAATTTGCTTGATGAGTGCTACTTCATTGATAATCGCAGCAAATTTTCTAAACATAATGAATTCCCCCTAATTTATACTCCCGTATACAACGATGTTCATAGTATATAACATAAGTTAAACAATGTCAAGTCTACAATGAGTATTGTGTTTGCAGAGTAGACACAGAATTTATCCGTACTCATAATAGGGACTATTACCCTTAAAATATAAGTAAGTGTTAAGCTTGTTACAAAAGTACGCAGGCCGAAAAAAATTTTTGCGTACTATTGTGTAATGAGAGAATATCTTTACCGGCAGTTGACATGCATATGATTATAAACTATGCTATAAATATAAAAATTTTACTCTGTTTCTGCTTTTTGACAGCAGAATTTAATAGAAAGGAGCTGCTTACATGTCGGTAAGAGCTGATTTACATATACATACTACGGCCTCGGACGGCACCTGGACACCAGCGGAGCTGATTGCGGAAGCGCAAAAGCAACAGCTGGGGCTGATTGCCGTAACGGACCATGACAGCGTAGCCAACGTTGCAGAAGCGATGACGTTGGCAGCGGCAGCAGGCATTACGCTGCTGCCGGCGGCGGAAATCTGCTCCACCAAGGAGGATTTGTCGTTTCATATTCTTGGCTATGGCATTGATATCCATAATAAACAGCTGCTGGAATTAATGCAGCATAACGAAGCACTGCTGGAGCAGAAGGATGTGGACAGCATTCATCTGCTGGCACGCGACGGCTGGCCTGTCGATGAAGCGGAGTTCGCCCGTTATACCTATGACAGACACCGCGGCGGCTGGCGTGCCCTCGCCTATTTGATTGACAAGGGACTGTGCACAGGCGTGAGCGATTTCTTTCAGCGCATCTTTACGCCGGAGCATGACCTGGGCTTTCCGGAATTTCCTGCCATCAGCGAGGTAATCACAGCAATTCACGCTGCCGGCGGAGCAGCACTGTGCGCACATGCTGCCAGCGGCTTTCACGGCCCCGGCTTGGAGCATGTGCTCGACATCCTGCGGACGGAGAAATTCGACGGCTTTGAATGCTACCACTCCAACCATTCGGAAGAAGGAACACAGCGCCTGTTGCAGCATTGCAAAAAGCACGGTCTGCTTATCAGCGGTGGCAGCGACTGCCATGGTACATTTGTGCCGGGGAGACGTTTGGGACAGCCTTTGGTCACTGCCGATATGCTGCGCTTGGACGGCCTTTTGCCGCAGGATGTAAAATAATCCGAAAAATATTTGTTAAAACACGAAAAACGTTCGACTTTTTCGTTGGACTGTGCTATGATATTACCATAAAATATAACAAACTTAACACTGACAAGAAATTCCGGCACTGAGCCTGCATTTACTTGTTGAGAAATTTTTAGGAGGCATTAAAATGCAAGAGTACAAACCGTTTAAATCCGGCAAGGTTCGTGAGATGTATGATGTTGGTGACAGCATTATTATGGTTGCCACTGACCGTATTTCCGCATTTGACCATATTCTGAAAAACATGATTGTGAAAAAAGGCACTGTGCTGACTCAGATCTCCAAATTCTGGTTCGATCTGACTAAAGACATTGTTCCTAACCATATGATTTCCGTTGATACCAAAGATATGCCCGAATTCTTCCAGAAACCCGAATTCACAGGCAACAGCATGAAATGCAAAAAGCTGAACATGCTGCCTATCGAATGCATCGTTCGCGGCTACATCACCGGCAGCGGTTGGGACAGCTACAAGAAAACCGGCGAAATCTGCGGCATTAAGCTGCCCGAAGGCCTGCAGGAATCCCAAAAGCTGGCTGAGCCTATCTTCACCCCCAGCACCAAAGCTGAAATCGGTGACCATGACGAAAACATCAGCGTAGAGCAAAGCATCGAAATCCTGGAAAAACTGTATCCGGGCCGTGGCAAAGAATATGCTCTGAAGCTGCGTGACTACACTATCGCTATCTACAAAAAATGTGCTGCTTATGCTCTGGAGCGCGGCATCATCATTGCCGATACCAAATTTGAATTTGGTCTGGACGAGAACGGCGAGGTTGTACTGGGTGACGAAATGATTACCCCGGACTGCTCCCGCTTCTGGCCGCTGGAAGGCTACAAAGTTGGCCAAGGCCAGCCATCCTATGACAAACAGTTTGTCCGCGATTGGCTGAGTGCTAACCCGGATGCAGGTTACGAGCTGCCGCAGGATGTTATCGACAAAACCATCGGCAAATACATCGAAGCATATGAACTGCTGACAGGTCAAAAGTTTGACTTTTAATTCTGAAAATGCTTTAAAACTGTAACTTTTGTTGCAGTAGCAACAGGCTCAGGAAAAATTTAACGCTCTTTACAAAAAAATTGTTTACAACCATGGACATTGGTTGTATAATTTCACCATAAACAACAACGGAGTTGGAACAGCGCAAGCTGTCTGTTTCCGTTGTTGTTTTTTGTTTCTCCGATCACTGCAGATACAATACATTAGTGTAAGAGAATCCGTAAATAAAATAGTGCTTAATCGCGTAACGCATCACCACCGTAAAAACAGAGAAGGTGGTTCGTGGAAGCGGCCAATTGAGGGGACTTTTGGAAATGCTAAAAGCACAAAGCACTGACGGCTGAGGGGCCGGACAGCAGTTACGCGAAATAAAAACGCCCGCGGCGAGCGGGTTTTTTATTTTGTCACGAAAAGTAAAATTCCGGCTGATAAAACATGTAAACTTCACTAGCAATTATCCGCATAAAAAGGTATAATAAATGTAATAAATGTACGAAAAAAATTCCTATTTAGGATAGTTGGAGGTTTCATAGTGGCAATAGACACGTCATTACCTAAGGATATAAGGATTTTGCAGGCAGCGGAAGAAGTTTTTTCGCAGCATGGCTATGAAAAGGCTACGCTCGATGAAATAATAGCCCTAGCTGACGTAGGCAAAGGAACTGTCTATAAATATTTCGGCAATAAAGAGCACCTTTTCTACAAGCTGGTTGCCGATAAAAATGCACCTTTTTTAGAAAAGCTGCACCAGGCTGTCAACAGCGTAGACAGCTTTGAGGAAAAGCTCAAAAAATATTTTGAGGTAATGGTGCATTTTTACGTTGCCAACAGTACTCTGTGGCAGATTATCTGCTTTGAAATGCTCGGCGGCACCAATGGCTGCAGAGTTAATTCTGACGGTGACGGCTTTAAGGTTGTTCCCCGCTATAATTCTGTAAAATTGAGTGAGGAAACGATTGAACGCATCCTGCGCTATCACAAAATCCTGCATGATGAATATGATATTTTAGCTCAGCTGATTACTAAGGCAATGCAGGACAACCTGCTGAAGGAGGATACCGTGCCGGAGATTACCACTAAGTTTGTTTTCTTCGGTGTAGCCATGAGCATTTTTAACCAAAGCGACGATATTGCTGCCGATATGACGGACGAAGAAGCAGCAAGAATAATTACCGACCACTTTTTACGCGGCAACGCACGTTGACGCGCACTACTAAAAACAGCTGCCGCTAAGCGGCAGCTGTTTTTGCGTTTGTTACAGTTCTTCGCCTGTTATTCCTCTACATAAGCGGCAGTAATGATACCGGTATAGCATGTGTGCCAGTCCTTGTTGGCATACCATTTTTCGCACAGCTCCTTGTCGAACTTGTCCTCCGCCATGGTGTAGTGTTCTACAATTTTGCATTCCAGATGCAGGCCGCAGCCCTTAATAACAGGAACGCTGACGGTCTCGCCTGCTTTCGTAGTTAAGCCTGCAGCTGCAAACTTGTCCAGATCACGGCCGGACTTGCTGCCGCACAGACCGAGTGCTTGGGCAAAGCCTTCTTTTACCGGGAAGCTGACGGTAAATTCCGGATTAGCGTCAATCAGCTCCTTGGTATAACGGCTTTGGCGCACCATAACGGTGAAGGTCGGCTGTCCCCACTTAAAGCCCAGGCTGCCCCAGCCGATTGTCATCGTGTTCTGCTTGCCGTCGGCAGCAGTAGTAAGAAAGGCACCCTTGGACAGAGTCTTTAAAATTGCTTCGCCTTGCTCAAAGGCGTTGATTTTTTTCATAGTCATAACAAAAACCTCCTCATTTGCTTTACATAAATATTATACAGCGTTTGCGCAAGCTATGTGTAAATTTTTGAGGAACTCATCGTGCCGGCACCCAAAAAGGCTCCCCCTCCTGAACGTTGCCGTTCAGACGGGGAGCCTTAAAATTACGCATACAGCTCATGCCATTATACACATCAGGTTCGCACTCAGCGAAGCAGGTGGTGCTTTATGGACAGGCGTGCCTTATTGCATTTTTTCTTTGAGCATTTTGGTAACCATGCCCGGGTTAGCCTTGCCGCGAGATTTTTTCATAATCTGGCCAACGAGGAAGCCGATAGCTTTATCCTTACCAGCCTTGTAGTCAGCAACGGATTGCGGGTTCTCAGCAATGGTTTCTTCAACCAGCTTAAGGATAGCGCCTTCATCACTAACCTGCTCCAGACCGAGCTTCTTAACGAGAGCCTTCGGAGCTTCGTCCTCTTTGAGCATTTCGGCAAATACCTTTTTAGCCAGCTTGCTGGACAGCACTCCGTCTTTAATCAGGTTAACTAGCTCTGCCAAATGTGCAGGGGTTACCTTGAAATCGGCAATGGTAATGCCTTCATTGTTCATGTAAGCAGAAACATCGCCCAGCAGCCAGTTAGAAACTGCTTTACTGTCCTTAGCGGTCTTAACTGCTTCATCAAAGTATTCAGCCATAGCCTTGGTGGAAACGATCTGGGAAGCGTCATATTCCGGCAGACCATGCTCGCTCATCAGGCGTGCCTGACGTTGAGCCGGCAGCTCCGGCAGAGTTTCACGGATACGCTCAATCCAGGCATCGTCCAGCTGTACCGGAACGAGGTCAGGCTCAGGGAAGTAACGATAGTCATGTGCTTCTTCCTTAGAACGCATGGACAGGGTTACGCCGTTAGCTTCATCCCAGGTACGGGTTTCCTGAACAACGTGGCCGCCATCTTCCAGAACCTCTTTTTGGCGCTCAACTTCATAGTTGATAGCGCGCTCCAGAGCACGGAAGGAGTTCAGATTTTTGATTTCGGCACGGGTACCGAATTCCTTAGCGCCTTCGGGCATGATGGAGATGTTAGCGTCGCAGCGCAGGCTGCCTTCCTGCATTTTGCAGTCGCAGACATCGGTATATTCCAGAATTGCTTTCAAGTTTTCCATGTAAGCACGAGCTTCGGCAGCACTGCGCATATCCGGCTCGGATACAATCTCAATCAGCGGTACGCCTGCACGGTTGTAGTCAACTGCAGAGGAATCGGAGGTGCTGATGGTTGCGCCGCTGTGGTTCAGCTTGCCTGCATCCTCTTCCATGTGGATACGGGTAACGCCGATGCGTTTATGCTCGCCGTCAACAACGATGTCGATATGACCGCCCAGGCAGATAGGTTTATCAAATTGGGAAATCTGATAGTTCTTGGACAGGTCAGGATAGAAGTAGTTTTTACGGTCGAATTTGTTGTATTTCTGGATATCGCAGTTCAGCGCCAGGCCAGCCTTGATAGCGAAATCAACAACCTGCTTGTTCAGCACAGGCAGTGCACCGGGCATACCCAGGCAAACCGGGCATACATGGGTGTTAGGCAGGCTGCCGAAGGCAGTGGAGCAGCTGCAGAATGCTTTAGTTTTGGTTTTCAGCTCGGCATGAACTTCCAGGCCGATAACGGTAATATATTTAGTCATTATTTGTTACCTCCCAGCGGTGCGAATACTTTATGATATTCGGTTGCCTGTTCAAAGGTATAAGCAGCACGCAGAATGGTTGCTTCGTCCAGAACCTTGCCGATCAGCTGCATACCGATAGGCATGCCGTCATCAGCAAAGCCGCAAGGAATGGAAATACCCGGCAGACCGGCCATATTTACCGGAATAGTGGTTACGTCCAACATGTACATGGTCAGCGGATCCATCTCGTCGTTGATGCCGTAAGCAGGAACCGGAGAGGTCGGGGTCAACAGCACGTCGCATTTTTCAAACGCAGCTTCAAAGTCGCGGCGGATAAGGGTACGAACCTGCATAGCCTTGTTGTAGTATGCATCATAGTAACCGCTGCTCAGTACGTAGGTGCCCAGCATAATACGGCGGCGTACTTCCTGGCCGAAGCCTTCGGTGCGGCTCATAGTGGTCATTTCCGGTGCGGAGGTTGCATCTACATTGCGGTAACCGTAGCGAACACCGTCGAAGCGTGCCAGGTTAGCGGAAGCTTCAGCCGGAGCAATGATGTAATAGGTGATTACAGCATATTCGGTATGCGGCAGGGAAACCTCAACGATTTCAGCGCCCAGCTCTTTATATTTTTCAACGGCCTTCATGATTTCAGCCTTAACCTTAGCATCAACGCCTTCACCGAAGTATTCCTTCGGCAGACCGATGCGCAGGCCTTTAACGTCATTTACCAGTGCTTTGGTGAAGTCGGGAACCTCTACGTCAAGAGAGGTGGAGTCCATCTCGTCCTTACCGCAGATAGTGTTGAGTACCAGAGCAGCGTCGGTTACGTCTTTAGTGATAGGTCCGATCTGGTCCAGAGAGGATGCGAATGCTACGCAGCCATAACGGGATACACGGCCGTAGGTCGGTTTAATACCAACGCAGCCGTTGAAGGATGCCGGCTGACGGATAGAGCCGCCGGTATCGGAGCCCAGAGTCCAGATAGCTTCGCCTGCAGCGATAGCAGCAGCGCTGCCGCCGGAGGAGCCGCCGGGAACGCGGTCCAGGTTCCATGGGTTGTGGGTTACACCGAAATGAGAGGTTTTGGTGGTAGAGCCCATAGCAAATTCATCCAGGTTGGTTTTGCCCAAGAAAATGGTTTCATCAGCGCGCAGGTTTTTGATAACATGTGCGTCATATACGGGAATGAAGTTCTCCAGCATTTTGGAGGAACAGGTAGTGCGCAGGCCTTTAGTAGAGATATTATCTTTGATTGCGCCCGGAATACCTGCCAGCGGAGCGATTTTCTCGCCTGCGGCAATCTTAGCATCAACCTTGGCAGCCTGTGCCAGAGCGTTTTCTTTATCCAGGGTTACATAAGAGTTAACCTGGTCTTCAACTGCGTCGACACGCGCAATAACAGCGTTAGTTAATTCGACGGAGCTTACTTCTTTGTTGACGAGCTTTTCATGCAGCTCGTGCGCAGTAAGTTTATACAAATCCACAGCGTTTGCCTCCTTCTTATTCGATTACGCGCGGTACCTTAAAGCCGTCATTGTGAACAGCAGGAGCGTTCTTCAATGCTTCCTCGTGGGATACGCCTTCTTTGACAACGTCCTCACGCAGTACGTTGCTTACCGGCAGTACATACGGGGTAGGTTCGATACCTGCGGTATCAATTTTTTCAAGAATGTCGGCATAGTTAAGAATCTGGTTGAACTGCTCGGTGAATACTTCCATTTCGGAAGCAGGAACAGTCAAACGGGAAAGCTGTGCGATATGCTTTACGTCTTCAGCAGAAACTTTCATTTTTTCACCATCCTATAAAAACTCGTTTTATTTTTACAAATAACCTGTTTTATTATAACACATTTACTGAGCAAAGTACACTGAGTAAGGCACTTCGGCAGTGCTTGCGGGGATATTTTTAGGAAAAAGCAGCTTTTAAAATATTAGACAGCAAAACAATAAGGACTCTCCTTAGGGAGAGGTGGCATCGCGCAGCAATGACGGAGATGGGTTACAGCAAAATAAGACATATACATAACCCCAACCCCTCTCAGTCGCCCTACAGGTGACAGCTCTCCCCAAGGAAAGCCTTTCTCTTCGTATAGCATCCATACACATAAACACAAAAAGAACCGCCTCACGGCGGTTCTCTAAACTCCAAGTATCTGGCGCTATTTCCCTTCTCGCTTGCTCACCTTAACATACAGCCTTTTTAAAATATCCATTGCCTCATCCTGCTGCATACTGCTTAGCTGTGGCCTTACCTTGCGTCTGTTTTTATTTTTATAGCTGCCAAGAGTAATATAAAACTCCGTGGTCGTCGCATCGTGCGCAAACAGCATATCCGTCTGCTTTTGCTCCTGCTCCGTAAGCGGCAGCTTTTGGATAAAAGCATCCAGCTCTGCCAAATCCTCACTTGTCACCTCTGCCGACGACAGCAGGCAATTTTCGCCCTTTTTATCGACAAAAAAGCAGCTGAAGGTACCCTGCCCTTTCTTAAAAGGATCATAATTAGCCTCAAACCTGTAGCACAGGGTGCGGAACTGATGGTTCCGGCTCATATAAAAAGTGGACCATTCTACGTGTGTCATCTTATCTTCTCCTTGTACCGGCGCACAACCTATATTAACTGTCAGCAGTACAAGCACCGCTAGCAGTATTTTGGTGATTTTCCATAATTTACTGTGCATACCGTTCACCGCCTTTGTTAAGGCTTAATTGCGAAGCGGAGCTCTGTCCTTAGCCTTCAGGTAAAGCTGCAGAAACTGCTTTTGCAGCTCCGCTCTTTGCTCCCCGCTCAAAGGCGCCGTCAGCTTCTTGACGCTTCTATCCTTATAGTTGGCGATACACACATCAAAAATCTCCATGGTTTCATCACAGACAAGCAAATCATCATCTACCGGCTCAGGTTCCTTGGGCGGTGCCAGCGGCAGTCCTTGGATAAGCGCATCAAGAGGCACAAGCTCCTCACGCGTCACAGGCACGCTCTCCAGCTCACAGCGCCAGATTTCGTCATTGAGATTTGCCGGAGCCTTAAAGCTGCAGTCATAGAGCATCTGCCCGCTTTTAGCGTCCAAACGCAGCGCATAATTATAGCTATAATCATAATTCGAGCCGTTTCTGTATAATTGCATACCCGTCCATTCTATACGTCCCATGCTATCGCCTCCCCGCACCTGGGCATAAATCAGCTTTGCTGTCAGCAGCAGAAGCGCTGCCAATAACAGCAGATGAATAATTCTCAGCTTATTGCTTTTTTGTTTGCGCATGCTGCTCACCGCCTTTTGCTATTCTTCTGATGATAGCATAGCGTATTTTTAGCAGCTTGTCCCCACCCGAAAGGCTGATTTAGAGTAGGAAGGGAGGAAAACTTTAAATAAAAAGGCCGATAATAATATAACTTGCTGCACTTCATCCTCAGGCTTATATAAAGCAAAACAGTACTTATACGGTTTGAAAAACAAGCTGTCCGCTAATAACTCTCAATATATTTCAAGAAATATCTGAATATTGAAAATCTGTATAAATTTTTCCTGTAATCCGAAAATTATCATCCAAGGATAATATTTCACCCCAACCTACCCAAAATTCCCCTTTCGGGTGGGGCGCTGACACTCTTTTTGCGCTATAATGAAGGCAAGATAAGGAAGGGAGATGTTCCTATGTTTAAAGAAAACGACGAATGTTGTGCTATACAATGCGAAAAATGCGGCGGCACCATGTATTCCGACGCTGCCAGCACCAGCTTCATCTGCTCCTTCTGCGGCAACAAGGAGCCTTGGCCGAACAGCGAAAATATTCTTGATAGCGAAATCAAGTATCGCCATAAGCCTGTAGAGGTTATCAACGGACTGGTGAAGCTGGGACACGTATACTTCATGGAGCCCTTGCCGGAGATGCTCAAAAACAACACCCAAAGCATCGAAGATAAGCTGGGCGTTTTCAGCGCCCTCAGCACCAAGGTTTACGAAGAAAGCCACACCATCAAGCTGCCCTGCCCGCTCTGCGGTGCCGATGTTACCGGCGAATCCACGCAGACTATTTTTACCTGCGAATACTGCGGTCACCGTCTGACGCAGGAGGAGCTGAAGGCCGGCGGCTACAACAAGGACCAGCTCATAGGCGCAGGCTCCCGCAGCTACCCATCCATCGCCCTGCCCTTCAAGCTCACTAAGGAGCAAGCCTTCGGCAGAGCGCAGCTGCTGATGAAGCGCGAGCCGATGTCCTTTAAGGGTGCGGAAAAGGCCATTAAGGAAAAATTTACCGCCTTCTATACTCCCTATACGCTGGCAGACCTGCGCGTCAAAGCGCAAATCTCCAGCAACAAGGGTGACTGCGAAATTTATCAGGAGGTTTTAAACTGGGTATATCCGCAAACCTATGTCTTTGACGAAAACGCCGTCGATATGGTTGCTCCCTGGAACTTTGATGAATTCGCCCCCTTCGACCCTGTATTTTTGGAGGGTGACGTGCATATCACCACCCGCAGCAATCTTTTCCCGGTACAAAAATATCTTGACCGCATGATCAACGAGCAGCTTTGCAACAGGCTCAGCGAAAATTACGGCTTACAAAATGTTAAGATTGAAAAATGGGCACGCAATCTCCGCAAGCATTCAGCTGACATCATGTTGCCGATTTATTATGTTGACTATACCGACAACAGCGCCGGCGAACGCTTCGTCATCGTTGTCAACGGCCAGACCGGCGCTGCCAGCGCCCGCTTCGTCAACAGCAAGGACAAGGTACGCAGCCTGCAGCTGCCTGCCAGCAGCAAGCTGCCGCGCTTTGCCGAAACAACGCTGCGCACACCGCCAATGATTGTACGTTATGTAAAGCCAAAATTCCTGCATGAGGTAATCCCAGCGGAAAAGGGCTTCAAAAAGAGTATCTTCCAAATGCTCAAATTCTGGTAGAAAACGGGTTATTTTGTGTATAATTGTTGTAAAGCATAGAGTGTCTGGTCTCCTTTGTAGATTATGTTGTTTTGGTCGATAATATTTTACTACAATTCCAACACTTATTTATAGAACCTAAAAATCCCCTGACGCCAGCTTCATAGCAAGCATCAGGGGAAATTCCGGCAGCTCAGAAGAAACCGAGCTAACATCCGCTCTTAATAATTTATCGTATGAATTTCAAAATAAGCCTGCGGGTTTTTACAAATCGGGCAAACCTCCGGAGCCTTCGTACCTACAACGATATGTCCGCACTTGCGACACTCCCAAATTCTTACCTCGCTCTTAGCAAATACCTGCTGTGCCTCTACGTTGTGCAGCAACGCACGATAACGCTCCTCATGACGCTTCTCAATAGCTGCTACGCCACGGAACTGCTCTGCCAGCTCATAGAAGCCTTCGGCATCTGCCTCTTGGGCCATACGCACATACATATCCGTCCATTCGTGGTTCTCTCCCTCAGCAGCGTGCAGCAGATTTGCCGCAGTATCGCCAAGCTCGCCCAAAGCCTTAAACCATAGCTGTGCATGCTCCTTTTCGTTCTCTGCTGTCTGCAAGAACAAAGCAGCAATCTGCTCAAAGCCTGCTTCCTGCGCTACTTTAGCAAAATAAGTATACTTATTACGAGCCATAGACTCGCCAGCAAAGGCCTCTAACAGATTCTTCTCCGACTTTGTGCCAGCATAAGGATTCTTTGCCTTGTCGCCAGGAGTATCCTCGATTTTTACAAACTTATCTGCACCCTGCTTACAGATTGGGCAGACAAAATCAGCTGGCAGCTCCTCGCCTTCATAGATATAACCACAAATTAAACATTTCCACTTCATCATTTTCTTTTTCGCTCCTTTTGTTAAATCTGCGCTGCGGTCCTGATAAGCAGTATGCAACATTGCTTCAGCCATGTCACTCAAGGGCGTATCATAAAACTCCTGGTAAAGCTGCTGAATTTCTTTATTTTCGTGAGACAGATGCAACTCCATCTCTGCGTCCCGCTCATAAAGACCCTCGATACGTGCCTTGCGTGCTGCGTCAGCATCATAAGCAAAATCCTTGGGCTGCCCGCCGCCGCCAATACAGCCGCCAGGACAGGTCATA
This sequence comes from Phascolarctobacterium succinatutens YIT 12067, assembly GCF_000188175.1. Classification (GTDB taxonomy): domain Bacteria; phylum Bacillota; class Negativicutes; order Acidaminococcales; family Acidaminococcaceae; genus Phascolarctobacterium_A; species Phascolarctobacterium_A succinatutens. Next base: position 27,788 of record NZ_GL830884.1, on the reverse strand, counting down.
ACCTCTATAAAATGATATTTTTCAATGCCACCAGCTATGAGCTTTCGGACATTTTCCGTTCCGTGAACCACTGCTACATTGATAACCCTGCCTGCTATCTCCACGCTGGCCTCACGCAATCCATCATAACCACGCACTGGCTCGAGCTTGAGTATTTCCTTAGGTGGCTGCTCACCCGTAAGATAAGCATAAGCAGTCCTGAGAGCTGCCTCCATCACGCCGCCTGTATTGCCAAAAATAACACCTGCACCAGAGGCCTCGCCCATAAATTTATCAAAATCGCTGTCCTCCAGGCTGGTAAAATCAATGCCTGCTTCCTTCGCCCACAGTGCCAGCTCCCTCGTCGTGATGACATTATCCATATCCCGCAATTCAGCTATACCCAACTTCTGCCCGGCAGCGTTCATTTCCTCACGGCGAATCTCAAATTTTTTCGCCGTGCAGGGAGTTAAGGCGACATTAACAATCTTCCTCGGATCAATGCCCATTTTCTGTGCGAAATAGGTTTTAATCGTCGGTCCCTGCATCCCTATCGGACTTTTAGCTGTAGAAACATGCGGCAGGAGCTCAGGGTAATAGGTTTCTGCAAACTTCACCCACGCCGGACAGCAGCTTGTAAACTGCGGCAGCGGCTTGTCAGTTTCACCTTTAATACGGGCAAGAAGCTCGCTTGCTTCCTCAACAATTGTTAAATCAGCCGCAAAGTTCGTATCCAGCACATAATCAACGCCCAGAGCACGCAAAAGCGCAACCATCTTCCCCTGCACGAACGCCCCCTTAGGCATGCCGAATTCCTCGCCCAAAGCCACGCGTACAGAAGGTGACGTACTGACAATGACGATTTTGTCCTTATCCTGCACGGCAGCCTTAACCTCTGGATATTCATATACCTCGGTGATGCTGCCAACAGGGCAGACATTAGCACACTGACCGCAGTGAATACAGATAGCTCTGTCTCCGGTCTGCTCCAGTGCATAGGTTCCCAACACACCAACAGGACTTGTGCAGACATTCCTGCACTGACCGCATTTGATGCACAATGACTCATTACGGACAATACTGGGATTATCCGCTTCAATAGGCACCCTCACGGAAGTTGATAAATGCTTGCTCACAATATCATCTCCTCCAATATGAAATTTTAACAGCGCTCCCTTGACCTTTTATAAAGCACTATTATATCGCTTATATTATAACTCATTCCCAGGGTCTGTCAACAACTTATATTAATAAAAATAATTTTACTTTAAAGGAGACTTTTCTCTAAAGCTCACTTCACCAGCCCCATCAGCGCCTAGAAAACCTGCGGCATGACCAGCGCTGGCAGCATATTCAGCAACTTGCATTCACGCAACTGCCAAACACCTAAGCCTGAGCTCATGAGAAAAATGCATACTTGTCCATTCTATACGTCCCACGCTATCGCCTCCCCGTAACTAGGCATAAATCAGCTTTGCTGTCAGCAGCAAAAGCGCTGCCTGCCAACAGCAAGCTGCCGCGCTTTGCCGAAACAACACTGCGCACACCGCCAATGATTGTACGTTACGTAAAGCCAAAATTCCTGCATGAGGTAATCCC
>NZ_GL830884.1:0-26183 GCF_000188175.1 Phascolarctobacterium succinatutens YIT 12067 | reverse complement strand
CCCAGCGGAAAAGGGCTTCAAAAAGAGTATCTCCAGATGCTCAAATTCTGGTAGAAAACGGCTGCGGCAGCAGTCGGAGTATAATCATCCACCTCCTTGTACAAAAAAGCAGAGAGCTGTGTTTCACGTGAAACACAGCTCTCTGCTTTTATCGTTGCTACAGGAATCTTCCTTCCTTATCATTTTCAGAACAGGGGCTTGCTGTTGCCGCCCTTCGGCTTCTTCTGGTTCTTGATGCGGACGCTGACGATGACCTCATCGCCCTCCACCGTCTGCTCCATATTAACCGGAATACCGACATCCTTAATAGCGTTGACAACCTGCTTAATACTGTTCAGGTAAATGCGGACATCGTTGACAATCACCATACGGCGGCGTTTTTCCTGCTGGTTGTCCTCCAACAGCTTGTTGATATATTCCTCGGTCTGGCGCACGCTGTAATTCTTGGCAACAACAACCTCCAGCACCTCCAGACGCTTGGCATCATCATCCAGCTTCAGCAGTGCGCGCGCATGACGCTCGCTCAGACCGGCATCCACCAGCACCTTGCGTACAGCAGGCGACAGGCGCAGCAAACGCAGCTTGTTGGCGATAGTAGACTGCTTCTTGCCTACGCGCGCAGCCATAGCCTCCTGCGTCAGATGGAACTGCTCCATCAGCTGTTCATAGCCTTCGGCCTCCTCCAGAAAATGCAGATCCTCACGCTGCAGGTTTTCAATCAGCGCAATCTCTGCAATCTGCTGCGTAGTATAATCGCTGATAATCACCGGTACCTCCGTCAGCTTCGCCATACGGGAAGCACGCAGACGGCGCTCGCCGGCAATCAGCAGATAACGTCCGTCCTCAGTCGGCGATACCAAAAGAGGCTGCAGCACACCATATTGGGCGATGGAAGCAGACAGCTCCTCTAAGGCTGCTTCGTCAAAGCTCTTGCGCGGCTGATAAGGGTTGGGGAAAATCTGCCCGATGGGAACCTTGACTACCTTCACCTCATTAACGGCCTTACGCTCGCCGATAATACCGCAATCTGTATCCAATACCGAAAATCCATCATCTACTAACATATGTTTTCCCCCTATTTAGCGCCTAAGGGCTGTTTTTCCGGCGTACCAGCCTTACGCGGGTATTGCGCCGGTGTGCTTTTGATTTTAGCTATCTTTATTATAGCACGTCCATCATCCAGACCGGGTAATTTTACAGGCTCCGCACTGAGAATTTTGCCGCCGAGAATTTTTACCGCAGCCTCTCCTTCGGTAATTTCCTCCGCAAACTTGCTGCCCTTCAGGGCGATAAACTGACCACCCTTTTTGGCCAGCGGCAGGCAATATTCGCTCAGCACGCTCAAACGTGCCACAGCGCGCGCCGTTACATAGTCATATTTTTCGCGGTGCTTTTTATCACGGCCCGCATCCTCTGCACGCAAATGCTCGCAGCGGATGCCCTTCACCCCCAGCTCCTCAATCACCTGCTGCAAAAAGCGCAGGCGCTTGCCCAAAGAATCTATCAGAGTTACCTTCAGCTCGGGGCAGTAGATTTTCAGCGGCACACCGGGAAAGCCGGCACCTGTGCCCACGTCCGCCAGGGTTTTACCGGCCATCTCCGCCTCGTAGGCCAGCAGGCTGTCTACCATATGCTTTACGGCAACCTCCTCAGGCTCGGTAATCGCGGTAAGGTTCATCACCTTATTGGTTTCCACCAGCAGCTCGTAATAACGGCTGAACTGCTCCAGCTGCAGCGGCGTAAAGCTCAAACCGGCCTCCGCACCCTTTTCGGCTAAAATTTCTGCAAAGGTCATTCTTCCTGCTCCTTTCGGCGCTTCAGCTCCAACGCAATCATCAGCACGCTGATATCAGCCGGTGACACACCGCTGATACGCGATGCCTGACCGATATTCGCCGGACGCACCTTGTCCAGCTTTTCAGCAGCCTCGCTGGAAAGCTCCTTAATCGCACGATAATCTATATCATCAGGCAGGCGCTTGTTTTCCAGCTTCATAAAGCGCTCTACCTCCTGACGCTGTTTCGTAATATAGCCCTCATACTTGGCGAAAATCTCAGCCTGCTCCGCAACCTGCGGTGCCAGCTCCGACAAACCGAAGGCCTGCTGCAGCTTGCTGTAGGTAACCTCCTTGCGGCGCAGCAAATCCAAAAGACTGCTGCCGCTGCGCAGCGGCGCCGTACCCATAGCATCCAGCTTAGCATTGTTTTCCGCACTGGGAGAAATATTCTGCTTGCCCAGCTCGCTCACTGTGCGCTCCAAAGCAGTACGCTTTTCGGTGAAAATGCCGTAGCGCTTATCATCAACCAAACCAATAGCTCTGCCCTTTTCCGTCAAACGCAAATCAGCATTATCCTGACGCAGCAGCAAACGGTATTCCGCACGCGAGGTCATCATTCTGTAAGGCTCGGACGTGCCCTTGGTAACAAGGTCATCAATCAGCACGCCGATATACGCCTCATCACGGCGCAGCACCAGCGGCTCGCGTCCGTTAATCTTCATCATTGCGTTAATACCTGCCATCAGACCTTGGGCAGCAGCCTCCTCGTAGCCGCTGGTACCGTTGGACTGACCGGCACTGAACAAGCCGCTGATAGCCTTATGCTCCAGCGACGGACGCAGCTGCAGCGGATCAAGGCAATCGTAATCGATAGCATAGCCCGCACGCATCATCTTGCAGTGCTCCAGTCCGGGAATAGTCTGCATAAACTGCAGCTGAATGTGCGCCGGCAAAGAAGAACTCATGCCTTGTACATACATTTCATTGGTACTGCGTCCCTCCGGCTCGATAAACAGCTGATGACGCTCCTTATTGGCGAAGCGCACAATCTTAGATTCGATAGACGGGCAGTAACGCGGGCCGACGCCCTCGATCATGCCGTTATACATACCGGATAAATGCAGATTATCGCGGATAATTTTATGTGTAGCCTCATTCGTATAGGTCAGATAGCAAGGAACCTGCTCACGTGTTTTGATATCGCTGATAAAGGAGAAGTTGCGCACCTCCTCATCGCCGTACTGCGGCTCCATCTTGCTGTAATCAAGACTGCGGGCATCAATACGCGCCGGCGTACCGGTCTTAAAGCGCATCAGCTCCACGCCGTTCTCCAGCAGCGAAGCAGACAGCTTCTGCGCACTGCGCAGACCGTTAGGACCGCATTCATAATTAACCTGGCCGTAAACAATACGGCCGCGCAGATAAGTACCGGTAGCCAGAATAACGCACTTCGCCTCGAAAACCTCGCCCGTTTCGGCCTCTACGCCAACAACCGCACCGTTTTCCACCAGCAGCTTATCAATCATCAGCTGCTTCAGCTCCAGATTCTCCTGGTCCTCGACAATCTTTTTCATCAACGTGTGATAAAAAGGCTTATCCTCCTGACCGCGCAGAGCATGTACGGCATAGCCCTTACCGGTATTCAAAAGACGCATCTGGATACATGCCAAATCCGCACTTATACCCATCTGGCCGCCTAAAGCATCCAGCTCACGCACCAGATGGCCTTTTGCCGGACCGCCGATAGACGGATTGCACGGCATCAGCGCCACATTATCCAACGACAGCGTCGCCAGCAGCGTCTTACCGCCCAGGCGGGCAGCAGCCAGCGCAGCCTCCACGCCTGCGTGGCCGGCGCCAACAACAATTACATCAAATGTATCTGTAATATAACTCATCTTAATAGACCTCTTAAAAATATATGTACCGACTATCACCATCTTACATGGGAGATAACCAGGAAATTAGCAGAAAACCCTAACGAGCAATTAATATATCGCTTACACAACCCTCAGTCATCGCCTACGGCGATGCCAGCTCCCTTTCAGGGAGCATGTAAAAGTTCATAGTAATAACCAAAGTTAAAACTTCGCAATAATATTATATCTTCCCTAAAAGGGAAGGTGGCTGCGAGCTTCAGCGAGCAGACGGAAGGGTTGCGATGCACACCCCTACTTACCGATACAGAACCGCTCAAAAATCTCATTGATAATCTCATCCTGCACTGTATCACCCGTAATCTCACCTAACAGGTCAATCGCCGAGCGCACATCAATCACAATGCAGTCATAAGGCAAATAATCCTGTGCCGCAAACTCCGCATCCTGCAGACCTGCCAGCGCCTCACGCAGCAAACGCTCCTGACGCGCATTCTGAATATATGCACCGTCCCCCAGCGTACCCTTGCTGCCGTAAACATAGCTCTTCAGCCAGGCAGTAAACGCCTCAATGCCAACCAGAGTCTTAGCAGAAAGCGTCATCACCTTATCAGCGCCAAAGCGCTCTCGCAGCTGCGCCAAATCAACCTGCTGCGGCAAATCGCTCTTATTCACAATCACCACACAGGGCTTGCCGGCCGCAGCCTCTAAAATCGCCTCATCCTCATCCGTCAGGCCATCGCTGCCGTCAATCACGCAGATAACCAGCTCCGAATCCGCCAACAGCTGACGGCTCTTCTCCACGCCAATTTTCTCCACAAAATCATCGGTAGCACGGATACCCGCCGTATCAGCCAGCACCAACGGCACACCGTCAAGCAGCAGCTGCTCCTCAATAACATCACGCGTAGTACCGGCATACTGCGAAACAATAGCACGCTCCTCCCGTAGCAAAGCGTTTAGCAGGCTCGACTTGCCCACGTTCGGACGGCCAACAATAGCTGTACGCAAGCCCTCGCGCAAAATCTTGCCCGTATGCGCATGCGCCAGCAGATGCTCAATCCCGCTGCAGACAGTACTCAGGCTCTCCTGCACCCTGCCATAGGTAACATCCTCGATATCCTCCTCCGGATAATCAATCACAGCCTCCAGATTAACAACAATATCCACCAGCTGCTTACGCAGGCTGCGCAGCTCACCTGCAAGCTGTCCCTGCTGCTGACGCGCAGCCAGCTTCAAACTCGCCTCACTGCGCGAACGGATAATATCCATAACAGCCTCAGCCTGCGTCAGATCAATCCTGCCGTTCAAAAACGCACGCTTCGTAAACTCGCCGGCCTCCGCCGGACGCGCACCGGCAGCAAAAGTCAGCTGCAGAATCTTCTGCAGCGGCTGCACACCGCCGTGACACTGGATTTCAACCACATCCTCCGCCGTATAGGAACGGGGAGCACGCATATACACCGCCAGCACCTCATCTACAAGGCTGCCGTCCGTATCATAAACATGGCCATAAGCAAGCGTATTCACAGGATATGCACCAAGCGCCTTGCCGGAAGCCGCCTTAAACAAGGTCTCACCTACCGCCAACGCCTTTGGTCCGCTAATACGCACAATACCTACAGCACCTTCGCCAAGAGCCGTAGTAACAGCACTAATCGTATCCTCAGCCATATGACCCTCCTTCTTTTATCTGTACTGCATAAAAAAGCTCAGTACGTAAAAAAGGCTGCCGCAAATAAGCCTCTGATTAACTTAACGCGACAGCCTTGCTTTTTATTTTATTTTTTCAGCTCAATAACCACATGACGATAAGGCTCATCGCCCTCGCTCAGAGTAGTAACACGACGGTCACCCTGTAATGCCATATGGATAATCTTGCGTTCGTGCGGATTCATAGGCTCCAGGGCTACGCGCTCACCGGTACGTTTAACCTTATCTGCCAGACGTGCTGCCAGACGGTTAAGAGTTTCGATACGGCGGTCGCGGTAATCCTCAACGTCAATAATTACACGCACACGCTCGTTGCTATTCTTGTTAGCAACAAGATTAGTAAGGTATTGCAAGCTGTCTAAGGTCTGTCCATGCTTGCCGATTAAAATACCCATATCATCACCATGCAGGCGGAGGGTAACGCTGCCGTCATTTTTGTTGATAAATTTTTCCATAGCAACCTCAATATGCATAGCATTGAAGATTTTCTGCAAAAATTCCTTAGCAGCAGCAACTGCCTCATCACTTACATTGTATTTACGCGGTTCGCGGTTCTGACGTTCGCGACGCTCGCTCTTTAAAGCATTCAGCGCTGCGATAGCATCATCAACTGCATCATCCTTAGCATCTGCAGCCTTCTTCTTGAAATCCTCGGCAGCTACAGCTGCATCGGCCTTCACAGCATCAGCCTTTTTAGCCAGAGCACCGGCAGCTACGGTTGCAGCCACCTTTACTGCAGCTACAGCGTCGGCAGCAGCCTCGCTGACGGTTTTTTCAGCAGCGGGTGCAGCCTCAGCAGGTTTTTCTGCCTCTGCTTCTGCAGGTTTAACGCTTACGCGTACACGGGCATCCTTACGGCCAAAGCCTAAAAAGCCCTTTTTTGCTTCCTCTAATACTTCAACAACAGCCTGGTCGGCAGTAACATTCAGTTCTGCCAAAGCTGCTGCAACAGCTTCGTCCACGCTCTTACCGGTCTTCTCAACAAAAGCCATCTTTACCAACTCCTATACGCTTACACGCTTATTTAGCAGCAGCTCTGTTCATAATAGACTGCTGTGCAATCTGCATAATATTCATAACAACCCAGTACAGTACCAAACCTGCCGGGAAGGTCAAGCTGATATAACCGATGAACAGAGGCATGAAGTACATCATCATCTTGTTCTGTGCACCACCGCCGTTTGCCGGCATAGTCTGCTTGGTCTGAATAAAAGTAGTTAATGCGGAAAGCACCGGCAGAACATAGGTCGGGTCTGCCTTGGAAATGTCAGCCAGCCACAAAAAGCTGGTAACGATTTCCGGATGTGCTGCATAGTTGTAATCACGGATACCGTAGAAAATACCAATCATAATCGGCATCTGGATGAGCAGCGGCAGACAGCCTGCCAGCGGATTAACGCCTTCGCTCTTATATAAATTAGCCAGCTCCATATTCAGGCGCTGTTTATCATCCTTATATTTTTCCTGTAAAGCCTTCATTTTCGGCTGAATTTCCATCATAGCCTTAGTTGACTGAATCTGCTTTTGAGTCAGCGGATACATAATCAGCTTAATAATAATTGTCATTAACACAATAGCCAGGCCAAGGTTCGGTATACCGACGCTCTCAGTAAAATTGTAGAGCACAGTTAACACCTGTTGTACGATATTAGCGAGAAAATCCAAGATATCACTCCTTAAAAAACAAAGTGTTATAGCTTAATAGTATGCTTATGGCACAGGGTCATAACCGCCCGAATGAAAAGGATGACATTTTGCGATACGCTTAATCGCCAGCCACGTTCCCTTCACAGGACCCTTCTTCTGAATCGCTTCAATAGCATACGCTGAACATGTAGGATAAAACCTGCAGGTCGGCGGTTTCAGCGGTGATATAAAAATCTGGTAGAATCTTATACACAAAATCAGTAACCTGCTCATAGCCTTCTATCCTTATTACTGCAGCAGAGCTGCTCTTTTTGCCAGTCTTAAAAATACACGCTCAAAAGTCTTGTAATCAGCCTTTGTCAGCTTCTTGCGAGCTACCCAGACTATATGGTAACCCTTTTTGAGTTCTGCCTTATGCATGCGGAATACTTCACGCATCAGACGCTTGACACGGTTGCGCACCACAGCACAGCCCAGCTTCTTGCCTACCGCCAGACCGATTTTTATATCTTCGCCCTGATCCGGGAGAATATAAAAAACCGACATAGCATCGACAACAGTGCGTCCCTTTACATAGACAATCTGAAAGCTTTTCTTCGATTTAAGTCGATTTAATTTTTTTAAAGTAAACTTTTTCTTTTGCATCAAATGCACACCTGCCCGCATGGAAAAAATAGGCCACTTGCGCGGCCTATTTTATAATGTTATGCAGACAATTTCTTTCTGCCTCTAGCACGTCTTCTTTTGAGAACTTGACGACCGCCCAAAGTTTTCATTCTTTCTCTGAAACCATGAGTTCTTTTTCTTCTGAGATTGTTAGGTTGAAAAGTACGCTTCATTCAGTATTCCCTCCTTATCCACCGCAAAATTTTATCAATTTCTAATTTATGTGAATATTGATAGCTGTTATTTGCTCTACCAACGCAGTAACAATGCGCCTTCATCAGCACGTACTGCACCACGCAAGGTATTACTAACTCATTATATGGGAAAATAAAAACTTCGTCAAGTAAAAACAGCCATTTTTCTGCCATCTCAGAAATTTTTCTTGAAAATTTGCGAAGTTATCCACAGTCTGATAAAATATATGTGTATATCTAGCTTCACTTAAACCGGCGCTTACACCGCCCTTCCGCGGGCAATGCAGGCTGTCGTTTTTATTTTTCTAAAATCAGCGAGAAAGGATGTATCTATATGAATTCCTATGATTTAGCGGAAATCTGGGTCAGATGTAAGGACAAATTAAAGGAATCCTTTAATGAAAAAGTCTTTAATGTCTGGATTAAGCCGATTATGCCGTTAGAGGTGACAGATACCTACTATAAAGTAGCTGTCAAAAACGACTTCTTTAAAACAATGCTGGAGGAAAACTACGCTCAGGTTATCGAGGGTGTCCTGGCCGGCATTATGAGCAAAAATATCAAGCTCATCATCGAAACCATGGACAACGGCAGCAGCGGATCGGAAGCAGCTGAAGAAATGCCGGCTGTACCTGCCAAGCGCGAACAGCAGCAGCTGTTTAATGAAAATACCTCTGTGCAGCAGCCCGATGAAAGCAACCTGAACCCCAAATACGTTTTTGAAACCTTCGTTATCGGCAACTCCAACCGCTTCGCCCATGCGGCAGCGCAGGCAGTAGCCAATGACCCGGCACACGCCTACAACCCGCTTTTCCTGTACGGCGGCGTTGGTCTGGGCAAAACACACTTAATGCACGCTATCGGCAACCGCATTAAGCAGAACAACCCCAGCATGAAGGTACTCTACACCTCCAGTGAAAAATTCACCAACGAAATCATCAATTCCATCCAGAACAAAACAACTGAGGCCTTCCGCCAGAAATACCGCAATATTGACTGCCTGATTATCGACGATATCCAGTTTCTGAAGGGCAAGGAGCAGACGCAGGTAGAATTCTTCCATACATTTAATGCACTGAAGGATGCCGATAAACAGATCATCATCTCCAGTGACCGTCCTCCGCGCGAAATCGAAACCTTAGAGGACCGCCTGCGTTCCCGTTTTGATCAGGGCCTCACAGCAGATATCCAGACTCCGGATTTGGAAACACGTATGGCTATCCTGCGTACCAAGGCCGCATCGGACAATATCGTCCTGCCGACTGAGGTCATCACCCTGCTGGCCACCAACATCGCCACCAACATCCGTGAAATCGAGGGTGCCTACAATAAAATAGTAGCATACACCTCCCTCATGCACATGCCCATCACTGTAGAAACCGCGCAAAAGGTTCTTTCCGACATGGGCAACGATATCAAAACCAGAACCATCACCTATGAAGGCATCATCAAGGTTGTTGCCGACCACTACAATGTTAAGCAGGACGAGCTGTTCAACAAAAAGCGTACGCAAAACATTGCCTTCCCGCGCCAGGTTGCTATGTATCTTTGCCGTGAGCTGGCTGATTTATCCTATCCGCGTATCGGTGAGCTCTTCGGCGGACGCGACCATACCACCGTTATCCATGCTTACGAAAAAATAAGCAACTTCAAAAACAGTAACCTCGCCTTCCAAAACGAGCTGCAGGAAATCATCGAAATCCTGCGGCAATAACAGTAAAAAAATTATCCACAAAAACTGTTGATAACTCCCCTTTAAACTGTGTATAACTTTTGAGCATAAGTTGATAAAATTTTAGCCTGTAGATTATGTGTATATTATTTCCCGGTTATCAACAGCCTTATATACATGGGAAATAATGCATCACAGCTACGCTCAAAGCACTTTTCCCCACAACTAACAGACCCTACTACTACGTCGACTACTTTTTATATATTATAACAGTATTAAAAAACCAAGGAGGACTGTGAACAAATGATAATTTCCTGTAATACCAACAGCTTAAATAAAGCAATCCAGACAGTTCAAAGAGCAATTATTTCCAAACCAAGCACACCTATATTTTCCGGTATCCATGTTATCGCAGCAGATAACAAGCTGGAAATACAGGCTATGGATTTAAATATGGCTATTTCCTGCACCATTGATGCGGAAATCAGCGAATCGGGGGAAATAGTTGTTTCTGCCAAGCACTTTGCCGACCTTATCCGTAAATTGCCTGCTGAAAGCCTGACTATCAGCAAAAATGAAGAAAAGCACTCTATTAAAGTAAGCTCCGGAAAATCCGAATATCAGCTCTTCTTAATGAATGAAGATGATTATCCTAAATTTCCCACCTTTGATGCAGACAGAACCATTGCCCTTGATGACGGCATGATTAAAGAACTGATTAAAAAGACTATCTTCTCCTGCTCTACCGATGAAGCAAGACCTCTGTTTACCGGTATTCTGGTAGAAGCTAAAGACGGCAAAATTACCTTCGTCGGCACCAATACCCATCGTCTGGCTATCAAATCTCTGCCCTATGAGGGAAATGAAGAGCTCAGCATGATTATTCCGTCCAAGGTTTTGGGCGAAATTTCCCGTAACCTGACAGGTGAGGTACCGCAGCAGGTACTTATTTCCCTGCTCAATAACCAGATTATGGTTGTTATCGATAATATAGTTATTGTTTCCCGTCTGATTGAAGGTCAGTTCCCTGATTATCGCCGTGTTATTCCGCCGAAATTCGCTCTGACCAGTAAGGTAAACATCAAAGAGCTTGCCGGCGCTGTCGAGCGTGTTGCTCTTTTCTCTACCGACGGTGATTACAGCATCATCAAAATGAGCGTAGCTGCCGACGAAATTACTATTACCAGCAGCAGCCCGGATGTAGGTACCGGCCTGGAGGTTGTTTCCTGCCAGACTATCGGTGATCCGCTAAATGTTGCCTTTAATGCCAAATATATTCTGGATATCCTGAAGAACCTGGAAGCAGAGGAAGCTGTTTTATCCATGAATACCTCTCTCAGCCCGGTATGTGTTACCTGTGCCGATGAACCGGATTATACCTACATCGTAACACCGGTACGTGTTGTTTTCTAAGGAGCGGAATTATGCAAAAAGAAACTGTAGAAATCACAACAGAATTTATTACTATGGATAAGCTGCTGAAGTTTTCCGGTGTTGCTGATACCGGAGGCCAGGCATTTCTGATGGTTGAAGATGGCGTTGTCCGCCTGAACGGCCAGCTGGTAACGGAAAAACGTAAAAAGGTACATCCCGGCGATGTAGTAAATATTGATGACCAGATAGAGCTGACCGTTGCCAAAGAAGCTTAATGAAAATCAACAGTCTTTATGCGGTTAATTTCCGCAACTATGAAAGCTGCAGCCTGCAGCTTTCATCTATGATTAATGTTTTTTACGGGCAGAACGCCCAAGGAAAAACTAATCTGCTGGAGGCTATTTTTTACAGTGCCTTCGGTATGTCGCACCGTACCTCCGCCGAAGAGGAAATGCTGAAAATGGGTGCCGACGCTATGGCCGTAGGCGTGGAATATGCCAGCGTCAGCGGCAGCCATGAGGTAAAAATAAAAAAATACCGTCAGCATGAACGCTGGCAGAAGGAAATACTGCTCGACGGTGCGCGCGTGCGTCCCAAGGAGCATTACGGTGCCCTGAATACGGTGATGTTTTCGCCGGAGGACCTGCAGCTGGTCAAGGGTGAGCCTGCATTGCGACGCCGCTTCTTTGATATGCAGATTGCCCAGACAGATCCTGTCTACTACGATTTGCTGCTGAAGTATAACCGTGTTCTGCAGCAGCGCAACCGTCTTTTGAAGGAGCTGCGCGATAACGGCGGCACTCCTGATATACTGCAGCCCTGGAACGAGGAGTTCATCCGTCTGGCGGCAGCTATTGTCCGCAGACGTTTGGCGGCTTTGGGCAAGCTGCAGGCTATTGCCGGAGAGATTTATTCATCCATTACCAAGGGCAGCGAAATGCTGCAGGTGCGCTATGAGCAGAAGGCTAACAACAGCACTCTGCTCTATCCGCAGTCTGCCGAGGCGGCAGCAGAGGATTTTTACCGTGAACAGCTGTCGGAGCGTCAGCGCCTTGATATTCTGCGCGGTAATACGGGCATCGGTCCCCACCGCGACGATTTGCAGCTTCTGCTCAACGGTCTTTCATTGCGGGCCTTCGGCTCACAGGGGCAGCAGCGCAGCGGTGCTCTGGCACTGAAGCTGTCGCAGCTGCAGTATGTCAAAAACGAGCTGGGCGAATTCCCTGTTCTGCTCTTGGATGACGTAATGAGCGAGCTTGATAACAGCCGCCGCGCTCAGCTGCTGCTGTTTATTGACGGCAGAGTGCAGACCTTTATTACAGTAAATGACCGCGAGCTGATACCGGAGCTCGCCGGTAATGCTTACTTTAAAATTTCCGGTGGCAGTATAAGCGAGGCCTGATTATGTATGCTGAGAATTTAGAGGCTGCGGAGGAGGTTATCCGCCGTCTGTTTGATCCGCGCCGTACCTATAAAAAGGCTTATATATCGCCGGAAATCAAGCTGGCCTATCTGCAGCATTATCTGGAAAGCAGATGGACGGAGATTGTGGGCGAAAATCTGGCGCGCAGCTGTGCTATCGAAAAAATCAGCGGCAGCGAGCTTTATGTGCGCACGGCCAACAGTATGCTGGCCAACGAGCTTTATATGATGCAGCAGCTGTTTCTGCAAAAAATCAACTCCTTTTTGCTGGGACGCGTGCTGATTAAAAAGGTTTATTTTCATACCGGCAGCTTTTTCAGAAAGCAGCAGCAAAAGGAAAAGCAGGCCGAGCCGCCTGAACCGCCTGCGGAATATACCAAATGCCCAATATGCGGTGCCCAAATGCGCAAGGGACTGGATATGTGCAGCATCTGCGAGCGCGAGCAGCGCGAGGAGCTGCGCAGCAAGCTGGCGGAGCTGCTGCGGATTCAGCCCTGGCTGAAGTATGAAGATTGTCTGGCCTACTATAAATGTGATAAAATATTATTTACGGCTGTAAAGGAAAACTTACAAAGCTACTATTTTGAACGGGTGCGCTGCGGCTTTGCCGATAAGAAGGAAAGCCTGCTGGCGGTAATGTTTCTGCTGGAAAAGCAGCCTGAGGACATTACCCTTGCACTGTATGAAAATGCTTTGACTTATTTAAGGAGGGATCAGGGTGTATCTGCATTTGGGAGTAGATTACATGGTAAAAAACAGTGAAATAATCGCTATTTTTAATTTGAATCACCCTCAGTCAGTGGTTTATGACGATTTCGTCAAGAAGTACGGCTCCCGCTATAAGGTAGTCGATGCTTCCGGCGGCGAAGGCTATTACAGCTGCGTTCTGACCGATGATACAATGTATTTGTCCTCGATTTCTTCGGTGACTTTGAAAAAACGCGCTGAATCAGGTTTTCTGGACGGCGCTGTCTATACTAATTTAGAAATTTTAAAACGGAGGTAAATATGACCCAGGATATTGATATTGAAGAAGCTACAGCGGTCAAGGGTAACTATAACGCGGAACAGATTCACGTTTTAGAGGGCCTGGAGGCTGTACGCAAAAGACCTGCTATGTATATCGGCAGTACGTCCTCCCGCGGTCTGCACCATCTGGTGTATGAGGTTGTGGACAACAGTATTGACGAGGCTTTGGCCGGCTACTGCAGTGATATCAAGGTAATTATCCATAAGGATAACAGCATTACGGTTATCGATAACGGCCGTGGCATTCCCGTGGATATGATGAAAAAGGAACAGAAGCCTGCTGTTGAGGTTATCATGACAGTACTGCATGCAGGCGGTAAGTTCGGTGACGGCGGCTATAAGGTTTCCGGCGGTCTGCATGGTGTCGGTGTTACCTGCGTTAACGCTTTGAGTGAGCACATGGAGGTTGAGGTGCGCCGCGGCGGCAAATGCTACGGCATTGAGTTTGCTAAGGGTAAAACCTCGAAAAAGCTTTACGAAAAGGGCGATTGCGAAACTACCGGTACCACAGTACATTTCAAACCTGACGCTACCATTTTTACGGAAACGGAATACAGCTATGATACTCTGCGTCTGCGTATTCGCGAGTTGGCCTTTTTGAATAAGGGCATTACTATTTCCCTGACCGATGAACGTGCCGAGGATAAGAGTGAAACCTTCCATTTTGCCGGCGGTATTATCGAATACGTTGAATTTATGGATAAGGATAAGGATAAAATAAATCCGAAGCCGATTTATCTGGAGGGTGAAAAGAATGCTGTTATCGTTGAGGTTGCAATGCAATATTGTGATACCTACAGCGAGAATATTTTCACCTATGTCAACAACATCAACACCGAAGAAGGCGGTACTCATCTCAGCGGCTTCCGTAAGGCGCTGACACGCACAATTAACGCTTATGCGCGTAAAACCAATATGCTCAAGGAAAATGAGGATGCGCTGAGCGGTGATGATGTGCGTGAGGGCTTAACCGCAGTTCTGAGCCTGAAGGTGCAGAACCCGCAGTTCGAAAGCCAGACTAAAATTAAGCTGGGCAACAGCGAGGTTATGCCTATCGTTGATAATCTGGTCGGCGATACTCTGGCCGAGTTTATGGAGGAAAATCCGCAGGTTGCCAAAAAGCTGGTGGAAAAGGCTATTGTTGCTGCACGCGCCCGTTTGGCAGCACGCAAGGCGCGCGAGCTTACACGCCGTAAGAACGCTATGGATTTGGGCGGACTTCCCGGCAAGCTGGCTGACTGCAAGAGCCGTAACGTTGAGGATACCGAGATTTATCTGGTCGAAGGTGACTCTGCAGGCGGCAGTGCCAAGCAGGGACGTAACAGTGATTTCCAGGCTATTTTGCCGCTGCGCGGTAAAATCCTTAATGTAGAAAAGGCACGTCTTGATAAGGTGCTGAGCAGTGAAGAAATCCGTAATATGATTACCGCCTTCGGCTGTGGTATCGGCGATGACTTTAATCTGGAGAAGGCACGTTATGGCAAGATTATTATTATGACAGATGCCGACGTCGACGGTGCGCATATCCGTACGCTGCTGTTGACCTTCTTCTACCGTTATATGCAGCCCCTGATTAAGGAAGGCCATGTGTTTATTGCACAGCCGCCGCTGTATTTAATCCGTAAAAACCAGAAGCAGCATTACTACGCTTACAGCGATGAAGAATTGCAGGAAATCCTCGACGAGGTTGGCCGCGATGCTAACCCGTATGTACAGCGTTACAAAGGCTTAGGCGAGATGAACCCCGGCCAGCTGTGGGAAACAACTATGGATCCTGCTGCACGTACTATTCTGCAGGTTCATCTGGAAGACGCTGCGGAAGCAGATCGCATTTTCTCCATTCTGATGGGCGATAAGGTTGAGCCGCGCCGTCAGTTTATCGAGGACAATGCTAAGAAGGTTCGTAACCTGGACCTGTAAGCAGGCTTGTAGCATAAAAAGAGGTGCTTTAAATGGTTAAAATTAAAAAAGGACTTTCCGATGCAGATATGCTGAAGGGCTTCAGCGAAGAGCTGACCTTTGAAAATGGTATGTATGCGGATGAAAAGGATAAGCAAAGCAAATTAAAGGGTGCTAAGGCACCTGCTAAAAAAGAGCTGCTGCTGCCGGAGGATGCGCAGGAGCGTCTGAACCGTTTTCTTCTGGAAATCAGCATGGAATGGCTGAAGAACAAGAATGGTGACTGCACCTGGAAGGTTCTTAAGGAAAACGGCCAAATTGTGATTAAGCCTGTCGCTGTAGCGAAAAAATAATGGCTGCTAAGCTTTTTGTATTGCCTGAGCTGGAGCTGCGCGTAATGTTTCACGTGAAACATCACGCTGCTGCACTTTCCCCTGCTGACACTTTGCTGGTGGTTGCAGGCGGACGCGGACCGAAAACTGAGTGGCTGCACAGCGTCAGCAGCGATAAGAAAATTTACTGCGCCGACCGCGGCGCCGAGTATTGCTTTGCAGCTGGCTGTGTGCCGGCGGAGCTGTTCGGTGACTGCGACAGCTCATCGCAGGCTGTTTACAGGCAGGCGCGTGCTGCAGGCACAGAGGTGCACAGCTTTAATCCTGCTAAGGATGATACCGACCTGCAGCTGCTGCTGCATAATCTTCCTGAGGGAGACATTCTTGCCAGCGGTATTTGGGGCGGACGCTTCGACCATTTATACAGCAACGTTTATACTCTTATGGGAGTAAAAAAGCAGCGTGGCTGCCGTGTTATACTGGCGGATGACAAGGAATTTATGCTGCTGCTGACAGAGGGCGAAAGCGTAGAGCTGAAGCTGCAGGCTGCGGAGGAAGCTGTTTCACTGCTGCCCTTAAGCGAAAGCACGGTAGTAGATTTTACCGGCGTGCGCTGGCCCTTGCAGCAGGCAACACTGCGCCAGCTCTACCCTTACGCTATCAGCAATGAGGTTCTGGAAGGTACCGAAAAAATCCGCTGCACCTGTCACAGCGGTGCTTTAGGAATCTATATCCGTTGGGCGGAAGGAAGTAAATAGTTAAAAGTTAATAGTGTATAGTGTACAGTGAAAAGTAAGCAGTGATTAGTAAATAGTGTGCAGTGAAGCCGTGCAGCCTGATATTTGGCATAATGAGTTCCGCTTGCTAACCACTAACAACTAATTACTAGCCACTGAAATGAGGGGAATTTTTTGGAAACTTTTGTGGCGAATTTAGATACTACGACAGTTATTTTCCTGATTGTATCAGGCTTTATAGCTTCGTTTATTGATTCTACTGTCGGCGGCGGCGGTTTAATTTCCACCCCTGCCCTGTTGAGCCTAGGCTTGCCTGTTCCATATGCTTTGGGAACAAACAAGCTGGCAGCCTCTATCGGCTGCTTTACCAGCGTGCTCTCCTTTTGGCGCGCCGGTAAAATAAAAAAGGCAGCCTTTACGCTGATGCCGCTTTCCTTTATCGGTTCAGCCTTAGGTGCCTACGTAGTTTATCTGCTGCCGGAGCAGCTGATGAAAAATATTATCGTCGTGCTTTTGGTTGCTGTTGCTGTTTATACCTATCGCCGTAAGGATTGGGGCGATGCCGGTACGGTAGAAAAGCTTGGTATGCAGGCTTTAATCGGTGCCATCGTTATGGCGTTTGCCATGGGCTTTTATGATGGCTTCTTCGGTCCCGGTACAGGCTCCTTCCTAATTTTTGGCTTTTTATATTTGGGATATGATTTTGTAACGGCTGCCGGTAATGCCAAGGCGTTGAATTTTGCCAGCGGCGTGGGAGCGTTGGTATCCTTCGCTGTCAGCGGCACGATTATCTGGAGCTACGGCCTAATTATGGCTGCGGCAATGATTGCCGGTGCTGTTGTCGGTACCCGACTGGCAATTAAAAAGGGTGCTTCCTATGTGCGTCCCTTGTATTTATTGGTTACCACCCTGCTGATTGGCAAGCAGGTTTATGAGATATTATTAAAATAACCTGAGGTGAGGCCTTTTGCCTCAGTTATCTGGTTGTAATATTGTTTTTTGTAAAGGAAAGGTGATAAAGTGGATTTAGAAAATACCACTGGTAAAGTTCTTCCCGTATATATCGAAGAGGAAATGCAAAAATCCTATATCGATTATGCGATGAGCGTTATCATCCAACGTGCTTTACCTGATGTCCGCGATGGCTTGAAGCCTGTACATCGCCGTATTTTATACGCAATGCAGGAAGCAGGCATGACTCCGACGAAGCCCTATAAAAAATCCGCTCGTATCGTCGGTGACGTTTTAGGTAAATATCACCCGCATGGTGATATTTCCGTATATGATGCAATCGTGCGCCTGGCGCAGGATTTCTCTACCCGCTATCTGATGGTAGACGGCCATGGTAACTTCGGCAGTATTGACGGCGACAGTCCGGCAGCAATGCGTTATACCGAGGTACGTATGGCTAAAATTGCTGAGGCAATGCTGGAGGATATCGAAAAGGATACAGTTGATTTTGTACCTAACTATGATGAATCCTTAAAAGAGCCTAGCGTACTTCCTTCAAAGGTCCCTGCTCTGCTGATTAACGGCAGTGCCGGTATTGCGGTAGGTATGGCTACCAATATTCCTCCGCACAATCTGTGCGAGGTTGTTAACGGCCTTGTTATGCTGATTGATAACCCGGATGTGGAAATTCCGCAGCTGATGACGGCTATCAAAGGTCCTGACTTCCCGACAGGTGCCTGCATTTTGGGTAAAGAAGGTATTACCAGCGCTTATAACACCGGCCGTGGCGTAGTAAAAATCCGCGCTAAGGCTGAAATCGTGCCTGCCAACAAGGGTAAGCACCATATCGTTATTACCGAAATCCCCTATCAGGTTAATAAAGCTAACCTGATTAAGGATATTGCTAATCTGGCTAAGGACGGCGTAATCGAAGGCATTACCAAGGTTGATGACTTCTCCAGCCTTAAAGACGGCATGAAGATTGTTGTTGAGCTGAAGAGCGATGCTGTTCCTGACGTTGTTCTGAACCGTTTGTACAAGCATACCGCCCTGCAAAGCTCTTTTGGCATCATCATGCTGGCGCTGGTTAACGGCCAGCCGCGTGTCCTGAACCTTAAGCAGGTGCTGGAATACTATCTGGAGCACCAGAAGGACGTTATTACCAGACGTACCCGCTACGAGCTGGGCAAGGCCAAGGACAGAGCTCACATCTTAGAGGGCTTAAAGATTGCCCTGGATAATATTGATGCTGTAATCAGCACCATCCGCGGTAGCGCGACAGCAGAAATTGCCCGCACCGCTTTGATGGAAAACTTTAAGCTGAGCCAGCGTCAGGCACAGGCTATTTTGGATATGCGTCTGCAGCGCCTGACCGGCCTGGAGCGCAAGAAGATTGACGAAGAATATGTCGACCTGCTGGAAACCATTGATTGGCTGGAAAGCGTATTGGCAGATGAGCACAAGGTTATGAACATTATTAAGGAAGACCTTCAGGAAATGAAGAAGCGCTTTGGTGACGAGCGTCGTACCGAAATTTCCATCGACAGCTCCGAAATGGATATTGAGGATCTGATTGCCGAAGAGGATATCGTTGTAACCATCAGCCATCAGGGCTATATCAAACGCCAGACTCTGGACAACTTCCGCAGCCAAAAACGCGGCGGCGTAGGCAAAACCGGCGGCAGCGGCAAGAAGATTGATGATTCCGCAGAGCATCTCTTCCTCTCCACTACTCACCATAACATTCTCTTCTTCACCAACCGTGGCCGTGTATATCGCCAGAAGGGCTATGAAATCCCCGAAGCAAGCCGCACTGCCAAGGGCACAGCTATTATCAATCTGCTGGCATTGATGCCCGGTGAAAAGATTACAGCTGTTATTCCGGTGAAGGAATTCAGAGAAGAGCAGTACATGTTTATGGCTACCAATAAGGGTACCGTCAAGAAAATCAACCTTAAGGATCTGGAAAGCGTTCGCAAAAACGGCATGATTGCTATTAATCTGGACGATGATGAGGACCTGATCGGTGTAGAGCTTACTGACGGCAACAGCGAAATCATTTTGGCAACCCGTAACGGTATTGCCATCCGCTTTGATGAGCAGGATGTACGCACTATGGGACGCACCGCACATGGCGTAAAGGGTATTTCCCTCAACTACGGCGATGAGGTTGTAGCTATGGACAGCGTTTCCGATGAGGATTCCGAGGTGCTGACGGCAACTGAATTCGGCATGGGCAAGCGTACCGAGGTTAAGGAATACCGTAAGCAGACTCGTGGCGGCAAGGGTATAATCAACATGAAGATTACCGAAAAAACCGGTCTGGTAATCGGCATGAAGGTTATTAATCCGGATCAGGAAATCATGATGATTACTGCAGCCGGTCTGATTATCCGTACCGATGTGGACCAGATTTCCCAATATGGCCGTAATACCCAGGGCGTAAAGCTGATGACCTTGAACGATGATGACAAGGTTGTTTCTTTGGCAGCAATTCATCATGAAGAGGATGCTGAATAAATTTGTTTATTTGTTTTAACGTATGTGTTTTCTAGAAAATGAAGAGCTTTAATGATTCATTAACAGGTAAATATTTGCGTATTGCCCTCCCCGCTGCGTTGGAGGGCATTTTTATGACCTTTCTGGCTGCGGCTGATTTAATTATGGTAGGCGTATTGGGTGCTAAGGCCATAGCAGCGGTAAGTATTTTTCTGCCGCTGCGCCTGGTACTGCTGACAGTATCGCGCTCACTGGCATCAGCAGTTACGATTCTGACAGCGAATAAATTCGGTTCCGGACAATATTCCACTATTAAGGTTTTGCTGCGCCAAAGCTTTACTGTCAACAGTATCCTGCTTGTAGTGCTGCATCTGCTATTTTACGGCTTTTTTGAGAAGCTGGTGGTGCTGATGGGCGCGCAGAGGGATTATCTGGAGCTGGCGCTGGCTTACGGCAATATTGCCGTAGCTGCAGTACTGCTAAACTCACTGTCACTCTTGTTACAGGGAACCTTGTTAGGTGTAGGCCGGACAAGCGCTATTATGAAAAGCAATATTGTCGGCAATGTAGTGAATATCGTCTGCAATTATTTTCTCATTACAGGCTTTGGCAGTTTTGCCGGCTGGGGTGTGCGTGGCGCGGCAATCAGCACGATTATCGGCTCTCTGTGTACTCTTGGTATCACCGTCTGGATTATGAAGCATGAGGGCTTTTTCAGTGACGGTCTGCTGCAGCTGCCGGACAAAGTATTTTGGCGGGAATTTATGCCGGTATTCGGCGGTGTTTTCAGTGAGCTGGGAGCGGAACGCATCGGTATGCTGGCCTATGGCTGGATGACTGCGCGTCTTGGTACTCTGCCCTATGCAGTACACAGCATTTGCTATAATATCTGCGATTTTTCTTATGATTTTATCTTCGGCTTCGGTAAGGCTAATATGGTGCTTGCCGGGCAGATGCGCGGTGCCGCTGATTATGCAACCTGGAAGCGCTGCCGCAGTATAGGCTTTAAATGGGGCCTGGGACTTTCCGTTGCCTCTTTTATTATCCTGTATGCCGCACGCGTGCCGATTTTCAGCGTTTATTCGCAGGATGCGCAGGCACTTGCTATCAGTGAGACGGTAATGTTCTGGGTGGCAGCAGTTTGCATACCGCAGGGGCATACGATTATTACTGCAGGTATATTGCGTGGCAGCGGTCAGACTACTGCCGTTGCCGTCTATTCCTTTGTGCTGATTACCGTTTTGCGTCCTCTGATGACGGCTTTCTTTATCTATTATTGCAAGCTGGGTATTGTTGGCGCCTGGGTACCGATGTTTTTGGACCAGTCGCTGCGCAGTCTGTGCTTTACCTGGAAGGTTATGCGGATACGCGGATTGAAGGATTTAATAAAATAAATATGCCGTATAAAAAGCAAAGCAGCTTCTGCGTCGCAGAAGCTGCTTTTGTCGTATAAATATATAAAATTATTTTGTTGCAAGGTTGCAGCGGACTTTAGTGCTTACTCTGCAAAGCTTGTCCCCAGCTCTTTTTCTGCCAGACGGATGAAGGCACGGATAGCCTCCTCCAGCTGCGGCTGCGGTGTGTTTTCTTCCTTGCAGTGAGAAATACCGGGATCGGATTGGGCGAACATCATTACCGAAGGTACAACGGCATTCAGAGGCACGGCATCATGCAGCGGTGCGGAATACATGCTGTGTCTTGCACCTGTTTCCTCCTCTACGGCAGCGTTGCAGTCCTCTACCAGCTGCGCATCAAACAGAATCGGTGCTGCCTGCCAGATAGGCTCAAACTCTACAGTGAGCCTGCCATCCTGCGCATGCTTTTGCGCCGCAGCCTTGGCTTCTGCAACTATCGTTTGCATTGTTTCCGGCTTAATGCTGCGCTGGTCCAGCGAAATGCGGCAATAGCCCGGAGAAATAGTAGTCAGGTCAGGCTTGACCTCAATATTGCCTACAGTGCAATAGGAATCATATTTGAGGGCAATTTCACGTAAATCAAGGGTGGTCTGCGCTGCCGCAATAAAGGCATCCTGACGCAAAGCAACCGGAGAACCGCAGTGTCCCTGCTGCCCGCGGAAGGTGATGTACTGGCGGTTACAGCCGCAAACGCCGTAAACGCAGGCTACGCTTTTTTTGGCTAAAGCCAGCAGCGGTGCCTGCTCGATGTGCAGCTCCAAATAGGCTTTAACAGGCAGCTTGGCAAAGGCTGTGTGTGCCTCCCCTATTCTGTTGGCATCAAGGCCGTATTCCTGCCAGACATCGCTGAAGCTGCGGCCGTTTTCCTGATGGATTAAGGGCAGCACATCCTTGCTCGTGACAATGCCGCTGACAGCACTGCTGCCAAGACAGCTTTTACCGAAAGCTACACCCTCTTCATCTGCCCAACCGACAACGTAAAGAGTTTTGGCAGGCTTTTTATCTGCCAGACCATAGGCACCGATACCCATGCCTGCTACAACGCCTAAAGCGCCGTCCAGCCAGCCTCCGTCAGGTACGGAATCGAGGTGGCTGCCGATAACAATGCACTCCTTGCTTTCGCCGGCAAATTTGGCCCAGCTGTTGCCTGCGGCATCGGTCCAGACATCGGCACCTGCTGCCTGCATCTTTTGAGTAAACCATTCCGTTGCTTTCTTGAATGTCGGTGTCCAGGCAACGCGTTGTGCTCCGTCTGCATCAGAGGTTAAGGCTGCCAGCTCCTTGAGATCGGCAACAATGTTTTTGGATATTTGTTCACGTTTCATATAATGCTCCCTTCCTGCTCCCTTCCTGCTTCATTATGCTTTTGCATAGTGGCAAAAGCATAAAAAGATCAAGTTTATTATATTTTATTATAGCTTTAAAACCAATTTGTTCCGCTGTTTTATCTGCTCCGGTAAGAGCGTTACAGAAAACAAGCATAGGATAGCTTATTTGCATTATATACAAATCGGCGTCAATTTACAAGACGGAATAATGAGACTGCAAAGGTATATCGAAAATAAAAATAAGCTGCTGCCTTTACTTTTGCTACAAAGAAGGCAGCAGTTTTTCAGTTACATCGAAGAAATAATTAAATTAATAAATTTAATTTAATTCATGAACAGCTTGCTTCAGCTGCTCAAGTCCCTGTAATAATAGCGCACGGGGGCAGGCAACGTTGATACGTTCAAAGGCTTCTCCCTCTTTGCCGAAGATACCGCCGCCGTCGAGCCAGAGGTGTGCTTTATGCCAGAGCCACTGCTCGCGTTCAGCAGCTGTAAGGCCTAAGGCGCTGCAGTCGAGCCAAATCAGATATGTCCCCTCAGAGTGGAGCAGCTTAATCTGCGGCAGGTTCTGCTTCAGATAAGCATCAATAAATTTAATGTTATCTTCGATATAAGCCTTCGCCTGCTGCAGCCAATCCTCGCCATAAGTGTAGGCTGCCTGACAGGCAACAAGGCCTAAGGTGTTTACCTGGCTGTAGCCTGCTGCCGCTACCTGCTTGCGGAAGCGGCGACGTAAATTTTTGTTGGGAATGAAGATATTGGATACCTGCAGACCGGCAATGTTGAAGGTTTTGCTGGGAGCAGTACAGATTACGCAATTTTGCTCGTACTGCTCACCCAAACTTGCAAAAACCGTCTGAGAGTTATTTCCCCAGACGAAATCACCGTGAATTTCATCACTTACGGTAATTACACCATGCTTAAGGCAGATATCGCCTACCTTTTGCAGTTCAGCGCGTGTCCAGACACGGCCTACGGGGTTATGCGGTGAGCATAAAAGTATCAGCTTAACATTGTTAGCGACGATTTTTTCTTCCAAATCGGCAAAGTCCATTTCATAATGACCATTTTTCAGAATGAGCGGTGAATTAATCAGCTTGCGCTCATTATCTTCGATAACCTCGCTGAAAGGATAGTAAACCGGCTGCTGTACAAGTACGCCCTCACCTTTTTTAGTGAAGGCCTTTACTGCCATGGCAAGGGCAAAAACTATGCAGGGAGTCTTGGTGAGCCATTCTGCTTTGGGGCTCCAGTTAAAATGCTTAGTATACCAGTCGCGGACAGCGTGAAAATATGCTTCTGTGCTTTCGCTATAGCCGAAGATAGCATGTTGGCAGCGTTCAATAAGTGCTTCCTTTATTTCCCGGGCAATAGGAAAATCCATATCTGCTACCCCAAAAGGCAAAACGTCGGCCGGACGACCACGTTGAATGGCAAAATCGTATTTTAGGCAGTCTGTGTTACGTCTGTCGATTATTTTGTTAAAATCGTATTTAGTCATAATTTATCACCAAACTTTATTCTTATAAATTATTCTACTGCAGTAAAGGCCTGTGCCAGATCGTCAATAAGATCCTGCGTTGCTTCAATGCCTGTAGAGAAGCGCAGCAGACAATCCGTAATCCCCTTTTCGGCACATTCTTCGGCAGTAAGGTCGGTATGCGTCTGGCGAATCGGATAGGTTATCAGGCTTTCCGTACCGCCGAGGCTTTCGGCAAATTTGATGAGCTTGACGCCCTCAAGAATTTGGAGTGCTGTTTCGGAGTTGTCTACAGCAAAGGAAATCATGCCGCCGAAGCCGGTGGTCTGCGCTTTATTGATTTCATAACCGGGATGATTTTCCAGACCGGGATATAAAACATATTGTACACGCGGTTGCTTCTGCAGCCATTTCGCAATGGTAAAAGCATTTTTCTGGTGCTGCTCCATACGCAGCGGCAGAGTTTTGATACCGCGGATAATGCTCATGTACGGTAAGGAAGCAAGCAACCGAAAACAAGAGATAGACCGCCAGCACTACACTATTCCGAACCAAAGACCAAAAGATAAGCATTGTGGGAAAATCTAAACTTTTGGATTTTCCTACAATGCCAACTACGGCGGAATCCCTCCCACTCCTTATATCTTTCTGTATACATTGAATTTGTATTTAGTAAAATGCAGACAACACCACGGATCGGCTTTTGGTTGGACAATTCCAACCAAACACCACAGCAGACAGCAGAAAACATTCTGAACGCTAGGAAGCCGGTATGATTGTTACATATAAGGGGAAGAAAAATTTCTTTTAGGTACTTGCTTTCCTAAAACTGATGTGATACAATGATTTAATCCAGAAAAGGAGTAAAAAATATGCGGCAAGGTATTATTAAATAAAACTATAATCAAATAGTGGGAACAAAGGATTATGATAGCTCCTTTTGTAGGGGCTTAGTTTTTTGTACCCAATTTAAGAATACTTTTGCCTTATCAATTTTGACATATCCCCAAAAACAGCACTCACAAACAGGTGTATGCTGTATATGTGTATGTCCGCAAATTATCATCCCCAGTGGTAAAAGTATTTTACTGCTGGGGATTTTTATGCCCTTCGGGGCAGTAAAGGGAGGACAATCACATGAAAATAATCAATATTGGAATTCTTGCCCATGTAGACGCTGGAAAGACGACCTTGACGGAGAGTCTGCTATATGCCAGTGGAGCCATTTCAGAACCAGGGAGCGTCGAAAAAGGGACAACGAGGACGGACACCTTGTTTTTGGAGCGGCAGCGTGGGATTACCATTCAAGCGGCAGTCACTTCCTTCCAGTGGCACAGATGTAAAGTTAACATTGTGGATACGCCCGGCCACATGGATTTTTTGGCGGAGGTGTACCGCTCTTTGGCTGTTTTAGATGGGGCCATCTTGGTGATCTCCGCGAAAGATGGCGTGCAGGCCCAGACCCGTATTCTGTTCCATGCCCTGCGGAAAATGAACATTCCCACCGTTATCTTTATCAACAAGATCGACCAGGCTGGCGTTGATTTGCAGAGCGTGGTTCAGTCTGTTCGGGATAAGCTCTCCGCCGATATTATCATCAAGCAGACGGTGTCGCTGTCCCCGGAAATAGTCCTGGAGGAAAATACCGACATAGAAGCATGGGATGCGGTCATCGAAAATAACGATGCATTATTGGAAAAGTATATCGCAGGAGAACCAATCAGCCAGGAAAAACTTGCGCGGGAGGAACAGCGGCGGGTTCAAGAAGCCTCCCTGTTTCCGGTCTATCATGGCAGCGCCAAAAAGGGCCTTGGCATTCAACCGTTGATGGATGCGGTGACAGGACTGTTCCAACCGATTGGGGAACAGGGGAGCGCCACCCTATGCGGCAGCGTTTTCAAGGTTGAGTACACCGATTGCGGCCAGCGGCGTGTCTATCTGCGGCTATACAGCGGAACGCTGCGCCTGCGGGATACGGTGGCCCTGGCCGGGAGAGAAAAGCTGAAAATCACAGAGATGCGTATTCCATCCAAAGGGGAAATTGTTCGGACAGACACCGCTTATCCGGGCGAAATTGTTATCCTTCCCAGCGACAGCGTGAGGTTAAACGATGTATTAGGGGATCAAACCCGGCTCCCTTGCACTAGTCAACAAATTTTAGACACAAATCA
>NZ_GL830883.1 GCF_000188175.1 Phascolarctobacterium succinatutens YIT 12067 | reverse complement strand
TATAAAAATAAAAATTGGCCGCATTTTTTTTTCATTTTGCGGCAAACTGTAATTTAGGTAACAAAAAACAACTCAGCTGACCTGGTTTTCGCCCCCACACTCGCCTGCTGGAAGGTTCGCTCCTAAGCATTCCGCTCCCCACTACTACCTCTCTCGCCCATAATTTTTTTGCGGCAGGACTTACTTCTAAGCTGCACCGTGCTCACAGCAAAATTTTGCTGCTTACGTGGATCGTTTCGCCTGCAACTGGCATCGACTTGCAACCACAGACCTGAGTTGTCCTATCTATTATAATGGGAAAAAAATTTTTTTGCAAGTCAATCGCTCTGCATACTTTTATCTTTTCTCAAAAAGTGCTATACTATTTGTACTCAATATTGAACGGAAAAAGGAAATAAGCTTTATGATTGCTATACCACAATGTCTGGACTTTGCTGATGCTCGCCTGACGAAGGATATCTGCGAGTTCTATTTAAGAATGTTGGAAATTAAAAATAGAGAAATTTATCTGCACAGCCAGCAGGTTGCCAATTATTCTGCCAGCACTGCCGCTAAGCTCGGTCTGCCTGCCAGCGAAGTTTCGCAGATAAAAACAGCAGCGCTGCTGCATGATATCGGTCAGCTTTCCGTACCCAATATTATTTTGGCTAAGCTGCCGTTTCTTTCTACGCGCGAGCAGTCTATTTATAAACGTCACTGCATCGCAGGCGCCAGCATGCTGGAAAACATTCCCGGCTTTGATACCATCAGCGATATCATCCGCGCGCACCATGAAAAATGGGACGGCACCGGTTATCCCAAACGCCTGAAGGGACAGAACATCCCTATCGGTGCACGCATAGTCGCCGTAGCCAATTATTATGACCGCAACCTTAACCCCTGCACCCAGCATTGGCAAAAAACTCACGCCGACGCTATCATCGAGCTGCAGAATAAGGCCGGTCTGGATTTTGAGCCGGCAATAGTCAAAGCCTTTATCGAATCTGTTATTCCGCAATCCTTGCGCACACAATTAAAATAGCATTGTCAGTCCTGCTAAGACCGACAATGCTATTTCTTTTTCCTGGCATCCCTGCTCCTGCGAGCCGGGATGCTTTATTTTTTATAAATTTGTAAACGCACTGCTTATCAGATGCTCAAGCCTTCACCGTCATCCCATTGTACAATGCCGTCTGCCTTCAGCGATTCCTGCACTAGGATAACGCGTTGGTTTTCGCTGCCGCGAAAGCGCAGATTAGGATTCTTCAGCTCAAGCTTAAATTCTCCGTCTACCAGTACGTCAATGTAGGACAACATTTCCTCAGTGATTTCCCAAGCGCCGAGATTACCTGTCAGCATATCTTTTTCGAAATCATAGCCGCTGTAGCACCAGATATCCTTCTTGGGAAAGCGTGCTCTTACCTTGCGCAGGAACGGCAGCAGTTCTGCCTGATTGGCAGGCTCGAATGGTTCACCGCCCAAAAGCGACAGGCCGCGGATATGTTCGTTCTCCAACAGCTCCAGCAAATGCTCTTGCGTTGCTTCCGTAAAAGGCTGACCGTAATTAAAATTCCAGGACTCCGGGTTGAAGCAGCCCTTGCAATGATGCGTACAGCCGCTGACAAACAGCGATACACGCAAGCCCGGTCCGTTAGCAATATCCAGATTTTTTATTTCTGCGTAATTCATACGCCCTCACCTCGCAAATTACAGATGCATTACTCTGGCTTTGATTTCCTTAGTCTTGCCTACATTCCAGAAGTTCTCTCCCAGATAACCGCAGGTACGGCGGATAACCGTCATCTTGGAGTGATCCTTGTTGTGGCATGCGGGGCATTCCCACTCATTATCATCATTAATGGTAATTTCACCGTCAAAGCCGCAAACATGGCAGTAATCGGATTTAGTATTAAACTCCGCATACTGGATGTTGTCATAAATGAATTTGACAACCTCTTCCAATGCTTCGGTGTTGTGACGCATATTAGGAATTTCTACATAAGAAATCGCACCGCCGGAGGAAATATTCTGGAACTGGCTTTCAAATTTAAATTTGCTGAAAGCATCAATCTTCTCACGTACGTCAACATGATAGGAGTTAGTGTAGTAACCCTTATCGGTAACATCCTCAATCGTGCCAAAACGTTCCTTGTCGATACGTGCGAAGCGGTAGCAAAGGCTTTCTGCCGGTGTACCGTACAGACCGAAGCCCAGACCTGTCTGTGCCTTCCATTTATCGCAGGCACCGCGCAGACGGTTCATAACGCGCAGAGCAAAATCCTTGCCTGCAGGATCTGTATGGCTTACGCCCTTCATCAGCTTGGTCAGCTCATAGAGGCCGATATAGCCAAGAGAGATAGTAGAATAACCGTTTTCCAGATACTTGTCTATTGTTTCACCCTTACCCAGACGGGCAATAGCACCGTACTGCCAATGTACAGGACTGACATCGCTCTTAATGCCCTTCAGCGCATTGTGACGGCACATAAATGCTTCAAAGCACAGCTCCAGACGCTCATCCAACAGCTTCCAGAACTTCTGCTCATCGCCTTTGGCAACAATGCCAATCTGCGGCAGGTTCAGAGAAACTACGCCCTGATTGAAGCGACCTTCAAATTTATAGTTACCGTTTTCATCCTTCCAGGGAGACAGGAAGCTGCGGCAGCCCATCGGGGAGAAAACATTGCCTTCGTAGTTTTCACGCATCTTCTTAGCGCTGATGTAATCGGGATACATACGCTTAGCGCTGCATTTTACTGCCAGACGTGTAATGTAATCGTACTTGCCGCCCTTCAGGCAGTTATGCTCATCCAGAACATAAACCAGCTTCGGGAAGGCCGGGGTTACATAAACGCCCTTGTCATTTTTAATGCCCTGCAGACGCTGACGCAGAATTTCTTCAACAATCATGGCGTTTTCCTTCAGATACGGATCATCCTTCTGCAGATTCAAAAACAGGGTAACAAACGGAGATTGACCATTGGTGGTCATCAAGGTATTAATCTGATACTGAATAGTCTGTACGCCGCCCTTCAGCTCGTAGCGCAGGCGCTCGTTTGTCAGACGCTCCAGAGTTTCCTCATCAATGTTGCCTTCAGCGGCCTCCATAATACCCTTTTTGAACTTTTCGTAGCTCTTACGCAGATATTTGCCCAGATGACGGATATCAACAGACTGACCGCCGTACTGGCTAGAAGCAACAGAAGCAATAATCTGTGTCATAACGGTGCAGGCAACCTGAAAGCTCTTAGGACTTTCAATCATTTTGCCGTTCATAACCGTGCCGTTATCCAGCATATCGCCGATATTAATCAGGCAGCAGTTGAAAATAGGCTGAATAAAATAGTCGGCATCATGGAAATGCAGCACGCCCTCTTCATGCGCCTTCGAAATCTTTGCCGGCAGCATAATACGCTTCGTCAGGTCCTTGGAAACCTCACCGGCAATCAAGTCACGCTGAGTAGCAGCCATCGTTGCATTTTTATTACTGTTTTCTTCCATAACGTCCTTATTGCTGTTGCGGATTAAGGACAGAATAGAATCGTCGGTAGTGTTGGCCTTACGCACCAGAGCACGTTTATAACGGTAAATAATATACTGCTTTGCCAATTCAAACTTACCGGCATCCATCAGGCTATGCTCTACCATATCCTGAATATCCTCTACAAGCAGACGCATGCGGTTACGAGATTGTACGCTATCCGCAATTTCCTGGATTTTATCCTCCTCAATACGAAATTCCGGTTCCACGGCAGCATTGGCTTTTTGAATAGCAACGACAATTTTTGCGGCATCAAAATCTACTGTTGTGCCATCGCGTTTAATAACTTTCATAACCTGTCAGCATCCTTTCCTGTAAAAATTAAAGTTATAAATTCATATCTTCGTATAAGAACTAAGAACAAAATTCCATAAGTTATTCTTAAAATACACCTATACGTTATTCAAGGCTCTGACCGTAACAGTCAAAGCCTTGTCTTTATCATAAAAAACAGCTACGGTTAAGCGCAGCATTTTCTGTAGCTTTATTCTACCACAATATATCGTAGGTGTCAAAGATAAATTCATCAATATGTTGATAAAATTCTTTGTAGACGATTTTTTCGCCAATTTAGCACTTAGCTTTATTTTTTCTGTTTTCAGCTAATTGCTTTACAAAAAAGTCCTGCAAGAGGAAATATTCCGCAGAAAAGCAACTCAAAATTATCCCTCTGACGGCGTTTTTTCAAGCTGTTACCTTTGTACACGCACTGCAAAATATGGTATAATAATTTTCATCTTATTGTTTTGTTATAGGGGTGTTGTTTATGCATAATTCATCAGCAAATAATCATAGTACTCGCGGCGTTCTCATGCTCACGCTGTGTGCTTTTATCTGGGGCACTGCCTTTATCGCGCAAAGCGTCGGAGGCAATTACGCCGAACCGTTAACCTTCAACTGCGCGCGCAGTGTTTTGGCTACTATATTTTTGTTCGGCTGCTGCCTATTGTTCGACAAAGCGGCAGGTAAGCGCTTTACTGTTTTAGGCAGTGATGACCCTATTTATAAAGAACGTCTGCTTAAGGGCGGCATCACCTGCGGCCTGTTCCTCTCACTCGCGTGTTTTTTCCAGCAGCTTGGCATAATGTACACTACCGTAGGCAAAAGCGGCTTTATTACAGCACTCTATATCATTCTGGTACCTGTTTTGAGCTATATCTTCTATCGTCGCTCTGTTTCCCTGCTGCAGGGTCTCAGCGTTGTCGTAGCAGCCGTAGGCATGTACTTCATCTGCATCAACGAAGGCTTCTCTATCAACAAAGGTGATTTATACACCCTCATCTGCGCTTTCTGCTTTGCCGCACAGATTATCGCCATAGAAAATATCATTAAAAATCTTGACGGCGTGCGCCTGTCACTCATACAATTTATGACCTGCACCGTGGTCAACGGTGTGCTGATGTTTATTTTCGAAACACCATCCATGAGCAATATTATTGCAGGCTGGGCACCTATCGCCTACGCCGGTATCATGTCCAGCGGTGTAGCCTACACGCTGCAGATTGTCGGCCAAAAACATGTCAGCTCCCTGGTTGCCTGCATGCTGATGAGTCTGGAATCAGCCTTCGCATTGGTAAGCGGCTGGCTTATTTTGGGACAGGCTATGAGCAGCCGTGAAATCTTTGGCTGTGCTCTGGTATTTGCAGCTATTACGCTGGCACAGCTGCCGGAAGAAATACTGGGATTAAAGAAGCACTAAGCCTTACACTTAAAATAAATTGACAAAGAAAAAATAATTTCCTATAATAAGCAAAGTAAGAGAGATTCCTGATAGCTGTATGTCAGTCCTCTCCGGATTTTGTTTTGCGAGAGACTGCCTGCTACCTCAGGCAGTCTTTTTGTTATTCTTTTATTACCTTTTATCCATTGAGAAATTATTACTGGCAAGGAGCTGATATTATGGATCATTTTCAGATTCACGCACCTACACAAATAATCTTCGGTAAAAATACCGAAAACGAAGCAGGTAAATGGTGTAAATATTATGGTGCCCACAAGGTACTTGTACACTTCGGCGGCCACAGCGCCAAGAAAAGCGGTCTGCTGGACCGCGTCTGCGCCAGCCTGAAGGACGCAGGCCTGGAATACGTACTGTTGGGAGGCGTTGTGCCTAATCCGCAGCTTTCCATGGTTAAAAAGGGCGTAGAACTGTGCCGTGAGGAAAACGTTGATTTTATTCTCGCAGTCGGCGGCGGCAGTGTTATCGACAGCGCCAAGGGCATTGGTTACGGTCTTGCCAACCCCGGAGATGTGTGGGATTATTATGCTAAGAAAAAAGAGATTACCGCCTGCGCTCCGCTCGGCGCAGTGCTGACTATTGCGGCAGCAGGCAGCGAAATGAGCAACTGCAGCGTTATCACCAACGAGGACGGCATGCTCAAGCGCGGTCTTTCTACCGATTACGGCTACTGCAAATTCGCTATTATGAACCCTGAGCTTACCTATACCCTGCCTGCCTACCAGACAGCCAGCGGCTGCACTGATATCATGGTACATACCTTGGAGCGTTATTTTACCGCTCCTGCCACACATCAGCTGGCACTAATCGACGGTATTGCCGAAACATTGCTGCGCAATGTTATGCGCTATGCTAAAATTGCACTCAAAGAACCGGATAATTACGATGCCCGCGCCGAAATCATGTGGAGCGGTACCCTGTCCCACAACGAAACCACCGGTGACCGCACCTTCGGTGACTGGTCCTGCCACCAGCTAGAACACGAGCTGAGCAGCATGTTCGGCGTTGCTCACGGCGCAGGTCTGGCAGCAGTCTGGGGCAGCTGGGCACGCTATGTCTATAAAGAAAATGTCGGCCGCTTTGCACAGCTGGCAACCAATGTTTTCCATATTCCCTATAACTTCCGTAATCCCGAGGCTACAGCTTTAGAAGGCATTGCTGCAATGGAAAGCTTCTTTCACCATATCGGTATGCCCACCAGCATTCACGAGCTTATCGGCAAG
This sequence comes from Phascolarctobacterium succinatutens YIT 12067, assembly GCF_000188175.1. Classification (GTDB taxonomy): domain Bacteria; phylum Bacillota; class Negativicutes; order Acidaminococcales; family Acidaminococcaceae; genus Phascolarctobacterium_A; species Phascolarctobacterium_A succinatutens. Next base: position 38,062 of record NZ_GL830883.1, on the reverse strand, counting down.
GACCTCACAGAAGATGAAATCAAAGAGCTGGCATATAAATGCAGCTTTATGAATACGCGCACTATCGGCCAGTTTAAAGTTCTGACTATCGGAGATATGGAAAATATCTACCGTGCGGCAAAATAACCTGTTACTAAAATCAAAATGCTTCCCTTTGCGGGGAAGCATTTTTTCATCTAGTGCCGGAAACACAAAAAACTCCGTAACCAGAGAGTTACGGAGTAATTTTTATGAAGATTACATTGCTGCTTCTTCAACAGGATATACACTGATTTGGCGTTTGTCGCGGCCTTTGCGTTCAAATTTAACGCGACCTTCAACCTTAGCATAAATAGTGTAGTCCTTGCCCATGCCAACATTGTTGCCCGGATGGAATTTAGTACCACGTTGACGAACGATGATGCTGCCAGCGGTTACCAGCTGGGTGTCATGAGCTTTGGTACCCAGACGTTGTGCGTTAGAGTCACGACCGTTGTGGGAGCTACCAGTACCTTTTTTATGTGCATGTAATTGCAGAATAATTTCAAACATTACTTTCACCTCCTATGTTCTTGAATGCGAACATATTGCGGACACTGACGCGCTATTGATTCCACTCCATAAATCATGGTTTGCAATATAGCCTCTGTCAGGTCGGTAGGAGCACTGTTCAATGCTACCTCGAAGATTCCGTCCTCCTGATTAACGACATAGGACGGATTGAGTTTCAAATGTTTCTCCAAGCCAAGCAAGGGAGCCTGTGTCAGAGCGGAAACCGCGCTGCAGACAATGTCTGAGCCTTCCTCACTGTAGCCAGCATGACCACTAACCTTATAGCCGGTAATCATACCCTGCCTGTTCCTGAATAAATCAACACTTACCATAAAAATTATGCGTTAATAGCGGTGATTTCAACAGTAGTGAACGGTTGACGATGACCTTGACGTTTACGGTAGTTGGATTTAGCTTTGTATTTGAAAACGAAAATTTTGTCTGCTTTGCCGTGTTCAACAACTTTAGCAACAACTTTTGCACCTTCAACTACGGGCTTGCCAATCTTAACATCAGCATCATTTACAACGGTCAGAACTTCTTCAAAAACTACTTCAGCGCCAACTTCTGCGTTCAGTTTTTCAACTTGCAGAGTTTCGCCTTCGCTTACACGGTATTGTTTGCCACCGGTTTTGATAATTGCGTACATCTATTGCACCTCCCTTAATGATAGACTCGCCAAATACGGTACCCTGACGCCAGGGATTTTCAGAACCTCTCTGCGCGGTTGGGGACGGACCAAATCAGTCCATACTGGAATATTTTACCTTAATGTCTGCTATTTGTCAACACCACTGTTATCTAAAATCATAAAACTTTCTACATGCAGTGAAGCATCTGCCTCAACCTTCAGGGTGCAGGCCAATTCTCTTTCCCAGGCACGCAAATCCTTGCTCACCAGCCACTCTGCCAGCCAGGGATTAGCTGTAATCAAAAGATTCTTTGAGCTGCTGCGACGCTTCAGCAAAGTACGCAGACGACGCTTAATTTCCAAAGAAAGATTTTCTCTGCTCTGCACACGTCCGCTGCCGTTGCATACCGGGCAGGGAGTGTATAGTACGCTTGATAAATTCTGACGCGATTTTTTTCTGGTAATCTCTACAAGATTCAGCACCGTGATATCCTGCACCTTGGGATGCATTTTATCACCCTTCAGCGCCTGCTGCAGAGAGTTTATAATCTCTCTTTTGTGATTGTCGGTATGCATATCAATAAAATCTACTACGATAATGCCGCCAATATCACGCAAACGCAGCTGACGCGCAATCTCCAGCGCCGCTTCGCGGTTAATCTGCATTATCGTCTCTTCCAGATTTTCGCGTCCGCTGAACTTGCCGCTGTTAACATCAATAACCGTCATTGCCTCGGTGTGGTCGATAACAAGGTAACCGCCGCTCGGCAAAGTCACCTGTCTGTCGCTGATGCCGGCAACCGCTTCTCCCTGCTTATGATATTCAAAGATATCCTCCAGGCCCTGATACAGCGTTACCCTGATATCCTGTGCCTGCGGCATCTCGGCCAACAGCTCCTCTACACGCTTATAAATCGGCAGATTATCAATCACGATTTCTGTCAGCTCCGGACGCAGATAATCGCGCACAATACGGATTGGCAGATCAAGCTCACGCCTCAGCAGGCAGGGAGCCTTCGCTACACGCTCACGCGCCGCCAGCACCTTCCAGTCAGCCGCCAGCTCCTGCACGTCGCGCTCCAGAAGCTCACGCGCAACACCGGTCGCCGCCGTGCGCACCACAATCCCCATACCGACAGGACGTACACCCTCGCAAATCGTATTCAGGCGCTCGCGCTCCTCCTTATCGGTAATCTTACGCGAAATACCCACATAATCTGCCTGCGGCAGCAGTACAACATAGCGTCCGGGCAAGGTAATTTCGCGGGTAGCAGTAGGACCTTTGGTACCGCGTGCATCCTTAGATATCTGCACTATCAGGCTTTGACCTTCGGTAACGTCCTTTTTATTACCTAAATACAGAAAAGCATTTTGCTCCAGACCGATATCAACAAAGGCAGCCTGAATGCCACGTACTACATTGCATACCTTTCCCTTAAATACACTGCCTACAAGATGCTGCTCTTCCTTGCGCTCTACCAGATATTCCATCAATATTCCGTTTTCCAGCAACCCCATACGGTTTTCGTCTTCGTTGGCGCTTATAATTATTTTAGCTATCATCGCTACTCTCCGCTCTTAAATAATCATGATATTATATTGTAGCATAAATTACGCCTGCTGGCAAAAGCAACGGCATTTCTGTATGTTAAAAATCCATTAAAGCGCATATAGGCAAAAGCTCTTAGAAAAAGGTTTCATTTTCATTTCTGGCAGCCTTGAATGCAGCAAGCATATTATCTGTTTTCTCCTGCAAGGGAGGCGGAAGAATTCTTGCCTGCTTAGGACACGCATGGATGCAAGCCATGCAAAGAATACATTTTGCTGCATCCGTAGCCATCTTGCCGTCCATATTTGATATAGCATCTGTCGGGCAGATTTTTGCGCATGCTCCGCATGATGTACACGTTGGCAAAGAAAGCGGCGCTGCCGCCACATTCATCTCCGGCTTATAGGGGCGATTACCGGGAACATGAACATTTTCTGCGGAAGTGCTGCTCTTCACTGCTTCGGCAAATGTACGGATTTCTTTTATATCATCCGCATCAGGTCTGCCGGCGCCAACCTCCGGCACAATAGAATGCTGCGCCACAAAGGCAGCTGATGCTATTACCGTAAAGCCGCCTTGAATCAGAATGTCATTCATCTCCAGCAATGCATCCTCATAAGCTCTGTTACCATAAACAGCGATAGTTACGGCCTTCTTCCCCTCACCGGCAAGCGTTTTTATTTTTTCACGCACGACAGAAGGAATTCGTCCTGCAAATACAGGCGCTGCAACAATAATCAGCTCACCCTGCGGTTGCTTCGTCGGCGTTTGCTTATCTCTCAAATCATGCCATACTACATCTTTGCCTACGGCAGCAGCAAAAATATCGCTTACCTTTTTTGTTCCTCCCGTGGGACTGAAATAATAAATCTCCATTTTATCTGACATTTTTCGTCCTCCTTTTCTTTGTGCATACATATAATAATTTTAACTGCAGCCTCTTCGAAAACTTTTTTCTCTTAAGCAATAATTATGCATCACTTGATATTATTGTAAAACAAAAAGTGAGATATGGCCAGCGCATAAATATGTACAAACGCAAAAATCCCTTAGCTATGAGTTTTATACTCACAGCTAAGGGACTTGTTTTTACTATTATAATGTATCAGAAATCATTCGAACTCAATAGTAGCAGGCGGTTTGGTGGTATAGTCAAAGAGTACACGGTTGATGTGCTTAACCTCATTGACGATACGGTTAGCAGCAGTAGTAATAGTTGCCGGCGGCAGCATAGTTACTTCTGCAGTCATGAAGTCGGTAGTAGTTACCGCACGCAGAGCGATAGCATAATCATAGGTACGCTCGTCGCCCATAACGCCGACACTGCGCATATTGGTCAGAGCTGCAAAGTACTGGCTCGGACGCTCGCTCATCGGCAGCTTGTCTACCTCTTCACGATAAATTGCATCGGCATCCTGTACGATAGCAACCTTTTCCGGAGTTACATCGCCGATGATGCGGATTGCCAGACCGGGGCCCGGGAACGGCTGACGTGCTACCAGATTTTCAGGCAGGCCAAGCTCACGGCCGGATTGACGAACCTCATCCTTGAACAGGTCACGCAGAGGCTCAACGATTTCCTTAAAATCAACAAAGTCAGGCAGACCGCCGACATTATGATGGCTCTTAATGGTTGCAGATTCGCCGCCGAGGCCGCTTTCTACAACGTCAGGATAAATGGTGCCCTGTGCCAGATAGTCAACAGCACCGATTTTCTTAGCTTCTTCTTCAAATACGCGAATGAATTCTTCACCGATAATTTTACGTTTTCCTTCCGGAGCAGTTACGCCTGCCAGCTTGCTGTAGAAGCGCTCGCGTGCATCAACACAGATGAAGTTGATATCGAACTGACCGCCTTCACCGAAAACAGCGCAAACCTCTTCACGCTCGTTTTTGCGCAGCAGACCGTGGTCTACAAATACGCAGGTCAGTTGTTTGCCGATAGCCTTAGCCAGCATAGCGGCACAAACGCTGGAATCAACACCGCCGGAGAGTGCGCACAGAACCTTGCCGTCACCGATTCTTTCTTTCAGCTCAGCAACAGTCTGCTCTACGAAGGAATCCATTTTCCAGGTACCTGCACAGCCACAAACATTGTAAACAAAGTTGCTCAGCATCTTGGTGCCGTTTTCGGTATGCAGAACCTCGGGATGGAATTGTACACAGTATAATTTACGGGCTGCATCTTCAGCAGCAGCAACCGGGCAGTTCGGGGTGCTGGCAACAATCTTGAATCCGGGAGCTGCGGTTTCGATATAATCGTTATGGCTCATCCAGCAAACATTCTTCTCGGAAAGACCGGCGAACATCGGGCTGGTGGTGTCGAGGTCGACAACGGTTTTTCCGTATTCGCGCTCGGGAGCTACGCATACATGACCGCCGAGCATATGCATCATCAGCTGGCTGCCGTAGCAAATGCCCAGAACAGGTACGCCCCAAGTATAGATTTCCGGATCAATAGTAGGAGAATCCTCCAGATAAGCACTGTTAGGACCGCCGGTAAAAATAATTCCCTTAGGATTTTTAGCCTTAATTGCTTCCAGGCTATGCTTATAGGATACGATTTCGCAGTACACACCGCTTTCACGTACGCGTCTTGCGATTAACTGGTTATACTGCCCGCCGAAGTCAATTACGAGCACCATTTCTTGTGCATTATTTTGCATCAATCCTTCACTCTCCTTCAAAAATAAACATGCTGCTTATATAGCAGTTATGTAAAAAATTATACGTTTTTAATATATTATAGATTACCATAAACGGCATGAAAATGCAATGAAAATGCTATTTCAGCGTCATAACGTCTTGTTTTGGCAGAAGTATACATCCTACTGCTCTTAAAATGTACTTTGCTGCAATAAATAACAGTAAGCTTAAACACAAACATCCCATATTCAAATATCATTAATGACTGCTAAATTGAAATTTACAAATCTTTCAGAAAATGCTATAATATTTTTTAGGTATGTCACAAGGCTACCTAGGGAGTATTAGCTGACAGAAATTCTAAAAAATCTGACAGCACCTATTTTAGGAGGGATATAATGCAGCAAAATGCAGATGTGAAGGATTTAGCACAAAAAGTGATAAATCAAAACAAATCACAAAACAACAAAAGTCAATTTATTCTATGGATGGGCGCATTGGTAGTCGGTGCCATTCTCGGTTACATGGGAATTAAACCCCTGAATGAATTATTCAATTTCATCGCTACCGTTTATACACGCCTCTTCCAATTTATCGCCGTACCGACCATTGCTTTAGCCGTAATCACTACATTGGCTGCTTTGGGAAGCAAAAAAGAAACCGGCCAAATTTTTGCTCACGCCGTAGTTTATACCTTTTTGACTACTGTTTGTGCAGCAGGCATCGGTCTTGCTATCTATCTTTGGGTAGCTCCCGGCAACCTGCCGGCAGAAATTATTGGCAGCGGCATGTCCAATGTACCGCAAAATCTTGGCAAGTTAAGCTACTACGACCACATTTTAAATGTTATTCCTAACAACATGCTGCAGCCGTTCCTCGCAGGCAACGTACTTTCCGTAATGCTGATTGCTGCTGCTATGGGCTTAGGTCTGGCATTCATGCCTAAAACCGAAAACAGAGAAGCTCTGCTGAAAACAGTATTAGGCTTCCAGGAGCTGCTGTTCACTCTTATTAAAGCGCTGCTGTTCATACTGCCTCTCGGTATTCTGGCATTCGCAGGTCAGCTTTCCGCACAGATTGAAGCCGGCGTAATCGTTGGCGCTCTGGGCAAATACACTCTGGTTATCATGGCCAGCAACTGTGTTCAGTTCTTCATCGTTCTGCCTATCTTCCTGCTGGCAAGAGGCCTGAACCCGATTGATGTATTCAAGAAAATGTCTCCGGCAGTCGCTGTTGCTCTGTTTACCAAGAGCTCCGCAGGCACCCTGCCTGTAACCATGGCTTCCGCTGAACAAAACTTGAAGGTTAACAAAGCTGTTTCCCGCTTTGTACTGCCTATCTGCACCACCATCAACATGAACGGCTGCGCTGCCTTCATCTTGATTACCTCCATTTTCGTAATGCAGAACGCAGGCTTCGAGCTGTCCATGTCCACCATGCTGACATGGCTGCTGGTATCCGTACTGGCTGCTGTTGGTAACGCAGGCGTACCGATGGGCTGCTACTTCCTCACCCTGTCTCTGATGAGCGGCATCGGCGCTCCTATCGGCATCATGGGTATCATCCTGCCGATTTACACCATCATCGATATGGTTGAAACCGCAGAAAACGTTTGGTCCGACTCCTGCGTTTGCGCAATGACCGACCATGACCTCAAAGGTAAAATTGCCGAAGAAGAATAAGCCATAAAGCAAATAACTGCTAATTCGCTGTGAATTAGCAGTTATTTTTTTTCAGGAAAAACAAAAACGCCGTCAGATAAACATCTAACGGCGAAAAATTCACTGGAGCTGGCAATAGGAATCGAACCCACAACCTGCTGATTACAAATCAGCTGCTCTGCCAATTGAGCTATGCCAGCACAAAATTCTTTTATTATTATAAAGGATAAAGCCTGTTTTGTCAATACTTTCACAAGCAAAGATTTTAGAGCAAGCTTACATGTAAAAATACCAGTAGGTTACACCGGCCAGCAGTATCCTGTAAACCGCAAAGCTGGTCAGCTTGGAATTCTGCAAAAATTTCAGGAACCATAATACCGAAATATAAGCAACTATAAAGGATACAACAAAACCTATTGCCAATACCTGCATATCACCGGCAGAAAGATACTGGAGGTTTCTGAGCAAATCATAAATACAGGCCACAAACATCAAGGGTACAGCAATCACAAAGGTATAGTTTGCTGCAGCACTGCGAGTCAGGCCAACAAGCAATCCTCCGGCAATAGTACTGCCGCTGCGGGAAAAACCCGGCCACAGGGAAAGAAATTGATAAATACCAACCCATACTGCCTGACGGATAGAAATTTTATCGACATCATCCACCAGTTCAGCCTCGCGGCCTTTAGTTCTATATTCCGCAAACATCAGCAGCAGACCGCCCAGGAAAAGACCGATTGCTACCGTAAAAGGAGAAAACAGATACTCCTTGATATAGTGATACAGGAAGAAGGCTACCAGCATAACCGGTACGATACCGGCAGCTACATGCCAGACAGAAAGTCCCTTATTTATATCCCAGCCATCTTTGGTAAAGAATCTGGCAAAACGCTCTTTGTAAATAAATACTACAGACAGGATAGCGCCCAACTGTACAAAGACATCAAAAACATCTGCCAGCTGGCCTTCAAAGCCCAACACGTGACCGACAATAATCATATGTCCGGTAGAAGAAACCGGTAAAAATTCTGTCAGACCTTCGACAATACCCACAATAACGGCAATTAAATTTAAGTCCATGATTTACTCCCTTTCGCAAACACTAAGCCTTTTTATTATACTCTGAATCACGCTTAACTGCAATGAAATCTCACTATTTTTTTAAATTTTTCACAGTTCATAAAGCTGCACACAAAAACAGAGGATGGTGCAAGCACCACCCTCTGTAATATAAGTGTATAATCTTAATCTGGGGTTAAATCTAGTAATCAAGTTTAAATCAATCGCCAAAGCACAATCCCAGCTGGCGTCCTGTACGGATAATTTCGCTGTCCACAGGAACCTGACGCGGTTTTGATGCTGCCTTTTGAATAAAGACGGTAACAATCTGATCATGATACAGTGAAACCATAACATTATATTCACGTCTTAGGCAAGCCTCTGCTGCTGCCACGCCGTAACGCGTTGACAGCACACGATCAAACGCTGTAGGCGAACCGCCACGCTGCAGATAACCTAATACGGTACAGCGTGATTCGATGCCTGTCTGCTCTTCAATGGCCTGCGCCACCTTTTCGCCCGCACCGCCAAGGCGGATCGGCTCAAAGCTGCCCTCAACCATACGTGCGATTGACATCTCGCCACCCTCAGGGCGTGCGCCTTCGGCAACAACAACAATACTAAAATTCTTTCCGGCAGCCTTTCGCGCCTGAATCTTAGCAATCACCGGCTCCAGCTTGTAAGGAATTTCCGGTAGCAAAATAACGTCCGCACCGCCGGCAATACCACTGTGCAAAGCAATCCAGCCGGCATAACGGCCCATAACCTCCAACACCATAACACGGTGATGTGATTCGGCAGTAGTATGCAGTCTGTCAAGCGCTTCGGTAGCCATAGCCATAGCAGTATCAAAGCCGAATGTCCGCTCTGTGCAGGGCAAATCATTATCAATGGTCTTAGGTACGCCAACAACCTTAATATCACATTCACGCGCCAGCTCGGCACCAATATTCAGGCTACCGTCACCGCCGATAACAACCAAGGCTTCTATATCGTATTTACGCAGGTTTTCGATAACCTTTTCGCGCATATCCTTATATACAAGCTCACCATTTTCTTCAACAGCAAAATGGAAGGGATTATCACGGTTCGTGGTTCCTAAAATTGTTCCGCCGCGCGGTAAAATACCCGATACTGCAGCATAATCCATCAATTTAAGATTATCGTTTATCAGGCCGTTAAAGCCATTGAGTACGCCATAAACCTCACAATCGTTCTGCAGGAAGGTTTTTACAACCGCACGGATTACAGCATTTAATCCCGGGCAGTCACCTCCACCGGTCAAAACAGCAAAGCGACGTTTTTTCTGCTCCATATCAAGCCTCCGCTTATTAACTATTAACCTTCTACGTTCCAGATCTTAAAGCCATCGGGGCTGATACGGATAGCTTCGGTACCGTCAAATTTGTCATAGCACAGGTTACCGTTATCAATGTATCCGGGCCATGCGGTTACGATAGTAAACTTTTTGCTCAGTTTACGCATCAGGCTGTCGGTATTGATGTGGAATACAGGTACAAACAAGGTCTGCAGTCTGTCAAGAATGATAACATCTGCATTGTAGCTTGCCAGAATATCTGCAAACATATCAGGAGCATACAAGCCTCTGTCAGCAGCCGGAATTGCCAGGAATTCCTCACTGATCAGCATGCGGCAGTCAACGTAGGTCCATTTTTGAGATTCTGCAGCTTCACGTAAAACTTTGCTCTTGCCACTGCCCGGTTTACCGGTAACAATAACAACATTTCCTTTGTCGGTCTGAGCCTCTGCTACAACCTTCACTAATTCTTCAACTTGATTCATTTGAAAAACCTCCTCTAACACCGAAGTGTCAATTTTTCTTTACTGACTTGTTAATATATCTATTCGCTATACTTGTCAAAAATCCTCTTAATAAAAAAACACCATTCTGAAAATTTCAAAATGATGTAGATTTTTGTTACAGTTTTATCAATTATCCGCTTTTTCAGGAATTTTTATTCTTGAAACGCTCATACGGATCAATAGCCAGCAGTCCGCTGTAAACTGTACGCAGATCAGTAATATCTCCTTTGCTGATGATATATTTTTCAAGTTTACGCTTTACACGCTGCAGCGCATTATCAATAGATTTGATATGACGCCCCAGCTCAGCAGCAATTTCCTGATAGGATTTGCCATCAAGATAGCTCATCAGAACCTTCCATTCCAGGTCACTGAGAATATCATTCATCTTGCTTTCAATATCGCTGAATTCCTCACGGCTGATAATCATATCCTCCGGATTAGCAACCTTCACACCGCTGATGACATCCAGCAGCGTGCGGTCACTGTCCTCCTCATAAATAGGCTTGTTAAGCGATACATAGGAGTTGAGAGGGATATGCTTCTGTCTGGTAGCAGTCTTTATTGCCGTAATAATCTGCCTTGTTACACACAGCTCGGCAAACGCACGGAACGATGCCTGCTTATCGGCACGGAAATCACGGATAGCCTTATAAAGACCGATCATGCCTTCCTGAATAATATCTTCTCGCTCGGCACCTATTAAAAAATAGCTGCGAGCCTTGGCTCTGACGAAGTTTCTGTATTTATGCAGCAGATATTCCTGCGCTAAAACATTATCATGCTGTTGTGATTCTAAAACGATTTCCTCATCAGTCATTTTTGCAAAAGCGTCATTGGGATCGTTTTGCATTACAGTATCTGTAGCCATCAATAGCATATCCTCCGTCTGTTCATCTATCTGCCACTGTCTTGCAAAACAGTTATCGCAAATATCTTCATAATAAAAGCATCAGTGTTTTTATTATATCCTGCCTGGTGTTTTCCGTCAACTTTTCTCCCGACGCAATTTTTCCAGATGAGCCAGAACATGTCCGCTCACTATGCCACCAAGCTCATTGCGGTTTAAAGCTCGTCTGGGGACATGCAGACGCTCGGCAATTTCCTTTTTTGTCTTATAATACTGCTCGCGGAATTCCCTGGAGGAAATGCGGTATGCACCTGCTCCCAAAATGTTAATCTGCTCCGCGTAGTCACTGGTGACAACGAAAACCTTTGCCTGTACACGTCTAAGCTCGTAGGCTCTGCGTTCAATCCAGGAATCTGCCGTTTCTCCCTCATCGGTAAATACAACGTCAATGCCATGAATTTTTTCGGAAGCAGCAGCGCCTGCCACCTCCTGAGCATCAAAAACTACGATAGCACGATAGCCCTTAAAGGCAGCATATTCTGCCACACCCGCTACCAGCAGCTCGCGTGCATGCTCCAGGTTTTCCTGACGCAGCTGGGCAAAATCCTTCCAGGCGTTAATTACATTATACCCATCAATTATCAGATATTCGCCCATGCCTTCACCTCTTTAGAATTGATGTCGTTGACGTACTACCTCGTACATCAGGACAGCACCCGCAGCCGATGCGTTCAAAGAATTAACGCCGCCGTTCATCGGAATGCTGACAACATCATCACATTTTTGTTTTACAAGTCGGCCTAAGCCTCTGCCTTCAGCGCCGATTACCAGTACAATCGGACCGCTCATATTGGCAGCATAAAAATCAACGCCATCCATATCAGCCCCGACAACCCAGCAGCCGCGCTGCTTAAGCTCTTCGATAGTCTGGGCGATATTGCCGATTTGCACAACGGGTACATATTCTACCGCACCTGCGGAAATCTTGGCAACAACAGCGTTCAGCGGGCAGCTGCGGCGGCGCGGCATCAGCACGCCATGCACGCCTGCGGCATCGGCACTGCGGATAAGAGCACCCACGTTCTGCGGGTCCTGCAGCTCATCCAAAAGCAAAATAAACGGCTCTTCATTTTTTTCTGCCGCACAGGCAAAAACATCATCCAGAGTACGGAATGCAATCGGTGCCGCTAAAGCAGCTACACCCTGATGACGCAGACCTTTAGCCAGCTTATCCAGCTTTTCGGCCTTTACGGTTTCTACAGGTACACCCTTTTGCTTTGCCAAAGCAATGATTTCGCCCAGACTGCCGCCATGAGCGCCTTCCTGCAAAAGTATTTTATTTATTGAACGCTGACTGCGCAAGGCTTCACTAACCGCATTACGTCCAGCTATTAAATCATTATTCTGCTCAGCCATAGTTTCTCCTTACTGCTTTTGCTCTGCCTTGGCTTTTGCCGCCAAAATTGCCTGCAGACGTCCGCAGGACATAGCGCCCTCGTGACAAACGCCCTCAGATACACAGGTCGGACCTGCATTTTCAAAAATAACCGGTGCTACAGCCTGACATTGGCGCAGCATCTCATTAGCCAGCGCACGGATTTCCCATTGTGCACGGGTGCAGCAGCGCAGGCTGAAGAAGTTCAGCAAGGAGCGTGCATTAAACGTGCAGACAATCTTCGTTTCTGTTGCGTTAGGCAGAATATAACGGGCATCCTCAGCCGGAATATCAAGCGCGATAAACTCGTCATACATTGCCTGAATCTCAGTCATCAGCTTGTCGAATTTAGCCTTAGCCTCGGGCTTAGAAGCAATGGAAGCAGGCACAATTGTTTCAAAATCATGCTCCTTCACATAGCGCTGAGATTGCTGGGAATAAGAAGCAATACGGTGGCGCACCAGCTGATGTGTCAAAACACGGGATACGCCTTCGATAGCAAAGGTAAAGGTAACATGCTCCAAGGTGGACAAGTGCCCCATGCTTACCAGTTTGCGTACCAGATTTGCTGCCTGCTCATCACTGATTTTTTCTTCCAGCTGAGCGGCACCAATCGGTGAATAGCACAGACGCGCGCTCATAGCCACAGTACGCTCCGGCTCCGGCGTATGACGTACTAATTTTACCATCATATTTATCATCTCCTCTCTTTTCAACGGACAAATAGAGGGGTATTATTTTTTGTGATTTTCCTGCATATATTTGCTGATAATATCAAAGGAAAGATCCATAACCTCTTGCAGGCGCTCCTCGCGTTCTTCAAGGAACAACCAGCCCAAAAGTGCTTCAAAAGCTGTTGCCATACGGTATTCATGCACTGAGGCGCTTTTCGGCACCATCGACTTAGTATTACGGCCGCGGCGGAAAATAACGCTTTCCTCCTCGCTCAGGCCTGCCTCCAGCTGCTGCATTGCCTGACATTGGCACACTGCAGAAACCATCTTGGAACCGATGTCATGTACAATTCTTACATGCTTGGAAGTCGGCAAAAGGCGCAGACGGACATACATAGAAAAAACTACGTCGCCGATATACGCCAGCAGAATCGGATTTATTTCCTTAGTTGCAGGAAAAGGAGCACCGGCAGCCGCACAGGCTGCCAGGGCATGCTCCTTTAGCATTTTGTATTGTTCAAATTTCATTATTGCTTAGACCACTTTACGCCTTGCGGAGTATCCTGCAGCACAATGCCGATTTCATTCAGCTTATTGCGCAGCTCATCTGCCAGTGCGTAATTTTTGTTTTTACGTGCATCCTGACGCATAGCGATAAGCATTTCCACCAACTCGGCTTCCTTGCTGTCGCCTGCCTCTTCTGCAGCCGGAGCAGCAGTTTTTTCCAGAACACCGATGATAGAGCAGGTTTCTGCAAAGACATCGTTAAACATAGCAACCAGCTTGCCGTCCGGTTTAATGCCGGCATCAACAACTGCCTTATGGTAAATGTTGATTTCCTTAGCCAGAGCAAACATATGGCTGATAGCCAGCGCAGTATTGAAGTCATCGCGCATAGCTTCCATAAATGCTTCACGCAGCTCTTTAACCTTCTCGCGCAGTGCCAAGCTTTCGGCAGTCGGGCCGGCGCTCAGCATTTCGCTCAGCTCACCCAAAGTTTCCTGTGCCTGACGCAGACGTGCAAGGCTCTTTTGTGCTTCGGTAAGACGTGCATCGCTGAAGTCCAGCGGGCTGCGATAATGCGTGGAAACGATGAAGAAACGCAGAGTTTCCGGATCGTAATGCTCTAAAATATCGATAACCATGAAGAAGTTGCCCAGAGATTTGGACATTTTTTCTTCGTTAACGGTAATAAAGCCGTTGTGCAGCCAGTAATGTACGAAAGGATGAATGCCGGTGCAGCCTTCGGATTGAGCAATCTCGTTTTCATGATGTGGGAAAATCAAATCGCTGCCGCCACCATGGAAGTCAAAGGTTTCGCCCAGATACTTCATGCTCATGGTAGAGCATTCAATATGCCAGCCGGGACGACCGGGACCCCAAGGGCTCTCCCAAGCAGGCTCGCCCGGTTTAGCGGATTTCCACAGCGCAAAATCCATCGGATTATGCTTGCGGTCATCAACGTCTACACGTGCACCAGCCATCATATCCTCAATATTACGGCCGGAAAGCTGTCCATAGTATTTAAATTTTTCTACACTGTAGAAAACATCGCCGTCAACAACATAGCCATAGCCATTGTCAACCAGGCATTGAACGGTTTTGATGATATCATCGATATGCTCGGATACACGCGGATAAACATGCGCACGGCGCACATTGAGTTTATCCATTACTTCAAAGTAGGAGTCAATATAGCGGTTGCAGATATCATACCATTGTACGCCCTCTTTATTGGCAGTGTTGATAATCTTGTCATCAACATCGGTAAAGTTCTGTACATGGGTTACGTCATAGCCTTCATGCTCCAGAAAGCGGCGGATAACGTCCCAGGTTACGAACGGACGCGCATTACCAACATGCGGATGGTTGTACGGAGTAACACCGCAAACATAGATGTTGGCTTTGCCCGGATGAATAGGTACGAATTCTTCTTTTTGTTTGGTTAAGGTGTTATATACTTTAATGCTCATAATAACTATTCCTTTGCAAAAATTCTCTGAGCGACAAGAGGGCCTGGGATGCGAGCAACGCCGTTACGAAGCAGATGAGGCCTTATCGTCAGTCATCAATCAAAGATTTACGCCTGTTTTTGCCAAGCTGGATTTAATACGTTTTGCAGTACGCTCAACGCCCAGCAGCGGAACCATTGCTGCCAGCTCAGGACCATGCTGATTACCGGTCAGAGCGACACGAATCGGCATGAATACATCCTTGCCCTTCAGCTTAGTTGCTTTCTGAATCTGCTTGAACAGAGCTTTAACTGCATCATTGTCCAGTTTTTCTACCTTCGGCAGCTCTTCCAGCAGCATATTGATAACTGTCGGCACAGTTTCAGCCTTCAGGACTGCTTCTGCTTCCTCGTTTTCAAAATCGAATTCATCATTGAAGTACATTTCTACGCATTCAGGAATTTGGGCAGCATATGAAATGTGCTCCTGTGCGGTTGCTACAACGCGTTTCAGCCAAGCCAGCTTCTCGCCTTCTTCTTCGCCGGTCATGTAGCCTGCAGCAATCATGTGCGGTTTAGCAGCTTCAAAGAATGCTTCCGCATCCAGCTGACGCATATAGTGCTGGTTAATCCAGTTCAGCTTGTCGATATCGAAAACAGCAGGGTTCTTGGCAACACGGTCCATGCTGAATTCGTGAATCAGCTCGTCCATGCTGAAGATTTCCTGCTCACTGTTCGGAGCCCAACCCAAAAGTGCCAGGAAGTTGTTGATAGCTTCCGGCAGGTAACCCAGCTGACGATATTGGTCAACACTAGTAGCGCCGTGACGCTTGCTCATTTTGGTGTGGTCCTTGCCCAGAATCAGGGAAATGTGACCGAAGGTCGGTTGTTTGAAGCCCAATGCATCATAAACGAGGCATTGACGCGGAGTGTTGGACAGATGCTCTTCAGCGCGGATTACATGAGTAATGTGCATCAGCGCATCATCGATAACTACAGCATAGTTATAGGTCGGAATACCGTCGGATTTAACAATAACGAAATCACCGATATTATTGGAATCAAAAACTACATCGCCACGAACCATGTCGCGAACGAGAATCTGCTTGTCGGCAGGAACACGGAAGCGAACGGTCGGTTTGCGGCCTTCAGCTTTGAACTGAGCAATCTGCTCTTCGGTCAGATGACGGCATTTGCCCATATAACGCGGCATTTTGCCTTCTTTGATCAGGCTCTGGCGTTCTTTCTCCAGCTCCTCATCGGTGCAGTAGCAATAGTAAGCCTTGCCTTCAGCCAACAGCTTGTCAGTATATTTTTTATAGATATCAAGACGTTCCATCTGATGATACGGTCCGTTCGGGCCGCCAACATCAACGCCCTCATCCCAGTCCATACCCAGCCACTTCAAAGCAGCCTTGATATTTTCCTCGGATTCCGGGGTAGAACGCTCACGGTCGGTATCCTCGATACGCAGAATCAGCTTACCGCCGGTTTTGCGGGCCAGCAGATAGTTGAACAGCGCACTGCGCGCACCACCGATATGGAACGGGCCGGTCGGGCTCGGCGCAAATCTTACTCTAACTTCATCATTACACATTGATATATCCCTCCAAATTTATCTATTAACATTAGATTTACCAAAAAAGCACAATCACTCCGGCTCCGGCTAAAATAAATTTCCTTCCACCGGTATATCCAAACAGATTACACTTATCAGTCTAATTATTATATCACATCTTGACAATACTCGCCACAGCTTCAGCGGCAATACCTTCACCTCTGCCTGTAAAACCGAGCTTTTCTGTTGTTGTTGCCTTAATATTTACTACGGACTCAGCAACATCCAAGACCTTGGCAACATTGGCACGCATTTTGGCAATATAGCCTGCCAGCTTCGGGCGTTGGGCAATAATGGTTACATCCACGTTATTAACCTGCCAGCCTTCCTCCTGCAAGAGCTTTTTGACATGCAGCGTCAGCTGCATGCTGTCAGCTCCCTTAAAGCGTTCATCCGTATCCGGGAAGTGCTTGCCGATATCTCCCATGGCCGCCGCGCCCAAGAGCGCGTCCATCAGCGCATGCAACGCCACATCTGCATCACTGTGTCCCAAAAGGCCTTTTTCATAAGGCACCTCAACACCGCAGAGAATTAATTTACGTTCTTCTCCCAGCTTATGTACATCATAGCCGCAGCCGATGCGAAATTGCGGCATTACAATCTTATTTTCCATCTTCCTGCTCCTGTTGCGCCAGCAGATTTTCTGCAAAAAGCAAATCCTCCGGCGTAGTAATTTTAATATTTTCGTAGCGTCCTAACGCTGTCGCTACCTTATGGCCCATCAGCTCTACTACCGAAGCATCGTCGGTAACAGCAGCGGGATGTGCCGCCAAATGTGCGTAAGCCTGCTTCAGCAGTTCCGCAGTAAAAATCTGCGGTGTCTGCACTGCCATCAGCGTACTGCGCTCAGGCGTAGCAGTTACAATACCGTCGGTGCCGACAACCTTGATGGTATCTTTCACCGGAACGGCAGCAATTGCGGCGCCATGCACCTTAGCGGCAGCCAATGTGCGTTCAAAAACAGCGCGTCCCGCAAAAGGACGCGCACCATCGTGAACAGCGATATAACAATCTGTTTCCTCTACTGCGGCCAACGCATTGGCAACACTGTCCTGACGCTCCTTCCCGCCGGCTACTACGCAAAACGGCAGCGTCCGGAAATAATCTTCCTGATAGCCTGCCAAAAGCTCACGGCCTTCAACAACCTCCTGCGGCGCCAGCACGACAACGGCACGCTTAACCAGACCTGTTGCCTCCAACATATGCAGACAGTGCACCAGAAGAGGTGCACCGTTCAGCATAGCAAAGGCCTTATTAATCCCCAGCCCCAGACGCTTACCGGCGCCTGCAGCCGGAACAATTACAATAAGTTCATCCTTGCCCATCTCAAAGCTCCTATTTTGTTTTTGCGAAAATCATTCTTCCGGCAGAAGTCTGCAGCACGCTGGTTACAACAACAATTGCGCTGCGGCCGATGAAGTGACGTCCGTTTTCTACAACGATCATAGTACCGTCATCAAGATAAGCAACAGCCTGTCCCTGCTCCTTGCCTTCCTTAACCAGGAATACGTTCATTTCCTCGCCTGCAACAACTACCGCTTTAATAGCGTTCGCCAGCTCATTGATATTCAACACCTTAACGCCCTGAATACCTGCAACCTTATTCAGGTTATAATCATTGGTAATAATGTCAGCGTTAGCCTGTCTTGCCAAACGTACAAGCTTAGCATCCACGCCTTCCAAATCATCATAATCGTTATCTACGACCAGAATACGGTTCTTGTAGCTTATCTGCAAATCATGCACCAGGTCCAAACCACGACGGCCTTTGGCACGCTTCATATTATCCGAAGAATCCGCCAGCTTCTGCAGCTCCTCCAGCACAAAATTCGGCACCACCAGCTGACCGTCCAAAAAGCCTGCAGCCATAATATCCATAACACGTCCGTCAATAATGACGCTGGTATCAAGCAATTTATTGCTGCTGTAAAGACGGTCACCCAAAGGTCCCTCCAATACGCTCTTTGTTTCATCGACAGGCTTTACGGACTTACGCGTAGGAATGCGGTTAAAAAACTCCACAATATCATTATGCTTACGCAAAGCCAGCTTAGCACCGACAACCGAAAGTACAAGGCTTAGTACGATGGGAATAAACGGTCCGATAACCGGCAGTCTGGAAAAAGGACTGCCTATCAGATTTGCTAAAATCAGACCGATGCCGATACCGAAAATCATTACCAGAATATCACTGGTAGGTACGCCGGAGAGAGAAACCGTCAGACGTTCAGCGTAATTGAACAGCCATTTTGTAATAAACGGTGCCAATACTAGGCCAAGCCAAGAAGATATAAAAAGACCTGGTAAAGTCAGTATCATGGTAGCAAAGGTAATTCCCATTAAGCCATTGCCGTGTAAATCATAGCCCAAGTAATTTGATAAAAACGGTAAAGATAAATTTGTTAGTATGAGTCCGGTTACAATAATAATTAACGATATGCTCAGGCTAATAATTTTTCTCAGCATTTCAATTTCTCCTTTCTCTGAATTTCTGATACATAGTATTTCATCCTACTATTATATCAATTATATAATACAGCTATAATCCGCAAAAAACAAGTAAATAACTTTTTTAAATATGACATTAATGAAAAAAAGGCCTAAAAATTTTGCAAAAAAACCGTTTTAAAGCAGTTTCTAACTCAACAGCCTTAAAACGGTCTTTATATTCTGCCTAATTACAGCAACGCTCTAACCAGTTGCCCGCTTTCTCTGCATCCACATCCTTAATCAGCATTATTTCACTTTGCAAAATCTGCTTCGTACTGTGCAGCAATCTGCGCTCACCTACGGAAATTTTCTTTCTGCGTTCTAAAATAGTCAGTATTTTAAAGATTCTTGCGACCTCAGCAACACTGCCGCTTTTTATCTTCTGCATATACAACTGAAAGCGCCGATTCCAGGAAATCGCCTTCACCGTTTGTACATCCGGTACTTCATGCAGCGTATTCTGAATTATTGCCAGAGTTTCATCATCGCCAATATAACGTAAACCTAATTTTTCGGCGTTTTCTACCGGTACCGACACTGTCATATTGTCAAAAAGCATTTGTAAAATGTAATACTTCACAGTCTCGCCATCCTGTATATGTGCTTCTATATCCTTGATAATAGCTCCACCATGAAGTGGATATACAACTCTGTCACCCATCGCAAACATCTTCAACCCTCCTAAAATTATAATTCTGATAAATACATTGTAGCACACCCCTTCTTTATTGTCAAAAATATTTTATTTTACCACTATCTTTCTAATATGTCAACCTTTAACTAGGATGTTGGTCTATCTTCAGAATTCTTTTAACATTTAGCGATAAAACCACACTTAAAAGAATAATATTTTACAAACTGTTAACTAATTACAGCTTCTGCTGCCCCGTTAAGCTCTTGCAAAAGATATTTTTTTCTTGCATAATATAAGTGTCTAAAACAGTAAAGGAAGTAAAAATTATGGACAGCAACGAAAAATATGAATTATTATTAACACAGCTTCGCGCAAAAGAAGGCTTTATCTGCGATATGGATGGTGTTATCTACCACGGAAATAACCTATTGCCCGGAGTAAGAGAATTCGTAAACTGGCTCTATGAAGAAAAAAAGAGCTTTTTATTTTTGACTAACGCCAGCGAACGCAGTCCCAAAGAACTGCAGCAAAAGCTTTTACGTCTGGGACTGGAGGTTGACGAAAGTCATTTCTATACCAGTGCTCTCGCCACTGCCAAATTTATCCATTCGCAGGCCCCCGGCTGCAGTGCCTACGTTATCGGCGGCCCCGGTCTTGTCAATGCGCTTTATGATGCCGGCATCACAATGAATGATGTTAATCCCGATTACGTTGTAGTCGGCGAAACAAATTCTTATAATTATAATATGATTCTCAAGGCAGTAAGCCTGATTAACCAAGGAGCACGCCTGATTGCAACAAACAGCGACCTTACCGGCCCCTCTGATTTCGGTATCATCCCCGCCTGCCGCGCACTGGTCGCACCTATTGAGCTTGCTACCGGCAAAAAGGCTTACTTTGTCGGCAAACCTAACCCCTTGATGATGCGCACAGGCTTGCGTCTGCTGGATGTTCATTCAGAGGATGCTGCTATGATCGGCGACCGTATGGATACAGATATCGTTGCCGGTATGGAAAGCGGTCTGATGACAGCTCTTGTTCTGAGCGGCGTAAGTACGTTGGAAAATATTAAGGAATTCTCCTACCGTCCGTCTATCATCTTAAACGGCGTCGGTGATATTCCGAACAAATAATGTTATACCTCACGGACTGCCGCACTCGGCAGTCCTTTTTCTTTAGCGCAGCACTTGACTTAAAGTACACTCTAACATATATAATGTAAGCAAGAATTATATAAAGGAGCCTTAATGAATAATATGCGCATTTTTCTTTTCGTCGGTACGATTGATGCTCTCATGAGTATCATCGGTTATATGTATTATCGCCATTATCTGCCCTTCGGCCGCACACTGACCTTCGGGCTTATATATCTGCTGATGGCACTCGGCACAGCTATCAGTGTCATTCTGCCGCAGGGAACGCCTCATTTTCTGCTCAAGCTCACTGCGTGGATAGAAGGACTTTGGATTGCTTTTTGCTACTACACACTTCTGTTGGCCATCATTCATCTTCTCTGCCTGCTTTTCAGTAAGCTGGGCGGTTGGCAGCTACCTTCAGCAAAAATCAGTATCATCGGCCTTGCCTTTATCTGCTGCTTCATTACCTGGGGCAGCTGGCGCGCCTTTCACCCGACAGTACGCACAGAAGCACTGGTAACGGAAAAGCTGCCGCAGAATGCTCATTATAAAATTGTCTTTCTCACCGACCTGCATATGGGAAGAATACTCGGCCATGACTACGCAGAACGTCTGGCAGCACGCATCAACGAGCAAAAGCCGGACTTTGTTGTAGTCAGCGGCGATATGCTTGATGAGCGCATTTTTTATGTAGAAGAGGAGGATACGCTTTCTGCTCTGGCTCAAATCAAAGCGCCTGTCTACATGGCCTTCGGCAACCATGATTATCTTGACGAACCATTGCGCTGGCAACAAATGCTCACAGACAAGGGCTTCTACATCCTGCGCAATACCGATACCATTATCGACAACAAAATCAAAATAACCGGTATAGATGATTACAGCAAAAACCGTACCAACAACCAGCTTATAAACCTTTCCTCCCAAAATGAAGACTACTACAGTATTCTGCTCGATCATCAGCCTCGCCGTATGGATGCTGCGGCTGCTGCGGGTTATGATCTTTATCTGGCAGGCCATACGCATACAGGCCAGCTTTTTCCCAACCGTCTGGTAACGAAAAAAATGTACAAGCTGGATTACGGCCGTACAAACTTTGGCAATCTGACCGCAATCACCAATAACGGCTACGGCTTTTGGGGACCTCCGGTTCGCACGGAGATAGCACCGGAAATGGTTGTATTGGAGCTGCGGGGAAAATAACTTCTGCCGGATAAAGCTTTCCAAAAAAATACACAGCAGACTAATATAATCTGTTGTGTTACAAAAAAAAGGACCACTGCGTGTTTATAGCGTAGTGGTCCTTTTGATTGACATTATTCAGCTTTTGCTTCTTTAGGTGCTTCAACAATTATTTTGGCATCAACAACATTTTTCTTAATGGACTCAATGCCGCGTTTGCATCCTGCCATTGCCTTGTAGCCTTCACCGGTAGCAATAATCTGTCCGTTGGTTGCCTTCAAACGGAAGCGGAATTCTCCGGCCTTGTCTTTATAAACTTCAAATTTCGGATGCTTACAAGGGGTAAAGCCTTCTACCGTCTGGTCCTCTATCGGAGCAACAGGAGCATTGTTGATAACACTGGCAATACCCTTTCGACAGTACTTCTCATCCTTATAAACCTGGGAGCTGGCAATGACTTCACCATTTGCAGCTTTTAAATTAAATTTAACGCCATTTTTTGCCTGAGAAATTATGAATTTACCCATTTTGTAGCCTCCTTTAAATTTAGTATGGTCTATATGTTTATTTTATGCCATCAGCACTAAAAACACAAGTATTTTTATTTAAACTACACAATTTAGCAATTTTTAATCGATAACATTCTTCAATGAACCGATTTTTTCAATAGAGCAGACAATTTTATCACCGTGCTGTAAGAATGTCGGCGGTTTCATCCCCATGCCGACGCCGGCCGGAGTACCGGTAGCAATAATTGTACCTGCAGCTAATTTCATGCCCTCTGACAGCTCTGCAATTGCACCAGAGACAGTCTGAATCATATAACGGGTATTACTGCTCTGGCGCAGCTCTCCGTTAACCGTACAGCTGATATCAAGTGCCTGCTCATCGCCAATTTCATCTGCCGTAACAATACACGGTCCCATAGGCGTAAAGCCGTCAAGACTTTTTCCCAAATACCATTGCTTATGACGCGTCTGCAGATTACGTGCACTGATATCATTAATAATTGTATAACCAAAAATATAATCTCTGGCGTTTTCTTTGCTGACACCCTTGGCATCGCGTCCCAGGATTACTCCCAGCTCTGCTTCGTAATCAAGGCTGTCTACCAATCCTTCATAACGCGGAACACTTTCACCGCTTGCCGTTGCTCTGTTCACACGCTTGGAAAAATAAATTGTGTAGGGGCGTTCACCGCCGAAAGCTTCACTGGAAAAGCGTCCTGCTTCCTGAGCATGTGCATCATAGTTAATACCAAGGCAGACTACATCCTGACGCGGATGAACAATCGGTGCCAGCAGCTTTACTTCCGGAAGCTTGACTGCAGCGCCCTGCAGAACGTCCTCATTATCAGCCAAGTGCTCCAGCTTTGCCTTAACCTCAGGCGTATAACGGCATATTAATTCATTCATATCCGCAACTGCCAGCTCAGGCACAAGTCTTGCCAATAAATTCAGTCTGTAAACGGCTTCATTCTCACGAAAGCCAACAAGAATTTCCTCACGTCCCGCTATCTCTACTGTATAAAAACGCATTATATCTTCCTCCTCTTGGAATATTGATAGTTTGTATCATGCTAAAGCCATAGTATTTTCGGATCATATATCCGGAAATAGGATTAGCATAATATTATTATACACATACAATCCCCGGAACGCAAAAAAGCAGGAACCGAAGTTCCTGCTTTTTACAGCTCTAAATTAGATGAGTTCGATGATAGCCATTTCAGCTGCATCGCCACGGCGAGGACCTACTCTGTAAATGCGAGTAAAGCCGCCTTGTCTGCCTTCATATTTCGGAGCAATTTCTTCAAACAGTTTTTTGGTAATGGTTTCGTCAACCAGAACTGCCATAACCTGACGACGAGCATGCAGGTCATTGCGTTTTGCCAAAGTAATCAGTTGAGCGGAATGCTTAGCAACTTCTTTAGCTTTGGTAACGGTGGTTTCGATCTTACCATATTTGAAGAAGGAAGTTAAAATGCTGCGAAACAGAGCCTTACGGTTGCTGGAGTTACGACCCAGTTTTCTGTATGCCATGTACTTCTGACCCCCTTAATTATTCTTCATCGTTTTTGCGAAAATGCAAGCCCATATCCTCAAGTTTCTTTTTAATCTCTTCCAGAGATTTACTACCCAAGTTACGAACTTTAATCATATCAGCTTCTGTTTTCTGGATCAATTCTTCGACAGTATTGATACCTGCACGTCTCAGGCAGTTATTGCTGCGGACGGACAAATCCAAATCGTCGATAGACATTGTGTTTTGACCCTCTTGCTTGCTCGGTTCGGGAGCTTCAGGCTCAGAACCGCCAGCTACAGTGATCACAGAACCTTTGCCATCACTGGTCTGGAAAAGCTTGAGATAGTCAATCAGGATGGTGGAAGCCATATCAACAGCTTCATCAGGCTTTATGCTGCCATCTGTCCAAACTTCCAAAGTAAGCTTGTCATAGTTGGTAACATTACCTACGCGGGTATCGTTAACAGCAAATTTTACTCTGGTAATCGGAGAGTAAATGGAGTCTACCGGAATAACGCCGATAGGCTGATCAGGCTGTTTATTTTTGTCCGCAGGTACATAGCCACGGCCTTTATCAATATGGATTTCCATATTGAAAACTGCGTCTTTATCTAAAGTCGCAATATGCAGCTCAGGGTTCAGGATTTCAACATCGCTATCAGCAATGATATTTGCAGCAGTAACTTCCTGTTCACCGGAACATTCGATACGCAGAATCTTTTCCCCTTCACCTTCCATTTTAAGGCACAAAGCCTTAATGTTCAGGATGATATCAGCAACATCCTCACGAACACCAGGAATGGTAGCAAACTCATGCAGAACACCGTCAATCTTGACGTAGGTTACTGCAGCACCCGGCAGGGAGGACAGCAGCACACGACGCAGGCTGTTGCCCAGCGTGATGCCGTAGCCTCTCTCGAGCGGCTCCCAAACGAATTTGCCATAACGACCATCTTCGCTGACATCAGATGTAACCATCTTAGGTTTTTCAATTTCAATCATTCGGAAAGCCTCCTTCTATCGCGTATTACCACAATACGTCTCATAAGTGGGTGGCACAAGATATTCACTAATTATTTGGAGTACAACTCTACGATGAAGTGCTCTTCAATAGGAACATCAATTTCCTCACGAGTCGGGAAACGGTCTACCTTACCGCTAACGTTAGCAGCGTCCAGTACCAGCCAAGCCGGAACTGCTTTGGTAGCCAGAGTTTCGTCCATGCCTTTGAAGTATTCTTTAGCACGGCTGTTTTCCATAACGGTTACAACATCGCCAACTCTTACCAATGCGGAAGGAATGTCCAGACGTTTGCCGTTAACAGCAATGTGGCCATGTCTTACGATTTGGCGAGCCTGACGGCGGGTGTTAGCCAAGCCGAGGCGGAAAACTACGTTGTCGATTCTTCTTTCGAGGAGGATCAGCAGGTTTTCACCGGTGATACCTTCCATCTTTTTAGCTTTATCATAGTAGCCACGGAATTGTTTTTCCAGTACGCCATAGATAAATTTAGCTTTTTGTTTTTCAGTTAACTGAATGCCATATTCGCTCTTTTTTCTGTTTTGGCGGCGAACTTGGCGTTTAGATTCCTTGCTAATGCCCATGAATGCGGGAGCTAAGCCCAAAGATCTGCATCTTTTCAGGACAGGAGTTCTATCAATTGCCATCTATTTACACCCCCAATTATACTCTTCTACGTTTCGGCGGACGGCAGCCGTTATGCGGGATCGGAGTAACGTCTTTAATAGAGTTAACTTCCAGACCTGCAGCCTGAAGTGCACGGATTGCTGCTTCACGGCCAGCGCCAGGACCTTTTACATATACTTCTACTTGTTTCAAGCCATGCTCCATAGCAGCTTTGGTTGCTTCTTCAGCAGCCATTTGTGCAGCAAACGGAGTGCTCTTACGGCTGCCACGGAAACCGAGGCCGCCTGCGGAGGCCCAGCTCAGAACATTACCTTCGGTATCAGCGATGGTAACGATAGTATTATTGAAGGTGGAGCGGATATGTGCTACACCGTTGATTACGTTTTTGCTAACTTTTTTCTTGTTGCGAACAACTTTCTTGCCAGCCACTGGTTTATCCCTCCCTCGCTAATTATTTCTTCTTGCCTGCAATAGTACGTTTCGGACCTTTACGGGTGCGGGCATTGTTTTTAGTGTTTTGACCACGAACAGGCAGACCCATACGATGTCTTCTGCCACGATAGCTGCCAATTTCAATCAGACGTTTAATGTTCAGGGATTCCTCACGGCGGAGGTCACCTTCAACTTTATAGTCCTGATCCAGAGTTTCACGGATCTTAGCAACTTCTTCTTCAGTCAGGTCGCGAACGCGAGTGTCCGGGTTAATACCGGTTTTAGCTAAAATTTCACGAGAGAGAGTCAGGCCGATGCCGTAGATGTACGGCAGAGCATACTCAATACGTTTATCTCTCGGTAAATCGACACCAGAAATACGTGCCATTAATGTGCACCTCCTTCTTATCCTTGTTTTTGTTTATGTTTCGGGTTTTCGCAAATTACCATTACATGGCCTTTACGTTTAATGACTTTGCATTTTTCACATATTGGCTTAACAGACGGTCTTACTTTCATAATTTAAACCTCCTCTTTGCCTGTTGGATTATTTATACCGATAAGTAATTCTTCCACGATTGAGGTCGTACGGAGTAAGCTCCACGGTAACCTTATCACCAGGCAAAATCTTGATGAAGTTCATACGAATCTTACCGGATATATGTGCTAAAATTGTATGGCCGTTAACCAGTTGAACTTGGAACATAGCATTGGGAAGTGCTTCTAAGATTGTACCTTCAACCTCAATAACATCCTGTTTGGACACTGTTGTACCTCCTTATTTGCTACATCCGAGACTAACTTTAACGTCGGCATATACTTTATCGATAGGCTGCAAGCCATCGATTTCTTTGTACAGGCCTTGTTTTTTGTAGTACTCAATTAACGGTTCTGTTTGTTCATGATATGCATGCAGACGATTTACAACGGTTTCTTCTTTATCGTCGTTACGTTGATAAAGGTTACCACCGCATTTGTCGCAAACATTTTCTACCTTGCTGGGGTTAAAGCTTACATGATAGGTAGCACCGCAAGCTTTGCAGATACGGCGGCCAACTACACGCGCAACCAACTCGGAGTCAGGAACAGAGATATTAACAACACCGGTCAATTTAATGCCCAGGTCTTTGAGGATTCCGTCGAGAGCAACTGCTTGCTCCTCAGTTCTCGGGAAGCCATCTAAGATGAAACCATTTGCACATTCGGGTTTGGACAAGCCTTCACGAACAATGCCGATGGTTACGACGTCGGGGACAAGTCCGCCAGCGTCCATATATTTTTTTGCCTCTTTACCAAGTTCGGTGCCTGCGCTTACTGCTGCACGGAACATGTCTCCTGTGGAGATATGAGGGATTTTAAATTCATCAATGAGTTTTTCTGCTTGAGTGCCTTTACCAGCACCCGGAGGTCCCATTAAAAGAATGTACATTCTGAACTCCTCCTATTTCATAAAGCCATGATAATGACGCATCAGAACCATGGACTCTATTTGCTTCATAGTTTGTAATGCAACACCAACAACGATCAACAAAGCGGTACCGCCGAAGTAC
The DNA here is from genome assembly GCF_000188175.1 of Phascolarctobacterium succinatutens YIT 12067. Classification (GTDB taxonomy): domain Bacteria; phylum Bacillota; class Negativicutes; order Acidaminococcales; family Acidaminococcaceae; genus Phascolarctobacterium_A; species Phascolarctobacterium_A succinatutens. The sequence continues at coordinate 10,537 of NZ_GL830883.1, read as the reverse complement.
ACACCTTCAATGCGGGTTACCCATCCGATAACATGAGGCATCAGCGCAATTAATGAGAGGAAAATCGCACCGGCCAAAGTTATTCTGGACATCACCTTGTCAAGATATTCTGTAGTAGGATTACCGGGTCTTAAACCGGGAATAAAGCCACCGTTCTTTTTAATATTATCGGAAAGATCTCCGATGTTCAGGCTTACTGCTGTATAGAAGTAAGTGAAGAACAAAATCATCAGAACATATAATGTGGTCTGCAGCGGGCTGCCCCACTGAAAGAGCTTACCCATTGCTTTAACCCAGGGAACATCAACGAACTGAGCAATTGTTACCGGGAACATCAGCACCGAAGAAGCGAAGATGATCGGAATAACGCCTGCCTGGTTGACCTTCAGAGGGATATAGCTTGTATGACCGCCATAAGCCTTTTTGCCTACTACACGCTTAGCATACTGAACGGGGATTTTGCGAATACCCTCAGAAATGATAATTACGAAAACTACCATCGCCAGGGCTATAGCCGCGAACAAAATAACGTTCAATAAGCTTACCGTGCCAGCCTGCAGATATTGGAAAATTACCTTAAGTCCATCCGGCAGTCTGGATACGATACCGGCAAAGATTATCAGGGAAATACCATTGCCGACGCCGCGAGCTGTAATCTGCTCGCCTATCCACATAAGGAAAACGGTTCCTGCAGTAAGTGTGATAGCAATAAGCAGGATTGAGAAAATCCCGGGGTTATTAATCGCCATCTTCAGGCCGTAGGCCATACCGCAGGCTTGGACAAACGCCAAAGCCACCGTCAGCATACGTGTAAGCTTTGTCGTTTTCTTGAAGCCTTCCTCACCTTCCTTGGACCATTGTTCCAAGGTCGGTACAACTACCTTCAATAACTGTAAAATAATTGAAGCATTGATATATGGGGTAATACTCATAGCAAAAATAGAGAATTTGCTCAAGGCGCCGCCACTGAACATATCAAGCAGTCCGAAGAGATTACCGCTGCGGAAAAGCTGTTCAATGACAGAAGCGTTTACGCCAGGAACAGGTATATGTGTTCCAGCCCTGAATACGATGAACATGGCGAGAGTAAATAAAACTTTTTGCCTGAGTTCTGTTATTCTAAATATGTTTGCAAGGGCTGCTAACACTTTAGATCACCTCAATCTTACCGCCAGCTGCAACGATTTTCTCTTCAGCGGATTTGCTGAAGCCCATAGCTTGTACAGTAAGCTTTTTGGTTAATTCGCCATTGCCAAGAATACGGATGCCGTCGCGAATGTTCTTAACAACACCTTCTTCAATGAGCATTACGGGTTCAACAACGGTGCCGTCCTCAAAACGATTGAGTACGGAAACGTTGATTTCAACATAATCTTTACCAAATTTATTGTAGAAACCGCGTTTAGGAAGACGCAGGTACAGAGGTCTTTGACCACCTTCAAATCCAGGGCGCTTAACACCGCCGGAACGGGATTTCTGACCTTTCTGGCCTTTGCCGGAAGTCTTGCCCAAGCCACTGCCCAGGCCACGACCTACGCGAACTGCTACACGTTTAGATCCCGGAGCGGGAGACAATTCATGTAAATTCATCTTCAGTACACCTCCTTGTCTTACGCTTCTTCAACCTTCACGAGATGTTCAACCTTGTGAATCATGCCGCGAATAGTCGGAGTATCTTCTTTAACAACGCTAGTATTGATTTTACCTAAGCCCAGAGCTTTAACGGTTGCACGCTGATCTTTGGGGTAACCGATCAGGCTGCGGGTCAGGGTGATTTTAATTTGTGCCATGACAAAGTCCTCCTTAGCCCAACAATTCTTCTACGGTTTTACCACGCAGAGCTGCAACAGCTTCAGCACTCTTCAAGGATTTCAGACCTTCAATGGTTGCACGAACCATGTTGTTCGGGTTGGAAGAGCCTTGAGATTTAGTAAGAATATCACGAACGCCAGCCAGTTCCAGTACGGCACGTACAGGGCCGCCAGCGATAACGCCGGTACCTTCTGCAGCCGGTTTCAGGAATACGCGGCCTGCGCCGAATACACCGATGTTTTCATGAGGAATGGTAGTACCAACCAGCGGTACAGTAACCAGGTTTTTCTTAGCATCTTCAACGCCTTTACGAATAGCTTCAGGAACCTCTGCAGCTTTACCCAGGCCCATGCCTACATGACCATTTTCATCACCTACAACAACAAGTGCAGCGAAGGAGAAACGACGTCCGCCTTTAACAACCTTAGCAACACGGTTGATGAAAACGACTTTTTCTTGTAATTCGTTTTCTTTATTTTCGAAGTTCGCCACTTTATTTCCTCCTTCTCTTAGAATACCAGGCCAGCTTCGCGAGCAGCTTCAGCCAGGGCAGCTACACGTCCGTGGTACAGATAGCCACCACGATCGAATACAACTTCTTTTACACCCTTAGCCAGCGCTTTTTCAGCGATTGCTTTGCCTACAGCTTTAGCAGCCTCAATGTTGCCGCCGTAGTTTTCTTTCAGATCTTTTTCAACGGTGCTGGCAGCAGCGATAGTTTCGCCGGTCTCATCGTTAATAACCTGTGCATAAATGTTGGACAGGGAACGGTATACGTTCAGACGAGGTTTTTCAGCAGTACCGATAATATATCTACGAGAACGGAGATGACGTTTTTGACGTTTCTCGTTTTTATCAACTCTGTTAAGCAAGAGTTTCACTCCCTTCTTTTAGAAATTATTTCTTGCCTTTAGCGCCGGCTTTACCAATCTTACGACGAACATGTTCGCCTTCGTAACGGATACCTTTACCTTTGTAAGGTTCAGGCGGACGCAAAGTACGGATATCTGCAGCAACTGCACCTACAACTTCTTTATCAGCACCGCTAACAACGATCTTGTTCGGAGCGGGAACTTCAAAAGTAATACCTGCAGGCGGCTCTTTTACAACCGGGTGAGAGAAACCCAGAGTAAAGTTAATGTTTTGGCCTTGCTTAGCAGCACGGTAACCAACACCATTAATTTCCAGAGTTTTGCTGAAGCCTTGGGTTACACCGATGATCATGTTGTTAATCAGGGTGCGGGACAGACCATGCAGAGAACGGTTTTCTTTTTCATCGTCCGGACGTTCAACGGTGATTACACCATTGTCCATGGTCAGCTTCATGTTTTTATTGATTTGGCGAGCTAATTCGCCTTTAGGACCTTTAACGGTCACGTGATTATCTTCAATAGTAACTGTTACACCAGCGGGAACAGTAATTGGCATCTTACCAATTCTAGACACGTACGAGCACCTCCTATCTTTTTAGTATTACCATACGTATGCAAGAACTTCGCCGCCCAAGCCTGCTTTACGAGCAGCTTTGTCGGTCATCAAGCCTTGGGAAGTAGAAATTAATGCAATACCCAGACCTCCGAGGACTCTAGGCAGTTGGTCTTTTTGAGAGTAAACTCTCAGACCAGGTTTGGAAATACGTTTAATACCGGAGATAACCTTCTCTTTATTAGCACCGTATTTCAGGCTGACGCGGATAACATTTTGTTTGCTGTCAGCAATAACTTCGAAATCTTTAATGAAACCTTCGGCTTTCAGGATTTCAGCAATAGCCAGCTTAATCTTGCTGCCGGGGATTTCAACTTTATCATGATGAACTGAATTTGCGTTACGAATACGGGTAAGCATATCAGCAATCGGGTCAGTCATTACCATACTTAAATACCCTCCTTCCTTGTTGTCTGTCTTACCAGCTTGCTTTGGTTACGCCCGGAATAGCTCCTTTATAAGCATATTCACGGAAGCAGATACGGCAGAGGCCAAATTTACGCATATAGCCATGAGGTCTGCCGCAAACTTTGCAGCGGTTATAATGACGAACTTCGAATTTCGGTTCGCCTTTCCATTTTTCGATCAGGGCTTTTTTAGCCAATGTGTTCCCTCCTCACTTATGCGCCGAACGGCATTCCGAGGAGTTTGAGCAGCTCTCTAGCTTCCTCGTCTGTCTTAGCGGTAGTCACAATGATGATATCCATGCCACGAACTTTATCGATCTTATCATATTCGATTTCCGGGAAAATCAATTGTTCTTTCAGACCCAGTGCGTAGTTGCCACGGCCGTCAAATGCGGAAGCATTTACGCCACGGAAGTCACGTACGCGCGGAAGAGCGAGATTCATCAGTTTATCAAGGAAATAGTACATACGGTCGCCACGCAGGGTTACTTTAGCACCCAGAGGCATACCTTGACGTACTTTGAAAGCTGCGATGGATTTCTTAGCTTTGGTGATAACAGGTTTCTGACCTGCGATCTGAGTCATATCAGCAACTGCGCTTTCCAGAGCTTTGCTGTTGCCTACAGCCTCGCCAACACCCATGTTGATTACAACTTTCTCAATTTTAGGGATTTCCATTACGTTTTTATATTGGAATTTGTCATGCATAGCCTTAGCTACTTCAGACAAATATTTTTCTTGCAATCTGGTCTTTGCCATTCAGTTATTTCCTCCTTTCCCGGAAAATTATTTATCGATTACTTCACCGCATTTTTTGCAGGTTCTTACGAAAGCACCGGCAACTTCGGTCTTTTTAATACGGGTAGCTTGTTTGCAAACCGGGCATACCAGCATTACTTTGGAAGAAGCGAGCGGAGCTTCTTTAGTAATGATGCCGCCTTGAGGATTTGCCTGAGACGGTTTGGTATGACGTTTTACTTTATTCACGCCTTCAACAACCACTTTGGCTTTCTTAGGCAGAGCTTCAACGATCTTACCTTGCTTGCCTTTATCCTTACCGGACAGTACAAGAACGGTATCGCCTTTTTTAACATGCAGCTTTACAGCATTTGCCATGTCAAGAACACCTCCTTACAGTGCGTTATCTAATTTCTTACAGCACTTCCGGTGCCAGAGAAATGATTTTCATGAAGTCTTTTTCGCGAAGTTCGCGGGCAACAGGCCCAAAAATACGAGTGCCGCGCGGGCTCTTGTCGTCTTTAATTACAACTGCTGCGTTCTCATCAAAACGGATGTAGGAACCGTCTGCACGGCGAACACCTTTAACGGAACGAACAACAACTGCTTTAACTACGTCGCCTTTTTTTACAACGCCACCGGGTGATGCATCTTTAACAGCACATACGATAACGTCACCGATATTAGCATATTTACGGTAAGAACCGCCTAATACACGGATACACATAACCTTCTTAGCGCCAGTGTTGTCACCAACATTAAGGATAGTTTGTTGTTGTATCATGGATTTCCCTCCCTTGCCGGACTAACTCTTCGGCAAAATTATTTAGCACGCTCTAAGATTTCAATAACGCGCCAGCATTTATCTTTAGACAGCGGACGAGTTTGCATAATTTCAACTACGTCGCCAACATGTGCTTCGTTATTTTCATCATGAGCTTTAAATTTAATAGTATGTTGTACGCCTTTTTTGTACAGCGGATGCTGAACGAAACGTTCTACTGCAACTACGACAGTTTTCTGCATTTTATCGCTGACAACTTTACCAATACGGGTAACACGTGCGTTTCTTTCTTCGGTCACGACTGTTTCCTCCTTGTTATACTTCAAAACAGTTAAGCCTTGAGCTCACGTTCACGCTGGATTGTTTTGATACGGGCAATGGATTTCTTAACGTCACGAATTTTCATCGGATTTTCACATTGACCGGTTGCCATTTGAAAACGCAGATTGAAGAGTTCCTCTTTCAAATCTGCCAACTTGGTGTCTAACTCAGCAGCAGACAATTCACGAATTTCTGTTGTTTTCATTAAGCTTCACCACCCTTTTCTTGTGCGGCAGCTTCAGCTTCCTGTTGAGCGCGAGTTACAAATTTGCATTTGATAGGCAATTTGTGGCTAGCAAGACGCATTGCTTCTTTAGCAACTTCTTCGCTAACACCGTTCATTTCGAACAGAACGCGACCAGGTTTAACTACTGCTACCCAGTACTCCGGAGAACCTTTACCAGAACCCATACGAGTTTCAGCAGGTTTTGCAGTAATCGGTTTATCCGGGAAAATTTGAATCCAAACTTGACCGCCACGTTTGATATAACGTGTCATTGCGATACGGGCTGCCTCAATCTGGCGGTTGGTAATCCAAGCGGGCTCCAATGCTACCAGACCGAAATCGCCATGAGCGATTCTATTACCGCGCATAGCACGGCCAGTCATACGACCTCTATGTTGTTTACGATGTTTAACTCTCTTCGGTAATAACATGTCTGATTATGCCTCCTTTGCCGGAGCAACTTTAGCTGCTTCTTTGCTTTCAGGAAGAACTTCACCTTTGTAAATCCATACCTTAATGCCGATACGGCCATAAGTGGTATGTGCTTCTGCAGTGCCATAATCGATGTCAGCACGCAGGGTGTGCAGAGGAATGCTGCCTTCACGATAGGATTCGCTGCGTGCAATTTCAGCACCGCCAAGACGACCGCCGCAGGTAATTTTGATACCTTTAGCACCCATACGCATGGTACGGCCAACGCATTGTTTCATAGCACGACGGAAAGCGATACGGCGTTCCAGCTGTGCTGCAATGTTCTCTGCAACCAAGGTTGCGTCCATATCCGGGGTTTTAACTTCTACGATGTTGATTTCGATAGCGCTCTCAGTCATTTTCTTCAGGTCGGATTTCAGCAGTTCGATGTTGCTGCCTTGACGACCGATTACCATACCAGGTTTTGCAGTATGGATGGAAATGCGGGCTTTATTAGATGCGCGTTCGATTTCTACTTTAGAGATACCGGACAGGAACAGTTTTTCTTTGATGAACTCACGGATTTTAATGTCTTCTAACAAGAATTTCTCATAGTCTTTGCCAGCGTACCATTTGGAATCCCAGCCTTTGATAACGCCAACACGGAGACCATGCGGATTAACTTTTTGACCCACTATCTTTTCCCTCCTTCTGACGGGATATTATTTTTCTTTAACTGCTACAGTTACGTGGCTAGAACGTTTCAGAATTTTGAAAGCCTGTCCACGGGAACGAGGATGAATACGTTTCATGGTCGGACCTTGATCTACTGCACAGTAGGATACGATCAGGTTATCCACGTTCATGTCAAAATTGTGCTCTGCGTTTGCTACTGCACTGCGCAGAACTTTCTCGATTACCTCAGAACCAACCTTCGGGGTATATTTGAGGATCGCGAATGCTTCACCAACGGATTTGCCGCGGATGAGATTGATTACGATGCGCAGTTTGCGCGGCGCAATACGGATATATTTTGCAATTGCCTTTGCTTCCATTGTTTGGTCCCCCTTTCCCCTTATTTTAAGCCGGTGCTCTTATCTGCGTGACCTTTGTAAGTACGAGTAGGAGCGAATTCTCCTAATTTGTGGCCTACCATATCCTCGGTAATGAATACCGGAACATGTTTGCGTCCGTCATGAACCGCAATGGTGTGACCAACGAAAGACGGAAGAATAGTAGAGCTGCGAGACCAGGTCTTAACAACTTTTTTATCATTAGCGGCATTAAGCACGTCAATCTTTTTCAAAAGACTTGCATGGACAAAAGGTCCTTTTTTAACTGATCTGGACACTAGGTTAGCCTCCTTTCCTTATCCTGTTTTATTATTTAGTTCTACGTTTCAGAATTAACTTAGTAGAAGCTTTCTTCTCTCTGCGAGTACGAGTACCGAATGCACATTTACCCCAAGGAGTAACAGGACGTTTACGACCAACGGGGGAGTGACCTTCACCACCACCATGCGGATGGTCGTTAGGATTCATAACAACGCCGCGGTTAGCAGGACGGATACCCAGCCAACGGCTGCGGCCAGCTTTACCGATGCAGATGTTTTCAGCATCAATGTTACCAACTTGACCGATGGTTGCACGGCAGTTGATATGTACTTTACGGATTTCGCCAGAAGGAAGACGGAGCAGAGCGTAGTCGCCCTCTTTAGCCATCAGCTGTGCGCTGGTACCAGCACTACGAGCCATTTGGCCGCCTTTACCAATTTTCATTTCCACGTTGTGTACGGTAGTACCAAGCGGAATGTTTTTCAGCGGCAGGCAGTTACCGGTTTTGATATCTGCGTCAGGACCGCTTACTACGATATCGCCAACTTTCAAATCAAGCGGAGCGATGATGTAACGTTTTTCGCCGTCAACATAGTTGATCAGAGCGATACGAGCGTTACGGTTAGGATCGTATTCAATGGTAGCAACCTTAGCCGGAATGCCGTCTTTGGTACGCTTGAAATCAATGATACGATATTGTTTTTTATGACCGCCGCCTTGATGACGAACAGTCATTTTACCGGTATTATTACGGCCTGCATGTTTACCAAGTTTTTCAACAAGCGGGCGGTAAGGCTTGTCAGTCGTAATCTCTTCGAAGGCAGACACAGTAATAAAGCGTCTGGAAGGAGAATACGGATTAAAGCTTTTAATAGCCATTTAATTTACCTCCTATACGTTAATTACATTCCTTCGAAAAGGGGAATCGTATTGCCTTCAGCAAGCTTCACGATAGCTTTCTTATAATCGGAACGTTTGCCAACATATTTACCCATGCGTTTGGTTTTGCCCAGTACGCGGATGGTATTTACATTCAATACTTTAACTTTGAAAATCGCCTCTACAGCTTGGCGAATCTCTACTTTGTTAGCATCCAGGGGAACCTGGAAGGTGTATTTGTTCTCCTGCATCATCTGAGAAGTCTTTTCAGTGATGATGGGACGAATCAGTATATCGCGAGGATTAGTAGCCATTATGCGAGCACCTCCTCAATTTTTTCTACAGCATCTTTAGCAAGGAATACCTTTTTGCTGTTCAGGATATCAAAGCAGTTCAGACCCATGTTGGTGATGGTGGTTACTTTCGGCATGTTACGTGCGGAAAGAGCAACGTTTTCGTTGGAACCATCGGTAATCAACAGAGCTTTAGTGTCAACAGCTTCAAAAGCTTTCAGCAGAGAAGCTACTTGTTTAGTTTTCGGAGCGTCAAAAGCCAGACCTTCAACAACTACCAGTTCACCAGCTGCTACTTTAGCAGACAGTGCGCAGCACAGAGCTAAGCGACGTGCTTTACGAGGCATTTTCTTTGCATAGCTGCGGGGTTGGGGACCAAAAGTGGTACCACCGCCAACCCATACGGGAGAACGGTTGGAACCGCAACGAGCGCGGCCAGTACCTTTTTGTTTCCAGGGTTTACGACCGCCACCGCGTACCATAGCACGGGTTTTAGTAGCGGAAGTTCCTTGACGTTGGTTTGCCAGCTGCATTACAACTGCTTGATGTACTACAGCTTCATTGAACTCAGCGCCAAATACGGAATCATTTAATTCTATTTCACCGGTTTGTGCACCGGAAAGATCATATACTGATAACTTCGGCATTAGAAGCATCCTCCTTTCTTTCGCTTATCTTATTATTTGTTAGGTTTTACGGTTTCCTTCAGTACTACGTAAGAACCAGTAGCACCCGGAATAGCACCCTTAACCAGAATAAGATTACGTTCTGCGTCAACCTTAACAACGGTCAGACGTTGAACAGTTACATTTGCATTACCCATACGGCCAGGCAGTTTTTTGCCTTTGATTACACGGCCGCCAGGACCGGAATGCATGGGGCCCATAGAACCAGGCTCACGATGAGACTTAGAACCATGTTTCATAGGTCCGCGAGAGAAATTGTGGCGCTTAATAGTGCCTGCAAAACCTTTGCCGCGGGAAACGCCGCTTGCGTCAATCAGTTCGCCTGCAGCAAAAATATCAGCAGCGATTTTATCGCCTACCGCATATTCGGAAGGAGCAGCCAGACGCAGCTCTCTGACAAATTTAACCGGTGTTACACCAGCTTTGTCAAAATGGCCTTTCATCGGTTTGGTGGTATGTTTTTCTTTAATTTCACCAAAACCAAGTTGAACAGCATTATAACCGTCTGTTTCTTCGGTTTTGTTTTGAAGTACAACGCAGGGTCCTGCTTCTACAACAGTAACAGGAATCAGTCTGCCATCAGCTTCAAAAATTTGGGTCATGCCCAGTTTTTTGCCTAAGATACCTTTAGCCATTATTGCACCTCCTCCTTACAGTTTAATTTCAATATCTACGCCAGCGGGCAGGTCAAGACGCATCAGAGCGTCAACAGTCTTACCGGTGGGTTCCAGAATGTCTACAAGACGTTTGTGAGTACGCATTTCGAATTGCTCACGGGAATCTTTGTTAATATGCGGAGAACGCAGAATAGTGTAAATGTTTTTTTCTGTAGGAAGGGGAATCGGACCGGAAACTTGTGCACCGGTACGTTTTGCAGTTTCTACAATCTTAGAAGCACTTTGGTCAAGTGCTTTATGATCATACGCTTTCAGGCGTATTCTAATCTTTTGAGACTTAGCCATTAAAAAATATCCTCCTAAATTCGCCCAGTTTCTATGAACGGACATACTCCGTGAAAATCTCCCTGTCTAACAGGCAAGCAACCTTTCACATCATCGCAGGGCCATACCAACAAACATAAGAATAGAGGGGAGGTTAACCCCCCTCATATTCTTCCAGGGATCTAACTAAAATTATTTCTCTTCTACTTCGGAAACAACG
>NZ_GL830882.1 GCF_000188175.1 Phascolarctobacterium succinatutens YIT 12067 | reverse complement strand
TGGGAGGATAGATAGCTGCCGGTTAGAAAAAAAGAACCTGTACCAATGGTACAGGTTCTTTTGCTATGGGAAAGCATAATTTACATTTTCTTTTTGGCTAGTGTATAACATCTAAAGAAAATTTCCCAAAACCGGGCGAAATTTTAATCGTGCAACGTAACTATAGGTGAAATCAATTTAGGGAGAAATATTTCAAAGATGAAGTATGAAATCCTGGTGTCTTGGCTACGAGGTGAAAAATATGTCCTACGAAGAAAACAAAACTAACGCTTCTAATATTGAAATCATTCCTTGTGAAAGAATAAATTGCAAGGGAGCAGCTCCATGTGTGCTTAACATCAATTCATATATGAATGTATATGAGTTTGAAGACAAAATCATGAAGTATATGTGTAATATGCGCCCTGTCATGGACGAATTCATCTGCGTAAATCTTGATGTAATTGCAGATAGACCCGTCGACTTCATCCAAAGTCTGGTTGAAGGATATATTCGCTATGATGGCGTACATATCATGAAAAACTATCGTGTTGAGTATGGCAAAATGGATAAAGAGGGCAATAATCATATCTATGTTCTTGAAGCACCAGATGGAGCGTGCGACTATGATATGGCAGTCTCTGTCTTCGCTATGGTGTGCATTGAAGGAAAAGCTCCTTCAGACTGGTATTGGAAAGAGATAACTGAGAAAGTGTTTGCTAAGAAAGAGGAAAGTACAGAAGTCATGCATGTTAAAGGGATTGACTGGAAGGAAGCAGTTTTGCTTAAAAGAAAGATGCGCCGTGTGTTAGGTGCTATTATTGGCGATATCGTTGGTTCTGTATATGAATTCAATGAAATAAAAACGAAGGATTTTCCTTTATTCTCCGAGCATTGCTGCCCAACCGATGATAGCATGATGACTTTGGCTGTTGCGAGTGCTTTGGTAGAATGTAAGAGAGATTACAGCAAACTTGCTGCTGAAACAATCAAACAAATGCAGCTTTGGGGAAAGAAATATCCTAAAGCAGGTTATGGTAGTATGTTTTCTGATTGGCTTAGAACGAACGATCCGCAGCCTTATAATAGTTTTGGCAATGGTTCAGCTATGCGTGTTAGCCCAGTAGCTTACGTTGCTAAATCTATAGAAGAAGTGAAGGAACTGTCTAGAATTGTTACTAGCGTTACGCATAACCATCCAGAAGGGATAAAGGGTGCTGAAGCTACTGCAGTTGCAACATATATGGCTTTACACGAAAGCAAAAAAGAAGAAATTTTTGCTGTGATAAATGCTGAGTACTATCCGATGAATTTTACGTTAGACGAGATACGAGCTGACTACGAATTCAATGAAACGTGTCAGGAAACTGTACCGCAGTCATTAAAAGCATTCTTTGAGGCGACAAGTTTTGAAGATGCGATCAGAAATGCCATATCTATAGGAGGTGATAGTGATACAATTGCTGCTATTACAGGCGCGGTTGCAGGTGCTTATTATGGTGTACCGTTACATATTGAGCATAAAGCCTTAAAATATCTTGATAAATTGCAGGTAAGTGCTTATTATCGCTTTGTGAAATATCTATGCGGAGATGCAGAATGGTTTGAAGAATCTTAAGATGGGCATACTGACAATGACAAGCCTTTGGTTGTTCTTTCGTATGTATTAGGGATGGGAGATGATTGATTTTGACTATTTGGAGATTACACGTTAATACTAGTGGTGGTAATTGCGCTGATATTTGCCTTAAAAATAAGGTGATGGCTATGGGATGGTCTATTACTGACCGACACATCGAAAATTTTACCGAAGCTAGGAAAAAGAAAATTTGTGAACAACGTGTAAATATACATTCTTATAAAGATTATGAGAAGCTGATTAAGAAGTGGAAGGTTTATGATGGTAAATCGTATGTTCCTGCTACTGTGCGTAAGTTATACTGGGAAGTCAAGCCTGATGATTTAGTGTGGATTCGCTATAAAGGCATTTATTATCTTGGTAGAGTTGGAGACACAAGTCAATGGATCTATAAGATCAATCAGGATAATTTACAAAAAGATGCAGCTATTCAACGAACAGATATCGAATGGTTGGCAGTTGGTGATGAATCTACAGTACCTGGGTTTGTAGCAACGGCATTTATTAAAGGAAGAACTTTACAACGCATAAATTCTGAAGCAGTGCAAATATTTTCTCAACACTACTATAATACTAAAATAGGCAAAGAGCATTATCAAGGATTGACTATTGAAGCTAATCCAGAGGAATTTTATGATTTGCTTTCTCCAACTGATTGCGAAGATTTGGTGTGTGCGTACTTGTCCTATGAATATAAATATATAGTGATTCCGTCAACCAATAAGAAATCTACAGAACTTTATGAATGTATTTTACTTGATCCTGAAGATAGAAGTCATGTATATATTCAAGTTAAAAAAGGTAATGTAGATATTGATGCAAACGACTTTAGGCATTTGCAAGGCAAGGTTTTCTTATTTACGAGCGAAGGAACAGTAAAAAATCTTGATTCCAATAATGAAAATATAAAATGTATATCGCCAGAAGAATTGTTCAAGTTTGCTATCTCTGATGCAGCAAAAAATATTGTTTCTGATAGCATTAGCTATTGGACGGAATATATGCGGAAGGCATTGAAATGAAATCTCTTCTCCTCACCGCCTTCGACCCCTTCGCTCATTACACGATGAATCCATCGTGGGAGGTCGTACAGGCTTTACCTGAAACTATCAATAACTATCACATTCATAAGCTGCGCGTGCCTAACATCTTTGGCCTTGCGCCGCGTCTGCTGCTCGAGGAGGCGCAGCGCGTACAGCCTGACGTCATCCTTATGACGGGCATGAACAGCGGCACGACGAAAATAGATATCAATCTTGCGGCATTAAACATCAAGGATGCGCTTATCGAGGATAATATGGGACGCAGGCCGTGGAATGAGCCAATTCTTGCTGACGCCCCCGCTGCCTACTTTGCTACGATTCCTGTACATGAAATAGTCCGCTCTTTACGTGCGCAGAAGTTGCCCGTGCAGCTGGAGTTTGCTTCCGGCGGCTATGTCTGCAACGAAATTTTTTACCGTGCTGCCCATGCCTACGCCGGTACGACAACGAAGGTTGGCTTTGTACATGTGCCGCTCCTGCCGGAAATGGTGTTTGACGAGAGGCTTGCTAGACCTTTAGAGGAAACCAGCGCAATTTTAAAAGCTATTATCGAGCGTCTTTAATATGAGCCATACAGCACGAAGCTGTCTGGCTTTTTCTTTTTTCACAAAGCTTCTGCTGAATTTGTATGCTTATCCGCTATTCTTTTTGCTTAGTAAGCGTTATAATATCATTATACTTTCAGAAGGCAGGTGCAGCGATGTACTTTCAATATGGCGAAACAGAAATAAATTATCTTAAGCGCAAGGATAAAAAGCTGGCGTGGGCTATAGAGCAAATCGGTCATATCGAGCGCAAGCTGGACGCTAATCTTTTTGCTGCTGTTGTACGTCATATTGTCGGTCAGCAGATATCATCCAAGGCACAGGCGACGGTTTGGGCGCGTTTGGAGGCAAGGCTGAAAGTTGTTACACCTTTTACGGTGCATGCTGCGTCGGCTGAGGAGCTACAGGGTTTGGGTATGAGTCTGCGTAAGGCAGAATATATCAAGGATTTTGCGGATAAAATTGTTAGCGGCGAGTTTGATTTGCAGGCAGTAGAGCAGATGAGTGACGCAGAGGCAATTACAGCTTTGAGCAGTCTGAAGGGTATCGGTAAATGGACGGCAGAAATGATTTTGCTGTTCTGCCTGCAGCGACCGGATATTTTAAGCTATGACGACTTGGCAATTCAGCGCGGTTTACGGATGCTGTACCATCACCGCAAAATTACGCGTGAGCTGTTTGCCAAATACCAAAAGCGCTATAGTCCCTACGGCAGTACGGCAGCCATCTACCTTTGGGAGATTGCCGGCGGTGCGATAGAGGGTATGAAGGATTATGCGCCTGCGAAAAAACGTTAAATTATAAGGGTTCTATTCCCCTTAGTGCTACCACGCAAAATAAATGAGGTTGAAGATGTTGTACTATAAAAAAATTTCCTCGCCTTTAGGCGAAATAACTTTACGCAGCGATGGTGAAAGGTTAACCGGTCTATGGTTTGCAGACGATAAGCATTATGGCGATAAAGATATTCAAGATGCGCAAAATGCGGAGCTGCCTGTTTTTGCACGTGCCGAAAAGTGGCTGGCTGAATATTTCGCAGGCTGCGAGCCGAAGGTAAATGTACCTTTGCAATTTACCGGCAGTGATTTTCAGAAAAGTGTCTGGAAGATATTGCAAAAAATCCCTTATGGCACCCTCATTACTTACGGCGATATTGCGTGCGAAATTGCAGCGCAGCGTGGTCTTGCACGTATGTCGGCGCAGGCTGTAGGCGGTGCAGTGGGCCGTAATCCGCTCTGCATTATTATTCCCTGCCATCGCGTAATAGGCGCTGATGGCAGCCTTACCGGCTATGGCGGCGGTATGTGGCGCAAGGTGCGTTTGTTAGAGATAGAAAAGACAGATATGAGTAAATTAACTGTACCGACAAAGGGCACAGCGTTATAAAGGAGTTTTTATATGAATAAAATGTATTATCCTGTTGTCGCGTTGGCATTGGGACATCTTGTTACCGATATGCAGGCGGGGGCTCTGCCTATCGTTTTACCGCAGCTGAAGGAGCTGTTTTCCTTGAGCTATTCACAATTGGCAGCGATTGTACTGCTGCAAAATATTATGTCATCCGTTATTCAGCCGGCCTTCGGCTATCTTACCGACAGGCGCTCGCTGCCACGCTTTCTGCCGCTTTGTGCGGCGCTGGCAGGTGCAGGCTTTGCCTTTGTGGGCTGGGTTTCCAGCTATACGCTGCTTTTATGCACGGTCATCTTCATCAGCCTGGCGAGCGCTACCTATCACCCGCAGGCTTCTAAAACAGTCAATTTTTTGAGTGATGATACAAATCGCACGAAGAACATGGGCTTGTTTTCTATCGGCGGTAACGCCGGTATGGCAGTTGGTTCTATATTTATGACCTTTCTTTTAGGCTTGGCCGGTGGTATTCATAACACCATGTATTTTGCTGTTCCCGGACTGCTAGTATTCTTGCTGATGGCAAAGGCGATGCCGGATTATATCCGCGTAAACAAGGAGCATGAGGTACAGCAGGCCAAGAAGGCTGCTGACGGCACGAGCGAAAAAATGTCATATTTTGCGCTCTTTTTGATTCTGTTCTATATCTTCATGCGTTCTTCTATTCACAGCGGTATTTCAACATATCTGCCGTTGTATTTTATGAAGTTCCGCGGCTTTGAGGCAGTTTTCTCCAGCAGCCTGGTGTCCGGCTTCCTTTTAGGCGGTGTGGCAGGTACCTATGTCGGTTCAATTTTGAGTGACAGACTGGGAGCACGCAAAATTCTCTTGGGCTCTATTACGCTGAGCATTCCGGCAATTTACTGTATTACGATTGCTACAACTAAGCTTTTTGCTATGGCTTCTGTTGTTATTGCCGGCTTTTGCATCATCGGTTCCTTTGCGACGACCATTATTATTGCTCAATGTATGATGCCGAATAATGTGGGCATGGCATCCGGTCTGACAATCGGTTTCAGCGTTGGCTTAGGCGGTTTTGGCGTAACAATTCTCGGTGTGCTGGCCGATAAGTTTGGTCTGCCGATGGTTATGCAGCTTTTGGTGTGGTTGCCGATTGTAGCGGCAATTACGGCTATTTGGATTCCGATACCGAAAAAATTACAAAAATAAAATAACATATGCTGAAAAATGGTCCTCGAAACTTTCTGCTTGTCTTTAGTAAATCATATAATAAATTTTTACAGAGGGGTATTTTCTTATGGATAATTACAGACTAGGCATTTTTTATGGTCTTGGAGCCTATCTTTTATGGGGCGTGCTGCCGATATACTGGAAGCTGCTGCAGCATGTTGAGGCGATGGAAATTTTGGCGAACCGTTTTTTATGGTCAGCCGTTTTCGTCTTTCTCTTGTTATTGGCAACAGGCAAGCTAAACATCTTTATGCAGGAAACCAAGGCGATTTTCAGTACGAAAAAGACAGCCTGCTGCATGGTGCTGGCAGCAATTATGATCAGCTTCAACTGGGGGATTTTTATCTGGGCGGTAGAAGCAGGACGCATTGTAGAAACAAGCATGGGCTATTATATCAGCCCGCTGATGAATGTGCTCTTTGGCGTAGTATTTCTGCGTGAGCGCCTTGCTAAGCTGCAGATTGCAGCAGTTAGCTGCGCTGCTGTCGGCATTGGTGTGATTATTGTCCATAACGGCGGCCTGCCTTGGGTAGCACTGACGCTGCCATTAACCTTTGCCTTCTATGGTTTACTGAAAAAAATTATTATTGCCCAACCGATGACGAGTATTCTGTTGGAAACATTATTGATTTCGCCTTTGGCTGCAGGCTACTTATATTACCTTAGTATTAACGAAGGTACTGTTTATCAAAGCTGTGATATGAATACGTTGCTGCTTTTAGCAGGTGCGGGCGCTGTTACGGCGACACCGATGCTCCTTTTTACGGCCTGCGCGCGTAAGCTGCCGTTGAATATTGTAGGCTTTTTACAATATATTTCGCCTTCTATATCACTGATGATAGGCGTGCTGATTTACGGTGAACCGTTTACCGGTACTACTGCTACAGCCTTTGGCTGCATTTGGGCGGGACTGGCGCTATTCATCTGGTCACAGATAAGAAGATAAAAAACTCCTGCAGGCAGGAGTGTTTGCGTTTAGCAATAATGCCCATTTTTGAAAAATATATGCTGATTATGCTATAATTATATTTGTGTTTTATGGAGGTGTTATAGTGAGCTTTTTCTCAGATAAGTGGCGCGGTATTATTTTATGTGCTGTTTTGGCTGTGCCGTGCTGGTTTTTAGGCAAGCTGGTGCCTGTTGTCGGTGCACCTGTCTTTGCAATTCTTTTAGGCATGCTGGTAGCGCTTGTGTGGCCCGTAGAGGCTGCGTTTAAAAGCGGTGTAGGCTTTGTATCCAAAAAGGTGCTGCAATACGCAGTAATCCTGCTTGGCTTCGGTCTGAATATTTCCGTAGTGCTGGCAACTGGTAAGCAGTCTCTGCCGATTATCGTCTGCACGATTGCAACTTCGCTTATTGTGGCCTATGTGTTGCATAAGGTGATGAAAATTCCTGGCAAGATTTCCACACTTATCGGTGTAGGTTCGTCTATCTGTGGCGGCAGTGCAGTGGCTGCGACAGCGCCTGTCATCAAGGCAGATGATGAAGAGGTGGCGCAGGCTATCAGCGTTATTTTTTTCTTCAATGTGCTGGCAGCGCTGCTTTTTCCTTGGTTGGGTACAGTGTTGGGATTTTCTACAACAAGCGGTGAAGCCTTCGGTATTTTTGCTGGTACTGCTGTTAACGATACTTCTTCGGTTACGGCAACGGCGGCGACTTGGGATGCAATGTTCGGCTTAGGCACGGCAACTTTGGATAAGGCGGTGACGGTAAAGCTGACGCGTACACTGGCAATTATTCCGATTACGTTGGTATTAGGTTATCTCGTAGGCAAGCGCGAACAGGGGGCAAATCATGAAGTTAATATCAGGAGCATTGTGCCGAGCTTTATACTGTACTTCGTACTGGCTTCGCTTATCACTACGTTGGCGACAAGCATGGGCGTAGTAGCAGAGGTTTTTGCACCGCTTAAATGGCTCAGCAAGTTCTTTATCGTTATGGCGATGGCTGCGGTAGGTCTGAATACGAATATCGTCAAGCTTGTGACAACAAGCAGCAAGCCTTTGGGACTCGGTCTTGGCTGTTGGGCAGGTATTACGTTTGTGAGCCTGCTTTTGCAGCATCTGCTTAATCTCTGGTAAGCAGAATAAAATTTAATTTTGCATCGGAAACAGCGACAAATAATAGTTTGTTCGCTGTTTTTGACGTTTTAAAAGGCTGTTTTGCTTGTGAGCGGGACGAAGCTGGACCCATAGATATAGTGTTGTGGAAATCTCCCCCTAGTTGTTATTAAAGTTATCCACAGATTGTGCATAACATGTTGATAATTGTGTAAAATCCTTGTAAACAAGCCACTTTTTTCTCAGAGGCTGGTGGATAACACTCTGTATAACTAAAAGTTATGCACAAAAACTGTGGATAAGTCTGTTGATACTGTTGATAACCTTACACTAAATATCGGAAAAGGAGGATATATTTTCCAGGAAAACAAGATAATTTCCTATTGCTGCGGTGGTATTTTGTATACAAACACAAGTTTTTTTGCTATCTGCAAAGTTTTTGCTTGCGTAATAGACGATTTTTGTTCATAATATTATTATGACTAATTGTAAGTAAATGGAGGAAGATTAGGTTATGGCATTAAAGCAAATGGATGCATTGGCAGCTTTGCGTGAGGCTGCAGGTGAAGTTATAGAAACTTCTTTGTGTGATGTACAGGGTAACTGGCTGGCACTTGTAAATGCTGAGGAAGGCAAGCGCCTGGCTTTTGCTGCAAATGGTGAAGCTGCGCTGAGCGCACTGTGGAAGGATGTTGAAAAGGAAGCAGACGTTAAGGACGTACATGTTTCTGTTATGGCACTGAATGCAAATAATGCTGCGCTGGTGCGCCGCTATGTTAAATGGACCGCACCGACTGCCTGCGGCACTAAAGGTGCCAGCATCGGTTTCAGCGATTGGCTGGGCGAGGCAGATGCAGTTGTGGCGGAGCTGTTTGGTAAACGTCAGCTGAAACCGGTATTGGTTGATTTTACTACCGAGGACAGCGAGGCACTGCAGCGCTATTTTGTACAGGCTGTGGATACCGTAACCTGGGGCGTGCTCGAAGAGGGCTACAAGGAAGGCTACGGCGCTAATGCTGCTGGCCTGAAAACCGAAGAGGAAATCGTGAAGGCTTTGCTTTACGGTTACAGCATGATTGGCTTTGACTGCAGCGATAAGATTGACCTGGGCATTGAAAAGCTGTCTGACGAGGCTGTTGACAAACGCTTTGAGCAGTTCAACGAAACCTTCCGCGCAGCATTGCATGCGTCCTATCTGAACGCTGAGTTCAAGGTTGGCACCAGCAAGATTACTTTTACCGAAAATCAGCTGCACCGCATCGTTCTGGAATACGGCGAAGCAATTATGCATATCCAGTTCATCTACAACTCTTATCTGAAAAATACTCCGTGGGATATTGACTTTGAGCTGGATCTGTCCAAGCCCGGTAAGGTGCTGACTCCGCAGGAGCATTATCTGATCGGCAACGAGCTGCAGCGTAACGGCATCAAGCTGAGCTCTATCTGCCTCGACCCGCTGAAGGACTCTGAGGCTGTAAACGATAACCTGCAGCTGCACTGCGAGATTGCCGACACCTTCGGCTATCGCCTGAGCTTTAAAAATGCGGATATCGCTATGAACGATACTGCTGCTGCTATGAAATATCTGAAGGGCAAGGTTCATTTCAAAATGAACAATATCCTCTGGATGAGCGCAATAGAGCTGGTAAAAGCTCTGGATGCCGACCTGTTCGGCAAACTGTGTGCTGCTTGTGGCTGTGAGGCTACAGCAGATGCTGCTGACCGTGCACTGGTGCTTGGCTACAGAAAGGCGCTGAATCCGAAGGAGGAAAGCAATGTTGCTGCTGACATGAAGGCTTTCCTGGAAGCGCATCATGCTGAATATGCTGCAGCAATCAAAGAGAATGTTGCTGCTAAATTAAAGAACATCTAAGATAAAAATTTAAGGGCTTCCCAAAAAAATTTTGGGAAGTCTTTTGTTTTAAACGATACAAAGCACTGTCTTTAACGTGTTTTTGTATAATGGATATTAGTGTACTTTGTCTACTGAAAAGTAGCGCGAAATTTGTAATCGTTTGATTAGTTTGTGTACAATAGACAAAAGGCTGAAAATGTTCATATACAGTGACTAAAAGAAGAAAAATGTAAAATTTTACAAAAAGGTGTTGACAAACGATGTAGATGGGTGTATAGTATCAGTAATTTCAAATTGACAACCAAAGGTTATGATTGGGACTAAAGATAAGCGTAGAGTTTTAGAGAGCCGGTGTCTGGTGCAAACCGGTACGAAGCCTTATTGATTAAATCACCCATGAACTCGTCAGCGAAAGCTTTGCAAGTAGACTGATGCGCAACGGATGCGTTATTTCCGAGCCGGTTGATGGACTGGTGCTGAAAGTAATAAATTAGGGTGGTACCGCGTATTATACGCCCCTGCATATATGCAGGGGCGTTTTTTTAATACTACTCCTAAAAAGTCCATTAAAAGATAATTGATTTAGTAGTAAATTCAGGTGTTCTTGATAGGAGGAATTAAAATGTTTGAAAAGGTATTGGTAACTGGTCAGAATGATGAAACTTTATTGCCGCGTGTATTGCGTGTGCTTTCCAAGCAAGGTGCTCAGGTACGCTCCCTGCGCATGGATGCAGAAGAAAATCGTCTGAAGCTGGAAATCCAGCTGGCAGATGTAGCTGCTGCTCAGGTTGCCAAGCTGCTGGCTAAGCAGGTTGCAGTTGAGTCTGTAGCTACTATGGCGTAAGGGGGACGGACTGATGAAGCTGAAAGGCTCAGAAGCCATTGTAAAGGTCCTTTTGGAGCAGGGCGTAGATACAGTCTTCGGTTATCCCGGAGGTGCTGTGATTCCGCTGTATGATGCATTGTACGATGCACCGCTGAAAAATGTGCTGACCGCACATGAGCAGGGCGCTATTCACGCAGCTGACGGCTATGCCCGTGCGAGCGGCAGAACCGGCGTATGTATCGTAACCTCCGGTCCCGGTGCCACAAACATTGTTACCGGCCTGGCAACTGCTTATCTTGATTCCATTCCGCTGGTAGCGATTACCGGTCAGGTTGGCGTAAGCATGCTGGGACGCGATTCCTTTCAGGAGATTGATATTGTCGGCGTTACAATGCCGATTACCAAATACAACATGCTGGTACGCAGCAAGGAAGAGCTGCTGCCGGCACTGCGCAAGGCATTTGCCTTGGCACAGGAGGGCAGACCGGGACCTGTGCTGGTGGATATTCCCAGCAGCGTACAGGTTGAGGAGCTGGAATGGAGCGAGCCGCAGGCAGCTTCTGCAGCGGAAGAGCTGCCACAGGCAACAGCGGAGCAGCTGCAGCAGGCAGCTGAGGTGCTGAACAAGGCGCAACGCCCGGTGCTGCTGGTTGGCGGCGGCGCTGTTAACAGCGGCGCGCAGGAAGAACTGCTGGAGCTGGCCCAAAAGGCTGATTTGCCGGTAGTAAATACGCTGATGGGCATCGGCGTTTATCCCGAGTCTGACGAACGCTCCCTGGGCATGACCGGCATGCATGGTCATATCGCTTCCAACATGGCTGTAGCGCAGGCTGATGTGCTGGTAGTCGCAGGCAGCCGTTTCAGCGACCGCGTAACCGGTGACCGCAACCGTTACGTAGGACAAAAGACGATTATCCAGCTTGATATCGACCCGACGGAAATAGATAAAAATATAGCAACAAGCCTTTCCGTAATGGGTGATGTAAAGCAGACACTGCAAAGCCTGCTGCCGTTGGTGCAGAAGGCAGCACACGCCGATTGGTGGCAGCAGATTAAGGCTTGGGATGCAACAGAGGACCGCAGCCTGCTGGCTGGCGACCGCCTGACAGCTCCCTGGATGATGAAGGAACTGAGCCGTAGCTTTGAAGGCGAAAATCCGATTTATGTAACTGACGTTGGTCAGAACCAGATGTGGGCAGCACAGCATTTAGTTGTCGATAAACCGCGTCACCATCTGACGAGCGGTGGTTGCGGTACGATGGGTTTCGGTCTCCCAGGCGCGTTGGGTGCAGCTTTTGCCGAGCCTGATAAGCAGGTAGTGCATATCTGTGGTGACGGCGGCTTCAAGATGACCGGCATGGAGCTGTATACGGCAGCTCGTGAAGGCAAAAAGCTAATCAGTATCGTTATTAATAACAGCTGCTTAGGCATGGTCCGTCAATGGCAGCAGCTCTTCTACAACGAGCATTACTCCAATACGCTGCTGACTGAGTTTGACTTCATCGGTTTTGCTCATTCCTGTGGTGCAGGCGGACGCAGAGCAGCGACCTGCAAGGAATTTAAGGAAGCGCTGAAGGCAGCACGCGAGGCTGACAAGCCCTTCCTGATTGAAGTAATCGTAGAGCAGGGTGATCTGGTAGAGCCTATGGTGGCAGCCGGTGCTGCGGTAGATGACTTCGTCAAGATTAACAGATGCAGATAAACAGCTATAAATAAGGGAAATTTTTTATTAAAT
>NZ_GL830881.1 GCF_000188175.1 Phascolarctobacterium succinatutens YIT 12067 | reverse complement strand
TTGATTCCTACAGTAAACTGACGCGGCCAAAACGGCGGTTAGCTATTGACAACTCGTCTAAATCGTAGTATAGTGGTCTTAAACAGGAATAACAATATAAATATGCGCTCAAAAAGCAAAAAGTTCCGTCGCAAAAGCCGAAGAACTGAATGAGGGTTTTATGAATTTAATTGAAGGTCTTACTAATTTTAACTTAACAAAGCAGGAAGCAACTCTGTATGTGCTGCTGCTGAAGTCCGGTCAGATGACCGGCTACGAAGCAGCCAAGCAGACCGGCATTTCGCGTTCCAACACTTATACTGCGCTGGCAGGACTGGTGGATAAGGGAGCAGCGTATGTGCTGGAGGAGGGCAAGGTAACGCGCTATACTCCGGTGCCTGCTGCTGAGTTTTGCAGCAACAAAATCAGTTGTCTGGAGGAGATAAAAAAAGATATACTCCAACAGCTGCCGGTGCTGAACAATGATCCTGAGGGGTATATCACCATCAAGGGTGCGCAAGAGATTATAAATAAAATGCGCAATACCGTGCGTCAGGCACAGGCAAGAATTTATCTGTCAGCTAACAGCAGAATGCTGGAGCTGATGCTGCCGGAGCTGCAGGATGCTTTGCAGCGAGGCTTGAAGGTAGTAGTTATCGGTGATAAATACTTTTCTTTGCCGGGAGCAATCTGCTACGGAACAAATAAGCAAAGCGAGCAGATTCGTCTGATTGCCGATTCACACACCGTTTTGACAGGAGATTTGCAGGATGATGAGGATTCAACCTGTTTGTATTCCTGCAAACGCAATTTAGTTGATTTATTTAAGGAAGCGCTGCAGAATGAAATTGCGCTGATTAAATTACAGAAAGGTGATATGAATGTCTAAGAAAATTCCGTTTGTTACTAAAGAACAATTAGAAAAAATCGTTTCCCAATATCCTACTCCGTTCCATCTGTATGATGAGGCCGGCATCCGTCGCACCGCGCGTCTGGTGAACAAGGCTTTTTCCTGGAACAAGGGCTTTAAAGAATATTTCGCAGTAAAGGCTACACCTAACCCCTATCTGCTGCAGATTCTGCGCGAAGAGGGCTGCGGTGCCGACTGCTCCTCCTATACCGAGCTTTTGATGAGCGATGCCGTAGGCTTTAAGGAGAGCGAGATTATGTTCTCCTCCAATGCAACTCCGGCAGAGGATTTTAAACTGGCTCGTAAACTGAATGTAAACATCAATCTGGATGATATTACTCATATCGACTTTTTGGAAAAGGTTGCCGATATTCCGGAAACCGTCTGCTGCCGTTACAATCCCGGTGGACATTTTGCCATTGCCAACAACATTATGGATAACCCCGGCGATGCAAAATACGGTATGACTCATGAGCAGATTATCGAAGCTTATAAAATTCTCAAGAGCAAGGGCGTAAAGAATTTCGGTATTCATGCATTCCTGGCTTCTAATACCGTTACCAACGAATACTATCCGGAACTGGCACGTATTCTGTTTGAGCTGGCAGTAGAGCTTAAGGAAAAAACCGGTGCGCATATCTCCTTTATCAACCTCAGCGGCGGTATCGGTATTGCCTACAAGCCTGAACAGCAGGATAATGATGTACTGGCAATCGGCGAAGGCGTGCGTAAGGTGTTTGAAGAGGTGCTTGTACCTGCAGGCATGGGCGATGTTAAGCTGTTCACCGAGCTTGGACGTTACATGCTGGCACCGAATGGCGCTTTGGTAACTACTGCTATTCATCAAAAGCATATCTATAAAGAATACATCGGCTGTGATGCCTGCGCTGCTAATCTGATGCGTCCCGCTATCTATGGTTCCTATCATCATATTTCCGTTATGGGCAAGGAAAACGCTCCCTGCGACCATAAGTATGATGTAACCGGCGGCCTGTGCGAGAACAACGATAAATTTGCCGTAGACAGAATGCTGCCTGAAATTAATATCGGCGATTTGCTCTTTATCCATGATGCCGGTGCGCATGGCTTCTCTATGGGCTACAACTATAACGGCAAGCTGCGCAGTGCCGAGCTGCTGCTGCAGGAGGACGGCAGTGTTAAAATGATTCGCCGTGCGGAAACACCGGCAGATTATTTTGCTACCTTCGATTTCGGTGAGTACGGACCGAAGCTGGCAGAAGAAGCAAAAATTAAAATGTAAAAAACAACGCTTAGTGACGTTGTTTCAATAGGACTGAGGCCTGAGGGCTTCAGTCCTTTATTATTATGTGATATAAGCACTTGCCTGAAAGCTGCTTTTGATTTACAATAGATAATGAATTGTCGGAAGCTTTAGGCAATAATGCTTACGAAAAAATATCAGGCTGTGAGGGAACGCAGCCGAATTTTGGAGGATGTGCTTATGCAAAATAAATATGCTGTTTATGAGGAGGCGCTGGCGGAGGAGCTTATTCCCGCCATGGGCTGTACCGAGCCTATCGCCATTGCTTACTGTGCTGCTGTATGTCGCGAGCAATTAGGAGCTTTCCCTGAGCAGATTGAAATCTGGGTTAGCCGTAATATTATCAAAAACGTTAAGAGCGTTGTTGTACCGAATACCAACAAGATGAAGGGCATTGAGGTTGCCTGCGCTGCTGGTGTCGTTGCCGCTCATTCCGAGCGTCAGCTGGAGGTTCTGGCTTATATTAACCAAGAGGAAAAGGCTGAAATTAAGGCGTTGGCTGAATCCGGCAAGATTAATATTCACGTTTCCGAAGAACCGGATATTTTCTATATCCGCATTTTTCTGGCAGCAGGCGGCAATAATGCTGAGGTAACTATTCGTACGGACCACACTAATGTTACCTGCATTAAGAAAAACGGCGCTACTGTTTTGGAAAAACCGATTGTGCCTGCCGAAGAAGAGGCTAAGAGCCTGTGGAGAATCGAGGATGTTCTGGATGCGGCCCGCAATATGCCGTTAGATAATGTTAAGCATCTGCTGAAACGTCAGATTGATTTCAATATGGCTATTTCCAAAGAAGGCCTGACCAATGATTACGGCGCAAGCATCGGCAAAATTTTGCTGCGTCGCGATCCGGACAGCCTGCGTATCCGCGCACGTGCCAGCGCTGCTGCAGGCAGTGACGCGCGTATGAACGGCTGTGAGCTTCCGGTAGTAATTACCTCCGGCAGCGGCAACCAGGGTATTACCGCTTCTGTTCCTGTTGTTGTTTATGCACATGCATTGGCTGCAGGCGAAGAAAAAATGCTGCGTGCAGTACTGCTGAGCGACCTTGTTACCATTTACCTGAAGCAGGGTATCGGTAAGCTGTCCGCATACTGCGGTGCTATCAGCGCAGGCTGCGGTGCCGGTGCGGCAATCGCTTTCCTGTATGATTGCACCGATGACCAGATCGAGCATGCTGTAGAAAATGCTCTGGCTATCAACAGCGGTATTATCTGCGACGGTGCAAAATCCTCCTGCGCAGCTAAGATTGCTATGGCTGTTGAAGGCGGTCTGATGGGCGTTGATATGTCCGTTGCTGAACGTAACTTTGCCGGCGGTGACGGCATTGTCCAAAATACTGCCGATGAAACCATTGCTGCAGTCGGCAAAATTGCCAGCCAGGGCATGGTAGAAACCGATAAAGAAATTATTGATGTAATGCTTGGCCTGTAATAAAGCCAAAAAATTAGAGAGTCTGCGGTTTACGCAGGCTCTCTGTTTTTTATCCGCTATATAATTATTCTTCTACCATTTTGGTAAGCTCTTCTACATGCTCGGTAGCAGTAAGGATATAGATAAAATCGCCGCTGAGCAGACGCGTGTCACCTGCCGGGATGAGCTGTGATTCACCGCGCTTGACATCAACTAAAAGTGTATTCGGCGGCCAGGGAATATCCTTGATAAGCTTGCCGCTGACGCTGCTGCCGCTGCAAATTACCAGCTCGATAACATTGCGTTGCTCCAGTACAGCCGGTTCCGGCGCTTTTTTGTGCAGCATGCGCTGCATCAGCTCCTCGTAGATAGGCTTGCTGTGGCACAGCTCCGCAATGACGAAGGCCACCATGGCAGCAATCGCCAGCGAAAGCAGCTGCTGGTAGCTGGCTGTCATTTCCATAATCAGTACGGTGCCTGTGATAGGCGCGCGTACGGAAGAAGCAAAAAGCGCCGCCATAGCAACTACCATAATATTTGTGGCATATGCAGGCTCAATCCAGCCAAGCATAATCAGCATCTGGGCGCAAATGCTGCCGCAGAGAGCGCCGATAACGAGCATCGGCAGGAAGAAACCGCCGGGAACGCCGCAACCGTAGCTGATGAGCGTAAAAATCAGCTTGCCTGCAAGAAAAATCAGCAGAAGCTGTAACGATACAGGTGCTTTGGCCAGATGATTAATCAGATCGTTGCCGCCGCCCAAAACCTCCGGCAGGAAGTAACCCAGAATACCGGCGCAGATGAGGGCAAAGGCAATCTTCTGTACAGGGCGCTTGAAGCAGGGCAGGCTGTAAAAGCGGCCTATATTCAGCAGTCCCCAGTTAAAGATAACGCCTGCCAGACCGCTGGCAAGAGCAACTAAAATGACGATGCCGTAATAGCTGATGGGAAGCAGTTGTAAGTAGGGGATATCAAAAATTGTCGCACGACCGAAAATAGCGCGGGAAATAATCGTCGCAGTGAAGGCTGCTGCCATTGAGGGCAGCAGAACCATGATGGAAAAGTTGCGGTGCAGCTCCTCCAAAGCAAAGATTACACCGGCGAGCGGAGCGTTGAAGGCTGCTGCCAGACCGGCGCTGGCACCGCTGGTCAGCAGATAGCGTTCCTCCATGCGGGTGCGTCCCATAAGACGGCTGACGCCCTGCGCAGTTACTGCGCCTAGCTGAATAGACGGGCCTTCGCGTCCCAGGGAAAGACCGGCGCCGATGCCGATGATACCGGCGGTGAGCTTAACCCAGAGAATGTGCAGCCAGCGCATTTTCATCAGGCCTAAAATTGCTCCCTTAACCTGCGGAATGCCGCTGCCGGCGGCCATAGGCTCGATGCAGTTGAGCTTGTGCAGGATGAAGGCGATGGCGATGAGCACGGCGAACCAGCAGGCGTTGATGCTCCAGTCGCTTACCCACAGGCGGTTGTAGAGCGCTCCACGCAGGTATTCCATCTCCGAGAGGGCGAAGCGGAAGAAGCTGATGACTATACCGGCCAAGATACCGGTGAGGATGCCCTCCGCAAACAGGCGCAGGCGGAAGTTGTGCATGTTGCTGAGCGAACGGTAGGTTTTGAATTTTTGTTCTTTATCGTCCATAAATATAACTCTTTTCTTCGAATTTTTGTAACTAATATTATAGCACAAAAATAACCTTACAGATGCACAGAATGCTCATATAAAAAGAAGTTGGCACAAATATACCAACTTCTTTTGCCTGTGTATTGATACCGGAAGAAATATCAGAGGTTTTGTTGTATTTTACTGCAGGAGCTTCAATTTAAAATAAAAATAAAGCGTATAATAGTTATACACCTTAATCAGTATATTCTACTCTTAAGCAGAGTTTAACAAGTTCTTCCTCAGGCTTAGAAGTAGACCAGAAGTTGCGCAGCGGGAAAAGATATATGCCTCCATGCATATGCAATTTATTTTGTTCGACAAATTTTAATATGCGTTCTTTTATTTTTGAATCAATTACTCCATAATGAGCATTGCAGTAAACGCACAGATATAAGCCTTTTTCTTTCGTTTTCTTTATTGGATTATTATAATGTAATTTGCTATTTGCGCTAATAAATACGTTGTATTGCGTTATAAGATCTTCGTAGAAGAATTCATTGCTGTCATAATGAAAGCCCATCAGATATTCCTGAAAGGACGGATGAGAAAATACTGGCAGCATATGCTTAGCCAAAATATTCATTCGATGTTTAATAGGTGTTTGGAAACTTATATCCTCACTAAAATAAAGATGTTCTTCCTCTTGAAGTTCCAGCAGAATCTGGTTAAGAGGCAGATTTTGAATATCGTTTAAAGCTGTCCTTTGAGTCTAAGCCTCAAAAAATAATCAGCCTGTATGTTTATGGTGACGAGGTGCTTTTAGGCCTTGTTGACCATAAGCGTATAGCAGGCCTGTCCAAATGGGTGCATGATGAGGATTTGGCCATGGGTGCCAAGGAGGCTAAGGATGTTACCAAAATTGCGGAAAGCAATCCGGAGGCTATTCTTGCACTGAAGCCTGATCTGGTGCTGCTGCCGGACAGCAGTAAGCCGGAGCAGATTTCCAGCTTGGAGGATGTGGGAATTAAGGTTTTTGTTTATCCCGCCGCATCCAGACTGAGCAATATTCCCAAGACGATTAAGGCTATCGGCGGTGCTGTAGGCGAAACGGAGCAGGCTGAAAAGCTGATTGCCGAGATGCAGAAAAAAATCAGTGCGGTTGAAGCTAAGGTTAAAAAAATGCAGCCTGAGGACAGAAAAAAAGGTCTGCTCTTTCTGCGCTTTGGCGCTATCGGCGGCAAGGGTATTATCTTTAACGATATCATGACTGCTGCCGGCGTAGAGGACTGCTATGAGGCAGCACGTCATACAATTGCGGACAAACCCGGAACGAGCCGTATTTTGAGTAAGGAAGAAGTAGTACAGGCAAATCCTGACTACATAATTATCGCTACCTGGTCTCAGGGCGGTGCTTATAAGGCAGGCAATGCGCAATTAGAAGAACTCTATGCTGATCCTGCGCTGGCTACGGTAACCGCTGTAAAGAAAAAACAGGCGATTGTCATTCCGCAGGGTTATGTAAATTGTCTGTCGCAACATGCCGCTGACAGTGTAGAGCTTCTGCATGAGGCAGTTTACGGCAAATAGACACAAAGGTCTTTGTGTGATATTAAATAACATTTTATGGGGGTGGCGGTTTTATCTGCTGCCCCTTGTTTTTTGAGGAGAAGAAATATGCTGCAAAAGAAAAACTATGGCGCTGATATTTTACATAATATCAGACGCTTGAGCGAAGTAAATGAGCAAAGGGATATTAAACCGCTGATGGCAACATCCTTCCCGGGAACTCATTGCCCGCTGATGGGTGTTCTGATGACCGTGAGACAGCTGCCGGAGGCAGTTACAGTTATCGTAGGTACGGATGAATGTACCTATTATTCCAAGCTGCTGGCGAATATGAAAATATTCGGCAGTCTTAAGGAAAGCTGTGTTTCAGTAGTAATAGATGATTATGATGTGACCTTCGGTACGATTAAGAAAACTAAAAAGGCCGTTGCCGAAATTTTTGAGGCAGGAGCTCCTAAATGCATAGTATTGGTAACAACCTGCGTTCTGGAAATCATCGGTGATGATTATGATGCACTCGTTGATGAGCTGGAGGAAAGGTACCATGTGACGATTCTGCTTGTGCGTACGGAGCATTTTCAGTGTCGGGATCATCTGCCGGGTATCGAAAGAACATTGACTGCCACTGTAAAGCTGATGCGGAAAATGCCGACGGAAAATGTTGTCAATATTCTTGGCAATGGTGCTCCTTTGCAAAAAAATTCTGTTTTGCTGCAGCTGCTGGAGCAGGCCGGCGTACAGTTAGGACTGCAGCTTCCTGGCAAATGCAGTCTGCAGGATTTGGCGCTTGCAGGAAGAGCGAAGCTGAATATTGTTGTTGATGAGCTAGGATTGGAGCTGGCAAAGCAGATGCAGGAAAAGCTTGCTGTGCCTTACGTTTACTTCCCACCGATGTGTAATCCGCACAAGGTGTTGCAGGCCTATCAGGAGCTTGCTGCTGCTTTGGAAATGGAGCTGCCGCAGATTGTTACAGAGTCTTTGGAGGAATGCCTTGCTTTGCAGCAGCAGGTGCAGGATAAGCTGCAGGGTATTGGCTATATATATGGCAACAGTCCGTATAACTGTTGGGAGCTGAATACTTATCTGGCAGGATTAGGACTGCAGCCGATGATGATACAGATGAGCACTCTGAAAAACAAGGAAGCAAAAAAAGAGCTGCTGCAATATGCGGATCCTTATGTCTGCAAGAGTGCCAATCTGGCAGCGATGGAATTTGTCTATGATAAATTAAAGCCTCAGCTGTATATAGGCAGAAGCTTTACCGACAGCCTGGAAAGAAAAGGGATTTTCGGTATAGACAGTATGCCGGGACAGGATGTACTGGGCTTTGCAGGCTGTTTCGGCTTGCTTAAGCGTTTGCTGGATTTTACGCAGACTCAAATAGAGGAGAAGTGATTATGGCTTTGATAAGAAATTTTCCGGTGCCGTCTGACAGAATGGCCATCATCAGCACGCTGCTGAATATAGAAGATGCAGTTGTTTTGGAATATGGTCCCGAAGGAACAACACATTTCAGCATGAATTTTTTCAATAAGCTGGGGCAGGATTATCCTGACAGACTTTTTACTACCGGTGTAGATGACAGTGATATTATTATGGGCAGTACAGAGCATCTGGAAAGAGGCATTTTGGAGCTGGATGCTTTATATTCGCCTAAGGCTATTTTTGTGCTGACTTCTTCTGTAACATCTATCATCGGTACGGATATTGCGGGAATCTGCGATAGCCTGCAGAGCAAGGTTCAGAGCAGGCTGATTCCTGTAAATACCTCCGGTTTGGGCGCAGACTACAGCGCCGGGTTGCGAAAAATCTATCTGCAGCTGGCAGAGCTGTTTGTACAGCCTGACGCAGCCAAGCAAAAAGGACGCTATAATATTTTAGGTGCATCACCGCTGCATTACAGAGCAGAATCCGATATCTGCGAAATCACAAGATTGCTGCGAGAGGGCTTCGGCTGCGAGCTGCTGCATTGCCTTGCGATGAATATGACTACGGAGGCGCTTGCCGAGCTTAGCAGTGCCGAGCTGAATATTGTTCTTACAGCAGAAGCGGTTCCCAGTGCCGAATATCTGCAAAGCGTTACCGGTACGCCTTATGTTTATCTGCCGCCTTACGGTTATAGTCAGACGAAAGAGTTTTTAAATAGCGTTGCAGCGGTTATAGGGCAGCCGGTTAAGGAAGCTATGCTGCAGCGTTTGGAGGAAAAAAAACGCAGACTGAAAATGCTTTTAAAGTCTCCGCTGCTGAGCAGAACTCCCGGTACGGTATTTTTAAAGGGTGATTATGATACAGTAAAAGGCTTGGGTGCATTCTTCAAGGAGTTGAAATTTAATGTAGCTCACAGTGTATGCACACATAAAATCACCGGTACTGCTGCGGAAGGCATAGAGTACTTTAAGGAAGAGAAGGAATATCTGCAGCTGCTGAAGGATATTCGTCATTGTCTTGTTATGGCTGATGAGGATACTGTTGCGCAAGCTGACATGACAAACTTTAAAGTTTGCGTAAGCCATCCCTGTTACAGTCACAGGACAATTGCCAAGCATTTGCCGTTCATGGGCGAAAGAGGTGCGGATATGCTTTTTGAGTATATTCAGCAGTACGTGAATATGTAACTTCAATTTCGGTTGATTATTGGCAGACAAAAAGAGACTGGGACAAAACCACCCTCTCAAACT
>NZ_GL830880.1 GCF_000188175.1 Phascolarctobacterium succinatutens YIT 12067 | reverse complement strand
TTTGAGAGGGTGGTTTTGTCCCAGCCTCTTTTTTATGTCTTATTTCACTCTTCTTAAAGCTTTACGTCCAGAGAAGCGCTCACGCCAACGCCCTGCACACGGTTAACATTTTGATAGGACACATTGTCTACCGGAATCAGCACTTTGCAGCGTACTCCCAAAAGTGTCTGCTCAATCATCAGCGCCGCCTTCACCTGGTCAACCTTTGACTGCGGGCCGGAAACCTGTGCCGCACCGGCACGGCTGCCGTCACCGACAGAAATAACAGGTACTACCTTCGTAGCATCCGTCGAGCTTACACCATACTTGGCCGTTACAGAGTTAATTGCATTATTCAATGCCGGAGCGGTAGCATCTACAGCATAGCCGATAACGCCGCCCTTCAGGACCTTATCCAAAATACCAGCCTGCGCCGCAGGCATACTGTTACCTAAAACAAAACCGCACACAAGTGCTGCCGCAATCCATTTCTTATTTCTCATAACGCATACCTCCTCGAATATTTACTATATTCGACAAGCATCGTCAAAAGCCTTGCAAGCATTCTGTGAAATTAAAGTAACGAGATTGTTACTGCCCGGAACTCGCATTTCCCACTGCCGAACCGTATCCTTAAAGATCATAATACTGATGTTCTTGCTGAGTTATACTTTATTGAAAGCACCAAAGGCTGTTGTACCACCCTGCAGATACAACAGCCCTTATCATTTTGCTTATTATATATTATATTCTCATTTATCTTTCCGCTACCATCAGCCCGTTATCATGAACGCGCAGCGGCACCTTCAAAACCTGACCGGGATAAATATGCTTAGAGTTAAGTTTGTTCGCCTGTTCGATGCGGAAAATAACCTCCCGCACATCCTCACGCGCTTCTGTATGACGACCGGCAATTTCCCACAGCGTTTCGCCCTCAGCGACAGTCACCGTATATTCCTTATAAACAGGTTCGTCAGCAAACACAGCACTATATCCGGCATAAAAGAAACAAGCACAGCAGATAATACTTAAAAACTTTTTCATATCTATCACCACCCAATAAATTCCTGTTTGCTTATATTATAGTGTGCAGCGCAAACTTTGTCAACACTTTTATGAATTTTTGTTTGTTGTTTACCGATTCTTTGCGAACGTATTTCCAAACATCAATATAGTTTATGCGTTATATATAAAAAATCAATGCAGCAAAAAAGGCATCACCTCTTGGCAATGCCCTTTTGCTTAATATATGCTACTCTATATCGAAAATTTTGCCCGGATTCAAAATATTATTGGAATCCAAGGCTTTTTTAATAGCCCGCATCATTTCCAGCTCATCAGGATTAGTGAATTCTTCCATCAGCTGTTTGCGTTTATAGCCAATGCCATGCTCACCGCTCAAGCGACCGCCGTGTGCGTAAATAAAGCGGTACAGCTCCTGCTGGTTGGCTTTGACTCTGGCATCCCAGTCCGCATAATTCTCCTGCTCCTGCTTCAGGATATTCAGATGGATATTACCATCACCGGCATGACTGGCAATGCGTGTTACCAGCTGATATTTATCGGCCAGACGCAAAATTTCCGCCAGCAGCGCAGGCTCATGATCTACCGGGCAGACAACGTCCTCCTTGCAGACAATCAGACTTTCCGCACGCACTGCTTCGGCGAAGGCCTTGCGTGCCTGCCAAATTTTATCGTGCTCCGCTACCAGCACATCGCCGGCACCGTTTTCCGAGCAAATTTCATCCATCGTACACGCCTTTTCATCCAAGTCATCCTCGCTGGTGCCTTCCACTTCTACGATAAGATAATTGCCCTTGTCACTGCCCTGCAGCGTTGTACCGAGATAACGCTCTACGGATTTGATAGTGATATTATCCATGTATTCTACGCAAGTAGGCATAATACCGGCCATAATCAGCTTGTTTACCGTGCCTATAGCATCCTCAGGGGATTCAAAAACCGCCAGCAGATCCATGCTGTACTTAGGCAACGGCAGCAGTTTCACTGTAATCTGTGTAATGATACCAAGAGTGCCCTCACTGCCGATTATCAGCTGCTCCAGGCAATAGCCTGTAGTCTGCTTTTGCAGGCGTGCTCCCAGCTGCACAATCTTGCCGGTAGGACTTACCACCTCAACGGCATATACCTGATGACGCGTAGTACCGTATTTAACCGCGCGGTTGCCGCCGGCATTGGTTGCCACATTGCCGCCGATAAAACAGGAATCCCCGCTGCAGGGGTCGCCTGCATAAAAGGCTCCCTTAGCTTCAGCCGCAGCCTGCAAATCCGAGGTGCGCACACCCGGCTCTACAACTGCGTACATAGCATCGGCATTAACCTCGATAATTTTATTCATCTTTTCGAGCGAAAGCACTACACCGCCGTAAATGGGCACTGCACCGCAGGCAAGACCTGTGCCTGCGCCGCGTGGCACAACCGGGAAGATATATTCATTCGCCAGTTTGACCACAGCTGCCACCTGCTGTGCATTTTCCGCAAATACGACAGCCTCAGGCATATGATGATAGGCCGGGTCAGTTACTTCATCATGGGAATATATTTCCATCTGCCCTGCATCCGTCACTACATTCTGCACGCCGACCAAGGCCTGCAGCTTGGCAATTATTTCGTCAGACAGCTTGTTATACTCCATAATTCAGTCCTCCTCATTTGCAACATTTATATTTTAAACCACTCTATGCTTATTTTATCACAAACAGCGACATTTATAACAGCAAATCTTTTTCAGTGTACCAGCCACATATAAAACGGTATTGCAAAGACCGCCAGCACCGTGCTTACCGCCGTCAGCATGGCAGCATATTTATAATCGCCGCCATAGCCTTTGGCCACAATCGCCGTATTGGTCATCGCCGGCATGGCCGCCATAATTACAAATACCTTTTCCATCATTGGCTCCAGATGGAAAAACGGCAGGATAAGGAAAACTATCCAAGGACAGATTAAATAGCGTCCCAGCATAGCAACTACCAGCTCCTTGCCTACGGCAATTTCTTCCCAACGGGTTTTGCTCATGGCAATACCGATGAACAGCATCGCCAGCGGCGTAGTCATGCTTCCCAGATAATGAAAGGACTTGAATACCGGCTCAGGCAGATTCCATTCCAACAGTACCATCACTACGCCCAGCATAAAGCCCATAAGCGGCGGCGACATAATGCTTTTCAGTGTCTTACGGCTGAAAAGCGGCATGGTTACGCCATTGCTGCTTGCCAAATCATGAAAGCCGATAGTCCAGAAAAGTGTTGTGTTTACCATGTAGTAAATCATAATATAAGGAGCGCCGGCATCACCGAACAAGGCTATACCTAACGGCAGGCCGATAAAAATTGTGTTGGAAAAGCTGACGCAGATAGAAAAAATTCCTCTGTGCTCCCGCGGAACACCTATCAGACGTCCGAGCAGCCTGCTGATAAAATAGCCTGCCAGCATCGAAATAACCGGTACAATCAGGCCATGTGAAAGCGTGATAAGCTGGTCATGCTTAAACTGCCCCAAAATATTGGTCAGCATATATGTAGGCAGGCATACATAATTCACCAGACGCGAAATCAGCGCCACACTTTCCTCGCTGAACCAGCCCCTGAGCTCTAAATAAACCGTACCCTTTGTCAAGGACATTTTTAA
>NZ_GL830879.1:47850-61472 GCF_000188175.1 Phascolarctobacterium succinatutens YIT 12067 | reverse complement strand
GGCATTTATCTGCTGTGACTATCTGCCTGCATTGTGTTATAATAGCAATTAGAGAGAGGAAAGGGAGATACAATGTCAATACAAGCTTTTACTGCTAACAACAAAGGCAATTGGAAGGCTAATTTGCCGGTATTGTGGCTGGGAGTTTTTTTGTGCTGTGCCAGCTATACAATGTGCATTCCTTTTTTGCCTGTATATCTGCTGCGTGAGCTGCATGTTGCTCAGCCTGACGTTAACTTCTGGGCAGGCATTACCTTTGCTGTAACCTTTATGGGTTCGGCCGTGATGGCACCTTATTGGGGCGCTTTGGCTGACCATGTCGGGCAGAGAAAGATGGCGATTCGCGCCGGCTACGGCTTGGCGCTGACCTATTTTCTTACCGGCGTTTGCCAGGATGTCTATCAGCTATTAATAGTGCGTATTGTGTGTGGTGTTGTTGCCGGCTTTGTGCCTGCCTGCATGTCTATGGCATCTTCATCCTTGCCGGAGGAGCGCATGGGCTGGGGCATGGGACTGATGCAGACTGCGGTAGCCAGCGGCACCATCATGGGACCTTTGATGGGCGGTTATCTGAGCAGCTGGTTTGGCATGCGTGCTTCATTTTATGTAGGCAGCTTTGCCTTGTTTATTGCTACAAGTGCCGTAGTATTTATTGTTAAGGATATGTCCGTATTGAATAAGGGTGCGCGCGAAGCAAGCAGTCTGTTGGCAGATTTAAAGAACGCTTTGCATAACAAGGGCTTGTTATATATTATGGCTATGTTCTTTGTAGTGCAGACCTGTGTGATGCTGATTCAGCCGTTGATTACATTGTACGTAGGCGAGCTGATGCATGATATGGGTGATGCTGCTATCAAGATGTCAGGTGTGATTTTCTCGCTAGCCGGTATTACCGGTATTTTAGCGGCACCGTTTTGGGGAAAACGCGGACAGCGCTTCGGTTATGTGCGTGTTTTCTGCATTGTAACCTTTATTGCCGGTTTTATTAACCTTTTCCAAGTCTTTATCAACACTGTCTGGCAGTTTGCGGCTATTCAGTTTGTTTACGGCTTGTTCCTTGCAGGCGCTGTGCCGAATATTAATGCTAACCTGACGCGTGTTACTGCTGCCAATATGCGTGGTAAGGCCTTTGGCCTGGTTACGAGCGCGCAGCAGTTTGGCGGTGTTGTAGGACCGCTGCTTGGCGGTGCCTTGGGCAGCTTTATGAGCTCGCGTTATGTGCTTGTATTTGCCGGCTGCGTGCTTATGAGCGTAGCAGTTTACTCTTATTTCACGCATGTGCGTGGAGCGGAGCAGGAAGCTGCAAGCTAAAAGTTTATCCATATAAAATAAAAGACCGTTGCTGCAGGGAATTTGCGGCAACGGTTTTATTTTTGGAAAAATATAGAATGTTTTCTTCGGAACCGTCAAGCCTTCGGTTTAGCCGTCAGCCATTGGCGTTTTTGCTCACTTTGCGGGAAAAGCTGGTGATCAAACCACATATAGAAGAAGCGTTCTGCCGGTACAATGCTGTAGCCGTCCTGCAGATGGTCGGTGGTGTCATAGGGATCTGCCATAATAAGCACATCGTCACTTTGGTGTGCGGTGCCCATGCTGTCGTAACCGATGATGACGCGCCAATGCCCGCCCCAATCGACGTTTTCTACAATAATAGGGGTATTATTTTTCAGATTACTCTCGACAAATTTGAGGAAATCCTTATAGCTGTCGGGAGTTTTATCTTTAATGGAGGAATGAACCTCCCAACCGATTTTTTCAAAGTAGTTTACCATGCCCTTGGTATTAGTGCCTGCTGTTTTGCTGCTGCCCATGATTTTAGCAACGGCCAGCTCATCATCAAGCGTTTGGCCCTTGTAATATTTTACTACCATATTCGCTGCTGCCGGACCACAGGTATAATGAGTGATTTGCTGCGTAGTGGCAAATTTCGGCAAAATAGTAAGATGCTCGTCAGATTGCATATTATAAAAATCAGGATGTTTAAAATAGGGTGAATCCTTGATATCGTGTTTGCCTACGAATTGTGCGGCACCGGCTGCCGGTGTGCTTCCTGGTGTGCCTATAGGCATAGGGGATTGCTGCAAAAGATAATTAAGGCCGCCTAAAATGGCTAGCAGGCAAACAATGACCGTTAAAATGCGTTTTGTTTTCATACGTTGTCTCCTGAACTGATTGTAGCTTTGCGCCTTTGATGCTTATGGAATGCTGTGAGCAAAGCTTCTTTTTCGTTGGGAAGATTACCTGATTGTACGCGTTCCAGCAGGTAGAATAAAATATTTTTAATGTCAGCCCTGGGAATAAGCTCCAGCAGCTCGCGTCCGCTGACAGCAAGATCCTTGGTGCATACGGGCATGCGTGTGCGTACCAGCTCCACAACCTGACGGCCTAAAAGGCGACCTTCGGCCATTAGCTGCTCGTTTTCGCGGGCGTGGGTTGCTCCCATATCCGCAAGAAAAACCTCGACCAGCAGACTGTAGGCTTGTGTCAGCTCTGCCTGCGTACGGAAGCCGGAGTTGGCGGCTTCGCTGCGCACCCAGCGCAGCAGGGTGCGCTCACCGGTGAGCAGCATAGGCGCGAAGCGCATATGCTGCGCTACCAGCCAGGTTACCAGATGTACGAAGCTTTTGTTATAGCCTAGGCGCGTTAAAATCGCTTTAGCCATGATTGCACTTTCGGCTTCATGCCCCGGGTCGGAAGGCTGGCCTTCCTTATTCAGTTTGCGTACATTCGGCAAGCCCTTGCCCAGATCGTGCAGCACAAGTGCCCAGCGGATGGCTAAATCGTGCGGGCTGTTGTCAATCGCCAGCAGTGTGTGCTCCCAGGTGTCGTATAAATGAAAGCGTGGATTTTGGTGCAGACCTAAAAGATGCAGTGCTTCCGGCAGAATGGGAATAATAGTATCGCTGCCGTTTTCACGGGCATGACAGTTTGCACCTAAAAGGCCTGTTGCCATCATCAGCATCAGGCCTTTGCCTGCATATTCAGATGTAATGAGCTTTTCAAGCTCCTTGCGTACACGCTCCAACGAAAGGCCGGCGCAGCGTTCAACCGGAAAGCTGTAGCCATGCGGCAGGTAGTAGGGCGTGTTCGGAGCACCGCAGGCAGGTAGTGTTTCGCAGCCTGCCTGCTCGTACGTAAAGCCAAGCTGTGCCACAAAGCGGCAGGCACGCAGCATACGCAGCGCATCCTCATGAAAGCGTTGCTTAGCGTCACCTACAGTGCGTAAAATCTTCTGCTGTAAATCCTGCTGACCGCCAAAGTAGTCATACAATGTGCCGTTCAGTGATAGCGCCATAGCGTTGACAGTAAAATCACGGCGGCTCAAATCCTCGCGCAGACTGCTGCAAAACCAGGTTGCGGCAGGGCGATGCATATCTTCGTCGTTATAGCGTTCGCCGCGAAAGGTTGTTACTTCGGTAGCAACACCGTTGATAACGATGACTACGCAGCCGAAATTGTGACCTAATTGGTCAACAGTTTTCCAATCTTGTTGCTTGCAAACTGCCAAAACCTGCTCAGGCAGAGCATTGGTAGTGATATCGTAATCATCCGGTGACTTGCCCAAAAGCAGGTCGCGCACGGCACCGCCGACAAGATATGCTTCATAGCCGGCAGCGTTTAAAGCAGACAGTATTTTTTTTGTATAACTGGGAAAAAATAAATCAGGCATTTTAAAAATCTCCTGCCAGGCTTAGTATTCTATACCGTCATCCTTGAGCCGGTATTCTACATTAATACCAAAATACTCCCAAAGAATCTCCTTAAGCTCGGCACCGGTGTTAATTTTATAGCGGTACTTTACGCGACCGCCAAGGTAAAATTTTAAATAGTTGCTGCGGATGGTAATATTGCAGTCCTCGCGGAAAATAGACAGCTTCTTGCTTTTGATAAACGGTGAGTCGGGATGGGCATCGCACCAGAAGCTGGCGGTAATAAAATCCTTGTCTATCTGAGGCTCTTCTGTGAAGCCAAAGAGGCGCTTCCAGATTTTGCCGCGTTCCTTCTGCCAAAGCAGCCAACCCCAAAATTCACTGCGGGTAAACTTGTATTGGCTGATGCCGTCGCTCTGAATCAGACCTTCAACAATTTCCAGCGGTACACGCGGACTTTCGCTGTTCACGCCGACGTCGGTCAGATAACGCTTCTCGCCTAAAGCTACACACATTACGCGGTGGCGGCGCAGCTGATAGGTTTCCATTTTATCGATAAAGCGGGCGGAATAGCTGGTTACATCGAAGCCCAGGGACTCCAAAAGCCAGTTGTAAAGTCCGTTCAGCTCAAAGCAGATGCCGCCGCGGTTATGCATGATAACCTTATTGAACATATCCTGGCGTTTGAGCGAGGTAATTTTGCCGTTAAGAGAGTCAAAATTTTCATAGGGGATATATTTGAGGTGCGCGTCCTGCAATTTAGTCAGGGTTGCTAAATTAACAGCCGGCTCGAAATCGTTGAGCTGCAGCTTGCGCAGGTATTGTTGTATTTGCAGCTTCTTCATCGGCCGTCCGTTGATATCTGCATAATTTGGCAAAGCAATCATCTCCATAATGTAATTTTCACAGCGTTGTTATAGCTATGAAAATTGTCTAATCTTCTCTCAATTATTTATTGTAACATTTATTTTGCAGGAAATAAACTATTTTGCTTTAAAGAGTGGGAATAGCATAGTCTATATCTGCACAGAGGCGACAATAAAAAGACTATTCCTATATGGAATAATTTTAATGCCAAACAAGAATAAGATAAACAAAACTACCGTTTTACAAAGTAATTCCTAAGTGTTATTATATAAATGGCGATTCTGTTATATTTAATATTCCCTTTAGGTCAGTTTACAAGGAACTACACGCAGACCGTGAAACGGGCTGCTGACAACAAACGGCGGTATGCTCCCGGAGAGGGCAGCATACCGCCTGTTTTGTTGTCTAGGGTTTCCAAAGGGGTGCCCCCTTTGGCACACGACTTTGCTTGCAAAGTGTAGTGTGTTATACCTGCTGGCGTGGCTGACAGAGGAAACGGGGTGCGGTGCTTCTTGCACCCCGTTTGCTCCGGCAGGAAAACAGGCTGAATTTTTGCGAATGGGAATGAGCAAAAAATCGGCCTGTTTTCAGAGAACGGCGGCAGGTATATGAAAGCCCCCGTCCCTCGTCCTTCGCTCCGACTTGTGGACAAAGTGTCCCGAAGTGTGGCCACACTCCCGGAAAAGTAGCAGGACAGCAGGCAACCGTCAAGGCTGAAATGAACGGGTTTGCACCCGGCCTTGACCGCCGCCCGCCGTTCCGCTGAATGGGTGAACAAGGCGGCCAATCCCTCAAAGTGCTTGGCCGCTCTCTTTTTGATTTTGGAGCATTTCTTTTCCCAAAATTGAAATGGGCGGGGAAGCCATTTTAGGGCTTTCCCGCCTTGATTA
Organism: Phascolarctobacterium succinatutens YIT 12067; assembly: GCF_000188175.1. Lineage (GTDB taxonomy): Bacteria > Bacillota > Negativicutes > Acidaminococcales > Acidaminococcaceae > Phascolarctobacterium_A > Phascolarctobacterium_A succinatutens. The sequence goes on along the minus strand of NZ_GL830879.1, from coordinate 56,065 downwards.
CCCTTTAGCAAAGACGGGCGGGGCTGTCAACGGCGGCGCATGAAATGCGCCGTTCATCTTGACCGTTGACTGGCTCGGCTGGCTTTGCTATTTTTATCGAATTGCATATTGGTAAATTGCGTTGATATGTACTTGGGTTGTATTCACGATTGGCACATTAACATCTTCGGGCTTTATGGCAAGTGGCAGCTCCGTACAGGCGAGAATGAGTGCATCTACATTTTCTTTTTCAATGTATTTATTTGCCAGTGCAATCATTTTCTCTTTATCACTAGGAATTACTATGCCATTCTCTAAATTGGGGTATATCAGTTTTCCTAATAGAGATATTATTTTTTCGCTATCGCCTTTACAAGTAACATCATCGGGCGGCGAAGTTCATCTTCCATACCCGGAATATCCATCATCTCTTTAGGCGGTTCTGCTTCCTCTACAACTTTAAGCTCAAACCCATTGTTCAGCAATCCCATTATAATCTGTGTAAGTGTGTGATGTTGTTTTACTACATCACATCCTAAAAAATGTGTATTTCGTTCTCCTGTTATAAAGTAATTATCAATCGCCCAATATTGCGGTTTCCCATCATCTGTATAAATCCAATCTTGCCCAACTCCTGCGGTAAAAACAGGGTGTTCGATATTAAAAAGAAAAATTCCACCTGGTTTTAATGTCCTATACACTTTTTGAAATATTTCCACTATGTCCTCTATATAGTGAAGAGCTAAATTAGATATAACACAATCCCATTCATTTTCTGGATAGTCGTATTCCTCTAATCCGCTAATACGATATTCAATTTGATTTCCTGAATTGCGCTTTTGGGCTTCCTCAATCATTTTCTTACTTAAATCGATCCCTAATATTTTTGTAGCTCCTTGTTCTTCTGCGAACTTGCAGTGCCAGCCATATCCGCACCCCAAGTCAAGAACAGATTTTCCTTCTAACGAAGGAAACAAAGGTTTTAATTGATGCCATTCACCAGCAGCTTTTAACCCCTCTTTACTGCGGGACATCTTTGCATATTCTTCAAAAAACTTCTCATTATCGTATTCATTATTCATAACCTTAACATCTCCTATTTTATCCTTCGGCACCGCCGCCTCCAGGCGGCTCCCCAACTTCATCTGCTCGATAAATGGGAATTGCACCAAAACAATCTAAGACAACAACGCTGCCCTACTTGCGATTTTTTCTTGTACTGCGGAAACAGTTTCTTGAATGGAATAAGTGGTCGTATCTATAACATTCGATTCATATATTCCCAGATTGCAAAATTGCTCCCACATGGTTTCTACCAATTCGATATTTGTCTTTCGGTCTAACTTTGAGCGTTCAACAGCTCGCTTCAAGGTTTCTTCCTTACTTGCCCTTAAAATAATATAATGCACCTCATAATGTTCCCGAACAAGACTTTGCCACGGCTTTAAAAACCACGGTCCGATAATACCGTCAACAATTACATCATATCCCCCACGAGCATATCGCTTCGCAGCTTCTAAAAACGCTTCAATGACAATCAAATTTTGCTCATTTGATTCTGGCAAATGCGGTGGTATTGCCCCTTTACTCAAATAATGATAAAAGTCATCTGTGTGCATATGCACAGACTTTTCCAAATCTGATTCTTTTGCAACAGCAGATGCCGTTGTAGTTTTTCCTGTCCCCGGCGCACCTGTGATTACAATAATTCTACCTTGATTCATCTATATTTTACCTCCACAACTTCCGATTTGTTGATAACTCATTATATCATAAATCTATTCACTGTATCATAAATCTATCCACTTTTCAATCTATATCACGCAATTAACTTGGAAAGGAACACCGCCGAGCAATGGGTTATCTCGGCGGTCACTCTTTTACTCGTTGTCCGCTCCATACGATACCGACGACGGAATTCCGTTATCATTTAGATTTTTCTCGATATCCTTCACCGGAAGTGAGGAAAAATACGCTTCTCTTCCCTCTTTTATTATAAGCTCGTGGCACGGCTTGTTTCCGGCGTTGTCGGGAATGCGCGCGTCCATTATGTTCACGGCTATCATCTCGGGAGTAATGGCGGCTCTCCCTCCGGCTTGACCTACGCACACCACCGCGTCGGGTCTGTATTGCTCCACCGCTTTTTTAAGAACCTCTCCTGCCTTTCCAAACACCGTCGGCACTTCGAGCTTTAAAATTTCCGCGCCTTGTATTTCGTTTTTCATCATTTTTACGGCTTCTCCCGCAGGATTGATTTTCTCTCCCCCGAACGGGTCAAAGCCTGTGAACAGTATTCTCATTTTATCATGCCTTTCTTTGTCTGTATTCTCTCAAAATCTCGCGGCACCTGTTTTGAAGCCACTCTGTTGTCTCAGTATCGTTTTCGACAGCGTTTTCGTATATTTCCGTCAGCCCTATCCGCAGCTCATAGCATAAAATTCGCTCGGTATATCTCGGCAGGTGAGAGTATTTTCTCTCCCAATACGCCGCAGTTTTTTCCATGCACATGAGCCATGTCCGCCAAAAATACGCGGTCGCGATGTCGTAAAGAAAGTCCCCGTAAGCCGCGCAGTCCCAGTCTATAACGCCACTTATCCTCGATTTTTTGCCTACGATAACATTATTCGAGCCGAAATCCCCGTGGAACAGCGCTCTTTCTTCCGGGCAATAAGATATAAGCTCACGATATGCCGCGAGAAGCTCGTCGATGAGTGAGAGGTTAACATAGCTCCTGCTTACCGCCGTCCAGTCTCTCTCGAATACCTCCGCAAGATATTCTCTCCAGCTGTAAAACGGAGCGTTTCCCGTATCGCTGTCAAACACGCCGCAGCCGGAAGTGCCTGATATATCGGTTCGCGATATTGCTTCGGTTACATCCGTAATATCGCCGAGCAGTCGCACAACCGTTTCTTCATCGGAGTCCTCATATGTAATCCCGTCCGCTTTTACGCTGATGCAGAAGTAGTGCGTGCCGTCAAAGTTGCCTGTTTCAACAACCTCTGGAATAGGAACTCTATCCGAGCGGAAGTGCTCATAGGCGTATTTGTCTTTTTTGAAGCCTTCCATATTTGAATTTATGCGCACGACATATTCTCTGCCGCCACGCGAAAACCAATACGCCTGTGACTCCTGCCCTTCTTTTATCGGAAAAAGCCTTATATCCTCACCGTACTTTCGGCTTAAAAACTCTGTGATGCTTTCTTTTGAATAATCGCTTTTCATGTTCCGCTCTCCCTTTTAGCTCTGTCTGAGGATAATATACCACAAAAAAGCAAAAAAATCTAAGACAACAACGCTGCCCTACTTGCGATTTTTTCTTGTACTGCGGAAACAGTTTCTTGAATGGAATAAGTGGTCGTATCTATAACATTCGATTCATATATTCCCAGATTGCAAAATTGCTCCCACATGGTTTCTACTAATTCAACATTTGTTTTTCTGTCTAATTTTGAGCGCTCCACAGCTCGCTTCATAGTTTCTTCTTTACTGGCCCTTAAAACAATATAGTGTACTTCATAATCTTCTCGAACAAGGGCTCTCCATGGTTCTAAAAACCACGGCCCTACAATTCCATCTACAATTACATCATATCCACCGCGGGCATAGCGCTTTGCAGCTTCTAAAAAGGCTTCAATAACAACTAAATTTTGTTCGTTGGACTCTGGTAAATGCGGCGGTATTGCTCCTTTGCTTAAATAATGGAAAAAGTCGTCTGTGTGCATATGCACAGATTTATCCATGTTCGATTCTTTTGCGACAATCGACGCAATTGTTGTCTTTCCTGTTCCCGGCGAACCTGTAATCACAATAATTCTTCCTTGGTTCATTTTCACTCCTCCTATTTCGATTTGCTGTTCTCTATTTCTTTTTCCGTCCCCGCTGTGGGTTTGGATTTTTCGGCAAGTCCAACTTCTCCGCAATCTATTTTAGCCGCTTCTTTTCTTCTTCAAACAGTTTATTATACCCCAAAACCATAAATCAGCAAACGCAAAAACCGTTACCAAAGAAAATGCCGCCTGCCTTTTTTGCTAAACCTAAAGAGGCTAAGTTAGAAGTGGACGCACTATACAAAGGAATACTACCATTTCGTCTAACTGCTTCTGCCCATTCTGCAAGTGTGTGGAATGCATACCCTTTTCTTCTGTAAAGTTCAGCCGTTTCAATTCCCGCTTCCTCTGCCTCAAGAATAATCCGAACACTACGACAAATAGATACGACTTGAGAATCTTCCAAATAAGCAGCGCAAAAGGGAACATCCAGCAACTCTTCAGGTAGCCAGGGAAAATAGTGGCTCATCTGAGGCTCAATGTTGTCTTTAGTGAGTAAGCAGGCTTTTAACTTTGGCTGTTCAGGAAGCCAAAAACAAGCATCTTCTGAAATCTTACTTTCTCCTAATAGTTGCCGATATTCTTTATCATAAATAGGTGATTCATTCGGCAGCATCAGTACTGGCTCTCTGTTGGTAATTGATTGTAGTTTTTCTCTTAATTCTTTCGGTACGTCAGCGCGAAAATAAGCATGTGGTTTTTCGTAAAGTGGTCTTGTCAAATAGAAGCGGGGAGCCGGCTGTGAAGTGGAGTCCCATGGTTCCCTTATAGTCATAAGTTCGTTCTTTTCATTCATTGTAAACAGTGCTTCTACATGAAGCTGCATATAGTACGAGTTGCTTTTTCCCATTTTCTAATATTCTCCTACATTTATTTCTCTGCCTGTTCAATCATTTTCTTTACTAACCGCTGAAACAGGTCGGCGGTTTCCTCGTCCATCGGTGCAAGCTGTCCGATCTGTCCAGCTATCATCGCCGTTACATCGTCAATGGAAAGCGGTTTTTGTTTCTGTTCCGCCAGTGCGTCCCGCATGGCTTGGAACATAGCGGCGGTCACAGCTTCTCCCAGCTGTTCCCCGTTGTCTATGTCTTTCTTAATGTCCCGCAGGATAGCCAGGAACACATTTTTGATTTTTTCAATCTCCGCTTCATGTTCCCCCATCTTTTGGGCGTTCAAAAGCTGTAAATCCTGCTTCGCTTCTGCCCGGTGTTCCGGGTGTTCTTTCATCAGGTCGGACAGGGAAGCCGTTGCTATCTCGATAAGCTGGTTTCGTGCCATTATCCCCTTTGCCGCCGCGTCCTGAAAATAAATCCGTATCAAATCTATCAGCTTAGGAAAATTCCTGTGTTCCAACAGGCGGTTGAGGATTTGCACATCAACAGCGCCCGTCACAAGCCCCCTTACGGCTCCCTCTGACAAGCCTAATTCAGAAATATCGTAGCTTTTACGGACGCTCACGGTGGACAAGCCCAGTATGTAGTCTGTCGATACCTTAAATTCCTTTGCCACACCTATGAGAATATCACTGCTGACCGTTCTCGTTTCGCCGCTGACAATGCGGCTCAACTGGGAAGCGGAAACGCCTATCTTCTCCGCAAGTTCCTTTTGTGTGATGTGGTTCCCGTTGCATAAATCGGAAATCCGCTGTCCGGGTGTTCCGGGTAAAGCCATAAATACGCACCTCCTCCGCATACTTCCATTATACAGAATGATTGTAAAAATGCAATTTCCAAAGTGTAAACTTCATCAAAATGCAATTCTCGCAATATTCCGGGAATTGCATTTTTTTCGTGTAGACTTAGGGTAGTTCATCGATGGACAGCACCTTGAAAACCGAATGACCGTCCGAAAAGGAATACCCCGGCTGGGGAAGCACCGCAAGGAGCCGGACTTCGGGACAAAATGTCCCGAAGCTGCGGGGAGCGTGCCAACGCCGGAACACGCCGCAGGAATGGGGCAGGAAGCCTTTTCGGGGAGAACGGCAAAGCGAAAAATGGAGGGAACGCATGAGAGATAACCCCTATAAAGACTTGCCGCCGCTGGAACGCAGGCCGGACGGTTCCCTTTACCGCATGACACCGGCGCAGAGGAAACAGGCGGCCAGCCTGATACGCCGGGAGTGCTGTTGCTGTGAGAACGGCAACTGCATTGTCCTTGACGATGGGGACACCTGCACCTGCCCGCAGACGATTTCTTTCTCGGTCTGCTGCAAGTGGTTCCGCTGGGCGGTCTTACCGCTGGACGGAACGCTGGAAGCGGGGATTTTCCGGGATAAGGACTTGAAACGCTGTGCGGTCTGCGGCGGCGTGTTCGTCCCACGCTCCAACCGGGGGAAATACTGCCCGGACTGCGCCGCCAGAGTTCACAGGCGGCAGAAAACAGAAAGTGAACGGAAAAGGAGGTCTGCTGTGGACAGTTAGGAGCGGAAAAAGCCTTGATTTATCAGGCTTTACAAGCCCCAAACCGAGGCGGGTGGTATAAAGTATCGCCCGCCCCGGAAAACGGGCTTCTAACCGTCCACAAAACACGATATGACAAACACGATTTACATTCACCAGCCGGAACAGGCGTTCAGCTTCACCCGGCTCCCGAATTTTCTCTTTGAAGCCCCCACATTCAAGCCCCTGTCCAACGAGGCAAAGGTTCTGTACGCCTTTATCCTGCGTCGGACAGAGTTATCCCGCAAGAATGGGTGGGCGGACGACTGCGGACGGATTTTCCTGTATTGCCCTATCTGTGAAGTAGTTGACCTGCTTCACTGTGGGCGGCAGAAAGCGGTGAACACCCTGCGGGAACTGCAATACGCCGGACTGGTGGAGATCCAGAAGCAGGGCTGTGGAAAACCCAACCGCATTTTCCCAAAATCCTATGAAGCAGTTCCAAACACCGACTTCAAGAAATCCCGTTCTGGTACGCCGGAGGACTGAAAACCGTACCCATGAAGTACGGAAATCATTCCTGAGAAGTACGAAAATCGGACGGTATATAGAAATACAAAGATAAAAAGATTGATTTATATTCTATCCATTCCAATCCTATCCGAGCTATTTTCTGCGGGATTTTCCCTGTGGAAAACCCCGGATGGGAAAGGAATGGGGAAAGGAGCAGAATGGCACAACACGCAATTTTGCGGTTTGAGAAGCACAAGGGCAACCCGGCAAGGCCGCTGGAAGCCCATCACGAAAGGCAGAAAGAACAGTATGCCAGCAACCCCGACATTGACACCGCTAAGAGCAAGTACAACTTCCATATCGTCAAGCCGGAGGGACGCTATTACCACTTCATTCAGCGCCGCATTGAACAGGCGGGGTGCCGCACCCGCAAGGACAGCACCCGGTTTGTCGATACGCTGATAACCGCCAGCCCGGAGTTTTTCAAGGGGAAATCCCCAAAGGAGATACAGGCGTTTTTCCAGCGGGCGGCCGACTTCCTCATTGACCGGGTAGGCCGGGAAAATATTGTGTCGGCGGTGGTACACATGGACGAGAAAACGCCCCACCTGCATTTGACCTTTGTTCCGCTGACAAAGGACAACCGCCTGTGCGCAAAGGAGATTATCGGCAACCGGGCAAACCTGACGAAGTGGCAGGATGATTTTCACGCCTACATGGTGGAGAAATATCCCGACTTGGAGCGTGGGGAAAGCGCCAGCAAGACAGGCCGGAAGCATATCCCCACCCGGCTTTTCAAACAGGCGGTTTCCCTCTCCCGGCAGGCAAGAGCCATTGAAGCCACACTGGACGGCATTAACCCGCTGAACGCCGGAAAGAAAAAAGAGGAAGCCCTCTCCATGCTGAAAAAGTGGTTCCCGCAGATGGAGAATTTCTCCGGGCAGTTGAAAAAGTACAAGGTCACAATCAATGACCTGCTGGCAGAAAATGAGAAGCTGGAAGCACGAGCCAGAGCCAGCGAGAGCGGCAAAATCAAAGACCGCATGGAACAGGCGAAGCTGGAAAGCGAACTGCACGATATGCAAAGGCTGGTTGACCGTATCCCGCCGGATATACTGGTGGAACTGAAACGGCAGCGGCAGCATGGAAAGGAAAGGTGATTTTATAAGTACCAATATCAGATACAAAAAGGAAACAGAAGTCGTGACTTTTCAGGGAAAGGAAATCACGCTGGAAAACCTCTCCCCGGTGTTCACGCCGGAGCAGGAAGCGGCCAAACGCCGGGAACTGGAGCAGCAGCTTTATGAGGTGTTCCGCAAATACGCCGATAAGCGGCAGAAAGAGGAAGCCGGGGCATAAGGTTTCCCGAAGCCATCGTTGATTTGCGGGGCTGCTGGCGGTATAATAAAACTGTCAGCAGCTCCGTTTCTTTTTTAAGAAAATGAGCGACAAAATGAATAACAGGATAGACGCGATCTATGCAAGGCAATCGGTAGACAAAAAGGACAGCATTTCCAT
>NZ_GL830879.1:105-47835 GCF_000188175.1 Phascolarctobacterium succinatutens YIT 12067 | reverse complement strand
GTTTTGCAAATACGAATTGAAAGGCGGGAACTGCAAGGAATACACAGACAAAGAGTACAGCGGCAAGAACACAGACCGCCCGAAGTTTCAGGAACTGGTGCGGGATATTAAGCGGGGCTTGATTGCAAAGGTCATTGTTTACAAACTTGACCGTATCAGCCGTTCCATTTTGGATTTCGCAAACATGATGGAACTGTTCCAGCAGTACGATGTGGAATTTGTGTCCTCTACGGAAAAGTTTGATACCTCTACCCCGATGGGGCGGGCTATGCTGAATATCTGTATTGTGTTCGCCCAGCTTGAACGGGAAACGATACAGAAGCGGGTGACGGACGCTTACTACTCCCGCAGTCAGCGGGGCTTCAAGATGGGCGGGAAAGCCCCCTACGGCTTCCACACCGAGCCTATCAAAATGGACGGTATCAACACAAAGAAGCTGGTGGTAAACCCGGACGAAGCGGCCAATATCCGGCTGATATTTGAGATGTACGCCCAGCCCACAACCTCTTACGGGGACATTACCCGGTACTTTGCGGAACAGGGGATTTTGTTCTACGGCAAGGAACTGATACGCCCCACGCTGGCGCAAATGCTCCGCAATCCCGTCTATGTGCAGGCGGACTTGGATGTGTACGAATTTTTCAAAAGTCAGGGTACGGTTATTGTCAATGACGCCGCCGACTTTACGGGGACAAACGGCTGTTATCTGTATCAGGGGCGGGATGTGAAGCCCAGCAAGAAAAACGACTTGAAAGACCAAATGCTGGTGCTGGCTCCCCATGAGGGCATTGTTCCGGCGGATATATGGCTGGCTTGCCGCAAGAAGCTGATGAACAACATGAAAATCCAGTCCGCCCGAAAAGCCACCCACACATGGCTGGCGGGGAAAATCAAGTGCGGGAACTGCGGATATGCGCTTATGAGTATCTTCAATCCGTCCGGCAGGCAATATCTCCGCTGTACGAAACGGCTGGACAATAAAAGCTGTCCGGGCTGTGGGAAAATCATCACTTCCGAACTGGAAGCGGTGGTTTACCAGCAGATGGTGAAGAAGCTGGAAAAGCACAAGACGCTGACGGGCAGGAAGAAAGCGGCAAAGGCCAATCCCAAAATCGCCGCCCTGCAAGTAGAGCTTCTCCATGTGGACAGCGAGATTGAAAAGCTGGTGGACAGTCTGACGGGCGCGAACAATGTCCTGCTCTCCTATGTGAATGTGAAGATAGCGGAACTGGACGGGCGCAAGCAGGAACTTGTGAAGCAGATAGCCGAGCTGACGGTGGAAACCATCAGCCCGGGACAGGTCAACCAGATTTCCGGCTACCTCGACACATGGGACGATGTATCCTTTGACGACAAGCGGCGGGTGGTGGATTTGATGATTACCACCGTTGCCGCCACAAGCGACAGCTTGAACATTACATGGAAAATCTGACGGGCGGTAATCCTCCCGTCAGACCGTTACCCTGTGTAGTCCCTTGTAAACTGTACTTTGTTACACTCTCAAATACACTATCAAATAAATTTTTTGGAGGTTTCCGATGGCTCTGTTATCCTTGGTTTTTTTACTGCTGGCGATAATGCTTGGTTTTATCCGTAAAATGAATACGGGTCTTTTGTGCATAGCTTTTGCCTTGCTTTTGGGACGTATGGCAGGCATCAGTGATGCGGAAATTATTAAAGGCTTCAATGCTTCTTTGTTCCTGATGCTTTTGGGTGTAACCTATTTGTTCAGTCTGGCACAGATTAACGGCAGTCTTGATTTGTTGGCGCAGAAGGTAATTTCCTTGGCAGGTAAGCGTGTTTATCTTATACCTGTCATTATCTATGTGTTCTCGATTATTCTTGCCGCGCTTGGCCCCGGCTCTGTACCGACTATGGCTATAATGATGGTTTTTTCCATGTCCTTGGCAGCAGAAATGAAAATCAGTCCTGTGCTGCTTTCAACCTTAACTGTTTTGGGCTCTTGCGCCGGTGGTTTATCACCGCTTGCTGCTACCGGCATTATCGGTGCGAATCTGTGCGCAGAGTTTGGCCTGACAGGTATTGAAAATGATTTTCTTATGAATGGCATTCTTTCCTTTACTATTTATGCTGTTATTGTCTACATTTTATTGGGTGGTTATAAGCTGCGTTCTGCTGCTGTGGGGCAGAAAAAAGAAGTTCCCTGCTTTAACAAAAAGCAGCTGACGACTATTGCCGGTATTGTAGTGATGGTGCTTATGGTTATGCTTTTGCGAATTAACGTAGGACTGGTCAGCTTTGCTGTTGCAGCCGTATTATCCTTTTTGCGTGTTTCAGATGAGACGAAGGCGATTAAACATATTCCTTGGAATACGCTGCTGTTGATTACCGGTGTGGGTGTTTTGATGCAGCTGATTATAGATCTCGGCGGTATTAAGGTGCTTTCTGATATACTTGTTTCTCTGATGAGCGCTAAAAGTGCTGCCGCTGTTATGGGACTTACTTCCGGTATTATGAGCTGGTTCAGCTCAAGCAGCGGTGTTGTTATGCCTACGCTGCTGCCGACAGTGCCGCATGTTGCTCAGCAGCTTGGCGGTGTGAATGAGCTGGAGCTGGCTTCTTCTATTACAACGATTTCGCATGTCGCTGCCATCAGTCCGCTTTCTACAGGCGGTGCGTTGGCGCTGGCAGCTTATGCTTCGGCTGCCAATGCCAATCAGAAGCAGCAGCAGAATCTTTTTATGAAAATGTTCGGTGTTTCTGCACTGGGTGTTTCTGTTTTGTGTATCTTCTCTTATTTCGGTATGTTCCACTGGCTGCTGTGAGATAAAAATTTTATAAAATATTTTGGTCTTCGTGCCTATTCGTATGTGTGCGAAGACTTTTTTGTTGCAGCGTGCATTTCTTTACATACGTAATATTACGTAGTATAATAAATTAAAGGAGGTTGCGTTTATGCCACTAACCCCTAAAGAAATGATCAGATTGCTTTTACAAAATGGTTTTGTTTATGTTAAGAGCAATAATGGTTCTCATCAAAAATATTTTAATCCACAGCGGAATATAACTGTTGCTGTACCTTTGCATACTAAAGAATTAAAGAAAGGCTTAGAACAGGCTATTTTAAAGCAGGCTTGATTAAAACGATAAGGAGAAGAAAGGAGCGCATCATGTCTAAAAAATATTTTTATCCCGTAATTTTTGAACCTGAGGAAGTAGGCGTTTCTGTTTATGTTCCGGATATTCCCGGCTGCAATACTCAAGGAGATTCTTTGGAAGAAGCTTTGGAGATGGTGCAGGAAGTGATTGGCCTGATGTTGGAAGGTAAAAAGCCTGAAGAATATCCTCAGGCATCAAAACCCAATGAAATCAACCTGGAAGGCAGTCAGTTTGTGATGATGGTTGCTTTTGATAAGCTTGCTTATGATAAAAAGTATAATGCGAAGGCTGTAAAGAAGACGCTCTCGATTCCTGCATGGCTTAATAATCTGGCAATTGATAACGATATTAATTTTTCAAATTTGTTGCAGCGTGCCTTGATTAATGAATTGGGATTAAATGCACGTTAATTTATAGAAGCACAAAAAGCCGCCGGATTGGAGAAAAATCTCCTGAGCCGGCGGCTTTTTTTGTGCCTTACGGCACCATGATAAATTCTACGATAAACACTACTGCGCAGCAGCAGCAAGCCACATGAAAAAGGCTCATGCCGCGCCAGGCGGTGGCAACGCCGACGCCGAGGGCAAGAGCACCTGCAGCAGGTGTTTGTGTTTCCTGCAGGATAGCAGGAAAGGTCATTACTGCGAGCGTCGTGTATGGGACATAATATAAAAAGGAACGGATGAAGGGATTTTTGATTTCCTTACGAATGAGTGTTAGCGGAAGCACGCGGATAGCGTAGGTAACAATTGCCATGACTGCAATATAAATATAAATATTGTGTTCCATCTGCTAATCCTCCTTTTGCTGGGACTGTACCGGCCTGAACCAGGCTGCAGCCGCTGCGATGACTACAGTGAGGATAATGGTACGTGTACCGCCGGTAAGCTGCGCCAACGGCTCCATGTATGTTGCTGCGAAGCTGGCGATGAAGCTTGTGATTACAACAGTTAAAATGATACGGCTTTCGCGTGCAGGGGGCATGATGATAGCAAGGAACATGCCAAACAGTGCTACACTCAGTGCGCTGACAATGCGTTCTGGCAGTGCCGCACCGGCGACAATGCCGCAGGCTGTGCCAATCGACCATCCAGGAATTGCTACGGCCATACCGCCATAGTAATAGTATGGATTCAAAACCCCCGGACGGGAGATGGCGATACCAAAAAGCTCATCCGTTACAGCGAAGGCCATAGCCAGACGATGTATAAAGCCTTGTGCACTGCTGAGCCTTTGGCTAAGAGCGCAGCTCATCAGCATGTAGCGTGCATTGGCGATAAGTGTTACAAGTGCTATTTCGGTATAGCTGGCGTTTTGACCTATGAGGGTAATGGCGGCGAATTCACCGGCTGAAGTGTTGTTGAGCAGGCTTGTCAGAAAGCCTTGGAATACAGAAAGCCCGGATGTGCGGTAAATAATTCCCAGAGAAAAGGCTACGGCAAAATACCCCAATCCTATGGGGATACCATCGTGCAAGCCTTGGCGGAAGGCCGCAGCATCGCTTGAAGCATTATTAGTATACACGGAATCAATATTCTTGGTTGAAATTTGCATCATAATACACCACAACGATCATAAGAAAATCCAAAAAACAAAAAAATCAAAATATAATAATGCTAAGTGTTGGAAATTTTACCCGTAAGCCCCAAACGGAAAGCTTACGGGTAGAAAGGCTTTGGTTAACGCTGAGGGGATGGCGTTATACCGGGAATGGTTATTTAAGCAGTTCCTGTGCAACAAGATGTCCTATTTCAGAGGTAGAAACCTTCTTCAGACCTTCTGCATAAAGGTCAGGCGTGCGGTAGCCTTGCTCCATAACTGCGTCAACAGCTGCTTCCATAGCGTCTGCTGCTTCGTTTTGGTTCAGGGAGTAACGCAACATCATAGCAACACTGAGAATGGTTGCCAGCGGGTTAGCAATGCCTTGGCCGGCAATATCAGGCGCACTGCCGTGGATAGGCTCGTACATACCGGTGCCGTCGCCGAGGCTGGCGCTCGGAAGCAGGCCGATGCTGCCTGCGATTGTGCTGGCTTCATCACTGAGGATATCGCCAAAGATATTATTAGTCAAAATAACGTCGAACTGCTTCGGATTCAGCACTAACTGCATAGCGCAGTTGTCAACATAGAAGTTGTTCAGCTCGACTTCAGGATAATCCTTAGCCTGCATTTCGGCAACAATTTTACGCCACATACGGCTGGAGCCCAATACGTTGGCTTTATCAACACTGGTTACTTTACCGCGGCGTTTTTTGGCAGCTTCAAAAGCAAAACGGGCAATGCGTTCTACCTCCGGACGGGTATATAGCTCAACGTCGCTTGCTTCCTCAACGCCGTCAGCGTTGAGGTGCGCTTCGTTGTGCTCACCGAAGTAGATGCCGCCGGTAAGCTCACGTACGATTAAAAGATCGGCACCTTCGGCACGTTCCGTTTTCAGCGGAGAAAGATGCGCGGTGAATTTGGAAACGGTCATCGGGCGCAAGTTGCAGTACAGGCCCAAAGCCTTGCGGATACCAAGCAGGCCTTTCTCCGGGCGGATGTCCGGGGCAACATTATCCCATTTTGGTCCGCCGACAGCACCGAGCAGCACAGCGTCAGCAGCCTTAGCGCTGGCGATGGTTGCTTCCGGCAGGGGAACGCCGGTTGCGTCGATTGCGCAGCCGCCGATGAGCTGCTTGTCATATTCAATTTCAAAGCCGTATTTTTTGGCAGCAGCGTCGAGAACCTCTACAGCTGCATCAACTATTTCTACACCAATGCCGTCACCGGGCAGTAAGCAAATCTTCATTATTTGTTTTCTCCTTTAATATAATTAATCAGGCCGCCACAGTCTGCGATATGTTGGATAAATTCCGGCAGCGGTTTTGTTTTGATCGTAATATTTTTATTGAGGATTTTGATTTCACCCTTGTTGACATCAACGTCAATTTCATCGCCGGGTTCAATCTTTTCAACGTCGGCGCCTATTTCCAGCACCGGCAGGCCGATGTTAATCGCATTGCGATAGAAGATGCGGGCAAAGCTGTCTGCTACGATGCATTTGATACCCTTAACCTTTAATACTACCGGGGCATGCTCGCGGGAAGAACCGCAGCCGAAGTTTTTGCCGGCAACGATGTAATCTCCGGGCTGTACGTTGGCGGCGAAGTTAATTTCCAGGTTTTCTTTCGCATCCTCCATTGCATGCTCTGCTAATTCTTTGAAATCGGCAATGTTCAGATATCTTGCCGGGATAATAACGTCTGTATCGATGTGGTCGCCGTAAAGCCAAACTTTGCTCATTTTACTACCTCCTCAGGGCTGGTGATATAACCGGTAATGGCACTGGCTGCAGCGGTATAGGGGCTTGCCAGATAAACTTCGCTGTCGACATGACCCATGCGGCCGCGGAAGTTACGGTTGGTGGTGGAAACAGCTCGTTCGCCTGCTGCGAGGATGCCCATGTAACCGCCAAGGCAGGGACCGCAGGTCGGAGTGGAAACGGCAGCGCCGGCATCAATAAAGGTATCAATATAACCGCGGTGCATAGCCTCCTGATAAATCTGTTGGGTTGCCGGGATGATAATCATACGCACATGGTCGCAAACCTTGTGGCCTTTGAGAATTTCGGCAGCCTGTTCAAGATCCTCCAGACGGCCGTTGGTACAGGAACCGATGACAACCTGGTCGATTTTGATTGCATGACCTTCCTTAGCAGGATGAGTGTTTTCCGGCAGATGCGGATAAGCAACAACGGGAACAAGCTCGTCGAGCTTAATATCGAGTACGCGGGCATATTCAGCATCTTCGTCCGCAGTAACTGCTTCCCATTCACGGGTTACGCCGCGTTCCTTTAAGAATTCGATGGTCTTTTCATCAACGGGGAAAATGCCGTTTTTGCCGCCGGCCTCAATAGCCATGTTGCAGATAGTCAGACGGTCGGCCATCGAAAGCTCGCTGACGCCTTCGCCGGTGAATTCCAAAGATTGGTAACGGGCGCCGTCAACGCCAATCATACCGATGATGGTCAGGATGATGTCCTTGCCTTTAACGTATTTCGGCAGTTTGCCGGTCATGTTAACCTTGATAGCCTGTGGAACCTTGAACCAGGAGGTACCGCTGGCCATAGCGCAGCCGATATCAGTCTGGCCCATACCGGTGCTCAGAGCATTGAGTGCACCGTAGGTACAAGTGTGGGAATCGGCGCCGATGATGATTTCGCCGGGAGCAACAAGGCCTTTATCCGGCAGCAGTGCATGCTCGATACCCATCTGGCCTACTTCAAAGTAGTTTTTGATTTCGTGCTTGCGGGCGAAGTCACGCATACGCTTGCACATGGTTGCGGATTTGATATCCTTGCAGGGGGAGAAATGGTCCGGAACCAGAGCAATTTTGTTTTTATCAAATACTGGTTTACCGATTTTTTCAAATTCGTTGATAGCCGGAGGACCGGTGATATCATTAGCTAATACTAAATCTACTTGAGAAACAAGCAGGTCGCCGGCACTTACGCTGTCGCGGTGAGCGTGCTTGGCTAAGATTTTTTGCGTCATTGTCATTCCCATAAGATAGTCCTTCTTTCTTTAGGGGCTGCCTATAAGGGGACATCTGCTTCAGAAGCGCTTCTAGGAGTACTAGTATGTACGCCGTCGTCGCGCTTCTTCGCATCTGACGCTCCTCTAGACAGCCTGTAAATTTTTTAAGTTAGAAAGAGTGTACTATGAAATAAAATAGCCCCTATCTGCGCTTGCAGATAGGGGCGAAGTTTTTTCGCGGTACCACCCTAAGTTGTACTTAATTTTCCCGATTAGCGAATCGGCAGCGTAACGTGCTGGAAACGTCTGCTCCTACTTGGTTCAGAGAAGCTGCTCGCGGGTGAGCTTCTTTGCCTGCTTGCTGGCGGCTTGCACCATACGCCGTCTCTCTGGATGCTGGGGCAGGTAAATTTTCCCGCTCATTGCATTTTTGTTTTTGAAATTAAAATATACACATCGCTGTGTTCTTCACATTATCGCAACAATTTCACGGTTTGTCAAGTGTGAAAATAAAAAAATGCCTAGAAAAACATTTGATGTGCAACTGAAATGGAAAAAAGTATTGCTGAAGTGCAAAGGAGTGTAGGGGTAAAAAAATGCTTCTTTCAGAAAATTGCCTTTTGCAGAACTTTTGTCATGTAAATAAATATATATATAATTTGTGATCGTAATAACGTGGTATTATAATTAAAATTACAGTCGTTGTGGTGGTCTTTAACAGAAACACTAACGGAACTGCTAATAGATTTATTGATAAAATGCTTTGAGAGGGGAATTTATTATGAATACTTCGCTGCCCAAAAAACAGGGATTGTATGATCCTTGGTTTGAACACGATGCCTGCGGTGTTGGCGTAGTTGCCAATATTAAGGGCAAGAAGTCTAATAAAATTTTACGACAGGCTTTGGTGGTTTTGCATAACATGGATCATCGCGGCGGTCAGGGAGCAGATATGAACTCCGGTGACAGTGCCGGTGTACTGCTGCAGATTCCGCATAACTTTTTTGTCAAAGAATGCGCGAAGCAGTACTCAGCGAAAAGCCGCAGCTTTTATATAACTACTTTAAACAGCTCTTTGTGCAGGTAACAAATCAGCCGATTGATGCCATTCATGAGGAGGTTTTCGCGGATACAACCAGCGGTATCGGTCCGGAACTGAATCTGATTAACCCGCAGCCGGAAAGCTGCCGCCAGATTTCTGCCGAATCTCCGGTATTAAGCAATATTGAGCTTGCTAAGCTGAAGAATATTCCTGATTTCGAGGCAGCAACAATTCCTATGCTTTACAAGGTTGCTGATGGCGGCGCCGGCTTAAAGCAGGCGTTGGATGCAATCTTTGCTGCTGCTGATAAATATATTGCGGAAGGCAAGTGCATTTTGATATTATCCGACCGCGGCATTACTAAAGATATGGCAGCGGTTCCTGCCTTGCTGGCAGGTGCAGGCATGCATCATCATCTGATTAAAAACGGTACACGTTTGCGCGCTTCTATTATCATAGAATCTGCTGAGCCGCGCGAGGTGCACCATATGGCGTTGCTTTTAGGCTATGGCGTTAGTGGTATTAATCCGTATCTTGCTTTTGAAAGCCTGGAGCATATGTGTGCTGACGGAATGCTGGATATCAGCTTTGAAAAGGCTGCTGAAAATTATATCAGCGCCTGCACTCACGGCATTGCTAAAATCCTGTCGAAGATGGGTATTTCTACTGTACAGTCTTATCGTGGTGCTCAGATTTTTGAAGCTATCGGTATCAGCAGTGCCGTTATTGAAGAATATTTCACCGGAACTCCGTCGCGTCTTGAAGGCATCGGCCTGGATGAGATTGCTAAAGAGGTTGCTATGCGTCATGAGCCTGCCTTTGCTGAGCAAAACATTGATCCTTTCAGCTATGAATCAGGTTCTCATTATCAATGGCGTAACGGCGGCGAGCAGCATATGCTTAATCCGGAAACGATTGTTAAGCTGCAGCAGGCCTGCAAGACCGGTGATTATAAGCTCTTTAAGGCGTTCAGCAAGCAGCTGCGCGGCAGTGCCTTTGCCAACCAGAATCTTCGCAGTATGCTGACCTTTACGCCGTAGCGTCTGCCGGTGAATATTGATGAGGTAGAATCTGTAGAAAGCATTTGTCATCGCTTCAAGACAGGTGCTATGAGCTACGGCTCTTTAAGTCAGGAAGCACATGAATGTCTGGCGATTGCCATGAACCGTATAGGCGGCAAGAGCAATACCGGCGAAGGCGGCGAGAATCCCAACCGTTTTGCAGCGCTGCCTAATGGTGATAGCAAGCGCAGTGCAATTAAGCAGGTTGCCAGCGGACGTTTTGACGTAACCAGCAATTACCTTGTCAATGCGGACGAAATTCAGATTAAAATTGCACAGGGTGTTAAGCCGGGTGAAGGTGGACAGCTTCCGGGCGGCAAGGTTTATCCGTGGATTGCCGAATGCCGCGGTACGACGGCAGGGATTGGTTTGATTTCTCCTCCGCCTCATCATGATATCTATTTTATTGAAGATTTGGCTGAGCTGATTCACGACCTGAAGAATGCTAATCCCCGTGCCCGCATCAGCGTTAAGCTGGTAAGTGAGGTTGGTGTCGGTACAATTGCTGCCGGCGTAGTTAAGGCCTGCGCCGATGTTGTACTTATCAGCGGTACTGCCGGTGAACGCTTCTGCATCCGTAATAGCGGCGTGAACGCTGTTGTTGAGGGTGTTGGTGACCATGGCTGTGAATATATGACCGGTGGTACGGTAGTTATTTTGGGACGTACAGGACGCAATTTTGCTGCCGGCATGAGCGGTGGTACAGCCTATGTTTTGGATATGCAGGGAGATTTTGCAACCTACTGCAATAAGGAAATAGTGCTGTTGGAAAAGCTGGAGGAAATCGGCGACAGCCTGACGGTAAAGAAAATGTTGCTGCAGCATGCAGAGCATACCGGCAGTAAGCTGGCTTTAGAGATATTGGATAACTGGGATGAATATCAGGATAAATTTGTCAAGGTTATTCCTAAAGAATATAAGATTGTTACGCAGAAGCTTAATGAGTATCTGCAGCAGGGAATGAGCGCGGATGCTGCCACCCTGAAGGTATTTGAGGAGGTGAAGTCATAATGGGTAAGCCTACCGGATTTATGGATTACAAGCGTGTGGAGCTTGCTTTGCGTGCCCCCGAAGAAAGAATTAAGGATTGGCAGGAGATTAAGACGAGCAGCCTGCCGCATAAGGAAGCACTGTGCTGCCAGGCAGCGCGCTGTATGGATTGCGGCGGTCCCTTTTGCCATAGCGGTGTAATGATTAACCGCATGGTTTCAGGCTGTCCGCTGCACAATCTGATGCCGGAATTTAATGATCTTGTTTATCACGGGATGGATGATTATGCCTATGCCCGTCTGAATAAAACCAATAATTTCCCGGAATTTACATCTCATGTCTGCCCGGCTCCCTGCGAGGGTGTCTGCACAGCTGGTGCTCCTGTCTATGGGCTTTGTGGGCAGCGAAGAGCGACTGTTTGAGGAATTCAAGTTGGCGAAGGCACCTAACGGCAGCATAGCGGCTGATGACAGCAGCTATGCGACCAGCGTACCCGGTGTTTTCGCAGCCGGTGACGCGCGTCGCGGACAGAGTCTGGTAGTGTGGGCTATTGCCGAAGGGCGTGGTGCCGCACATGCGGTTGATAAATTTTTGCGTAAGTAAGCTATAAGATTCTCCTTTCCTTTTATAAACGTGCTTGCAGCTTTTGTGTATATAAAAAATAGCTGCAGGCACATTTTTTATTAGCTGTAGCCTTGAAATAGGTAACGGCTACAGCAATGCACCATCTGCGTCATATAAATCAGAAGTGAAATCTTCGCAAACTCAAAGCTTTTCTGCGGATTTGCTTTTTCCCACGTTGCACTTTCCCTGCAAGATAAGCTATAATATAGATAAATATACCTAGCAACAGCTAAATTTAAGATACAGGAGAAAACAAAATGTTTATTGACAGAGCGAGAATTTATGTAGAAGCAGGCGATGGCGGCGACGGCATGAGCAGCTTCCGCAGAGAAAAATTTGTAGAAAAGGGTGGGCCGAACGGCGGTAACGGCGGTCGCGGCGGTGACGTTGTCCTGATTGCGGACAAAAATCTCAATACCCTGATTGACTTCCGTTACAAGAGAAAATATGTTGCTAAGCGCGGCGGTCAGGGTGGTACTAAAAACTGCACCGGTGTACGCGCCGATACTGTTTTCGTGAAGGTTCCGATGGGTACTTTGGTACGTGATGATGCAACCGGCGCCGTTATGGCAGACCTTGTTGAGGACGGCCAGACCTATACGGCTGCTAAAGGCGGCCGCGGCGGCAAGGGCAATGCCTGCTATGTTACCAGCACCAACCGTGCACCGACCTTTGCCGAAAAGGGCGAACCCGGTGAAACCCGTTGGCTGAAGCTGGAGCTGAAGCTGCTGGCCGACGTTGGCCTTGTAGGCTATCCCAGCGTAGGCAAGTCCAGCATTATCGCACAGGTGAGCGCTGCCCGCCCCGAAATTGCTGCCTACCATTTTACAACGCTGTCCCCGGTTTTGGGCGTGGTACGTCTGGATGAGGAGCGCAGCTTTGTACTGGCGGATATCCCCGGTTTGATTGAAGGTGCACATGAGGGTGTAGGCCTTGGTCATGACTTCCTGCGTCACGTAGAACGTACTAAGGTACTGCTGCATATTGTTGATGTGGCAGGCGTTGACGGACGTAATCCGATTGAGGACTTTGATAAAATCAATACAGAGCTGGCAGAATACAGCGAGCGTCTGGCACGCCGCAAGCAATTGGTTGTTGCCAATAAAATGGACCTGCCGGAAGCTCAGGAAAACTTTGAGCGCTTAAAGGAATACGTTGAAGCTAAAGGCTACGAAATCTGCAAGGCAAGTGCTGCTACCGGCGAAGGCTTGCGTGAGCTGATGTTTAAGGCTTACGACCTGCTGCTGCAGTATGTTCCTGAGGAGGATGAAGAAGACCTGGCACGCTTCGACGAGATTGATCCGGACAGCTATGAAATTGTTGTCGGCAACGATACCGACTGGGAGGTTCGCGGCAAGAATATCGAGCGTCTTGTTGCCATGACTAACTTTGATAATGACGAGGCACTTTACCGCTTCCAGCTGATCTGGAAACGTCTTGGTATTGATGAGGCGCTGAAGGAGAGAGGCGTACAGGAAGGTCAGAGTGTGCGTATTAGGGATATGGTTTTCGACTACAAAGAGTAGTGAGTACGCATATAATGCACCGTCGAGCGTCATGAAAATTCCTCGACGTATAAGGACGCAGATAATGCACCATCTGCGTCATGAAGCCTCCTAGACGTACAATGCAGTACGTCGTCGTCGGCTTCATTTAGCATCTGATACATTCTATGCGTCCTTAGGGAGTATGCCGTTGTAAACTGTATTTAGTAACTGATACATCCTATGTGTCCTTGGAGAAAGCTATGTATTGCGGATAACGCAAAAAATAAAAACTAGAACTGCAGGTGAGGGGAAATGTTGAATAATGAAGCAAGCCGTGAGGCTTTAAAAAAGGCTAAGCGTATTGTTATTAAGGTTGGTACGAGTACGATTACCTATGCCAATGGCAAGCGCAATTTTAGTCAGATTGACCGTCTGGCGCGCGAAATCAGCGATTTGCAGAATCAGGGCAAGGAAATGATTCTGGTTACCAGCGGTGCCGTGGCTGTGGGCGTGGACCGTATGGGTTTGCCCGGAAAACCCAAAACTATTCCCGGCAAGCAGGCCGCTGCTGCCGTAGGTCAGGGCGTTCTGATGCACACCTACGAAAAATTCTTTGCCGATTACGGTCAGATTGTGGCGCAGGTGCTGATTACCAAAACAGAGGCCATTGACCGCCATCGTTATACAAATACGCGTAATACCTTTATGGAGCTGATGCGTCAGCGTGTTATCCCTATCGTCAACGAAAATGACGTTGTGGCGCTCGACGAGCTGAAAATCGGCGATAACGATAATATGTCTGCTCTTGTTGCAGGCATTGTGGATGCTGACCTTGTTATCATTCTTTCGGATGTGGACGGCCTGTATACCGCTAATCCGCAAACGCATCCGGACGCTGTTATTGTGCCCGAAGTTGCGGAAATTACTCCAGAGATTGAGGCAAGTGCCGGCGGTGTCGGCTCTGCCCGCGGTACAGGCGGTATGGCGACTAAAATTCAGGCTGCCAAGGCTGCGACAAGCAGCGGCATTCATCTGGTAATTGCCAGCGGTACCGAAAAGAATGCCATTACCCGTGTACTGCAGGGTGAAGAACTGGGAACCTTGTTCGTGAGCCGTGAAAACCGTCTGCAGTTCCGCAAGCGCTGGCTGGCCTTTGGTGCCAAAATCGCCGGCAGTATTGTTGTGGATGATGGCTGCGCCAAGGCTATTCGCAAGGCCGGCGGCTGCAGTATTCTGCCGGCAGGCGTGTTTGCCGTGCAGGGTGAATTTTTGCCGGGCAGTACGGTGAGCGTTATCGATAAGGATGCGCACGAGCTGGCGCGTGGTTTAGTGCATTATTCTTCTGCCGAGCTGGAGCAGATTAAGGGCTGCAATTCCGGCGAGATTGCAAATATTCTGGGACATAAAAATTTTGATGAGGTTATCCACCGCGATGACCTGGTTATTTTATAAGGCAGGGTGAAGATTATGGCAACGTATGAATTGGTGAAGGCTAAGGCGCAGGCTGCAAAGCAGGCTGCAGCAAAGCTTGCCGTTACTTCTACCGCAGTTAAGAATGCGGCACTTTTGGCGATGGCTGCTGCGCTGGAGGCACAACAGTCTGAAATTTTGGCTGCGAATGAGCGTGATATGACTGCTGCTGCAGCCAAGGGCATGAAAAGCTCAATGCTGGACCGTCTGAAGCTGACTGCCGAGCGCATCAGCGGTATGGCTGACGGCCTGCGTCAGGTAGCAGGCCTGGCTGACCCTGTGGGGAATGTTATTGACGGCAAAACTCTGCCTAACGGTCTGCATATTACCAAAATTCGCGTTCCCCTGGGCGTTATCGGTATTATTTACGAGGCACGTCCCAACGTTACGGCGGATGCCGCAGGCCTGTGCCTGAAGTCCGGCAATGCTGTTATCCTTAAGGGCGGCAGTGAGGCGATGGAGTCCAATAAAACTGTTGCTGCGATTTTGGCGCAGGCTGCGGAGGGTGCAGGCATTCCTGCGGACTCTATTCAGTTTATTGATACCAGTGACAGACAGGCTGTGCAGGATTTAATCCATATGAACGGCTTGGTGGACGTGGTTATTCCTCGCGGCGGTGCCGGCCTGATTCAGGCGGTAGTGCGTAATGCCAGCGTGCCGGTTATCGAAACAGGTGCGGGCGTATGCCATACCTATGTTGACAAGGATGCCGACGTGGAGATGGCTATGAAGATTGCCTTCAATGCCAAGGTGCAGCGTCCTTCCGTATGCAATGCAATGGAAACATTGCTGGTGCATAAGGATATTGCGGATAAATTCCTGCCGATGATGCTGATGATGTATAATTCCTCCGCCGTAGAAATATGCGGTGACGAGGCTGTGCAGGAGTACAGCGGTCAGGTGCATCCGGTAACTGAAGAAGACTGGTCTACGGAATACGGCGATTTGCGTCTTTCCGTCAAGATTGTGGACAGCATTGAGGAGGCTATGGCACATATTGCCAAATACGGCACCGGTCACAGCGAATGTATTGTTACGAATAATTATCAGGCGGCACAGCTTTTCCAATATACCGTGGATGCTGCTGCTGTTTACGTCAATGCTTCTACCCGTTTTACCGACGGCAACGAATTCGGCTTCGGTGCGGAAATCGGCATCAGCACACAAAAGCTGCATGCCCGCGGACCTATGGCGCTGCCGGAGCTTACGAGTACGAAGTATCTGATTAACGGTAACGGTCAGGTGCGCAAATAAGCTCATATGTAACGGTGTTGCTGAATGGTTAGCAATGAAAAACCTCAGGGATGACAGATGTTACTTAAGGCTGACGTAATATCAGATGCTATATTTTAATAAAGCATAATACTTACTGAAACCCGCTTCAATGGCGTAAGCCGGCGAAGCGGTGTTTTGCTTTTGCAGGAAAGCTGTCTGATGCAGGTAAAATTCACATTTTTGCACCGATTTTTATTGCCTGAGGTATATGCTTTAAGTGTAAAATTTGATATAATTAATTGGATAAGATTGCTTTGTTGCTACTGCACAATTTAGAAAGCTGGAGGGAACTCTTTTGGAAGAATTGTATCGTGAAGAATCTGGAACAAGTACGCAAAGAAAAATCTTTGCAGTGATTGCCTTGCTGATGATTGCGAGCCTTTATTGGCATGAATGGACCTGGCTGCAGGAACATAGACGCTTTGATATGCTGGGCTGGGGTATGGATACAGTGCTTTTGGCTCTGTGGATTTGGCGTGTAGCCTTTGGCTATACTCTGATACTCTATAAGGATATGAAGCTTGAGGTAATCAGCCACGGCTTAGGCTTTATTAAACGCAGTTATGTTGTTGACCTGACCCGTACAGAAAGCTTTACCGATAAATATGTAAAGAGCTTTTTCCGTAAAACAGCGATTAAGCATTACATCCATCGCTATAATTCACTTGATGAAAATCCGCAGCGCTTGCTGGTATTTACCGAAGGCAAGAAAAATAAGCTGGCGGGTTTGCTGTTTAAATCCAGTGATGAGTTTGTCCGTGTACTGCGTAAGGAAATGCCGGATAAATTCATTCAGCTTTAATTGATGATTGTTTTGGTATAGGAGGCTTTTACAGATGGAAACAATAGCTAACGTAGAACCGGTGGTAGTCTGCGCCCGCGTTATGCAAATATTTTTTGGTTCTTTTATTTACATTTATCTGATTGCCAAGCTGGTTGGCCCCGATAACAAATTGGCCTGGTTCAGAAAACGTAAAAAATATACCTTCTTTAACCGCCGTGGTATTTTCGGTGAGGATATTAACTTCGGTTATCCTGTATGCTGGCAAGGCGTTCTTGTTTTCCTGGCAATTTACGGCGTAGTTTTCGGCGTCGGTTACTGGTATATTTTCGTACATGCATATTAAGCTAAAAGTTTTATAAGAGGAAGGATTTGCTTCAATGGCAGAAATTAGAGGTATTGTTGTTAAAAAGCAGGGCGAGCGCGCTGAGGTAAAGGTTGATAAAGCTGAAAGCGAACTGACAGGCCTGCCTAAATACATAGATTGCTGGAACCCGGTAGGTGCTAAGGCCGGCGATGTAGTAGGTGCGGAATACCGCGATTTTGACCAACGCAAGGCTAAGCTGGTTATTTACGGTCTGCCGGTAGCAGGCATTCTTGCAGGTGTTGCCTGCGGACACAGTATGGCTACGTTCTTTCATATGGATGAATTGCCGTTTATTGCCGTCTGTATTGTTTTGTGGCTTTTGGTAACCGTAAACTATGCACGTATTTTTAAACGTGATGCGGTACGCGAAGGCAAGCAGGCTGTTATTTTTGAAATCCAGCAGCCGAAGATTGTTATTGATATGGGTCAAAAGGAATAGGCTGAAGCATGAAGGTTATTTTGGCATCAGCCTCTCCGCGCAGACAGGCGCTGCTGCAACAAATAGGTATTACTCCGTTGGTTTGTCCGGCGGATTTTGCCGAAGGCAGCGGAACTGCCAGCCAGGCGCAGGAGGTTGCTTTGTATAATGCAGCCGGCAAATGCGCCGCTGTAGCAGCAAAGATGGGAGATGAGCTTCCTGTAATTGCTGCAGATACAATCGTAGTAATTGATAATGTTATTTTGGGCAAGCCGCAGGATGCAGCAGCTGCCAAGGCTATGCTGCAGTGCTTGTCCGGACGTACACATCAGGTGATAACAGGCGTTGCTGTGCGCTATAAGGGACAGCAGCTGTCCAAGGTGTGCGTTACTGACGTAAGCTTTCGTCAGCTGACTGCTGAAGAAATAGATGCTTATATTGCTACAGGCGAGCCTATGGATAAGGCAGGAGCCTATGGCATTCAGGGCAGAGGTGCTGTCCTGGTGGAAAAAATCAATGGCTGCTATAACAATGTTGTAGGTCTGCCGTTGTCATTGTTGTACTTAATGATGCAAAGATTGGGAGTATGAGGAGCTATGAAGAGTGACTAATCCTGCAGTAAGCAGGACCTGCGATTTTTGCAGTGATTTTAGTAGTATCGACAAAACAACAAACAAAGAGAGTATTAAAAATCTTCCCTTAGAGGACAGACCACGGGAAAAGCTTTTTCTGCGTGGGGTGGAAGCGCTGACGGATGCGGAGCTGCTGGCAATATTGCTGCGCACAGGCACTGCTCGAAAATCAGCGTTGGAGATTGCTAAGGAGCTCACGGCTGACGGAGGTCTGTACAGGCGTCTGGCGGGAGTGAGGGACTTAAATGAGCTTATGCAAATCAAGGGTATGGGGCAGGCCAAGGCAGCAACAGTTTTGGCAGCTCTGGAAATAGGCAGACGTATTGCGTCGGCCCGCCCTTTGGATAAAATCCGTTTTGGCTGTCCGCAGGATGGTGCGGCATTTTTGATGCCACGCCTGCGTTATGCCACAAAGGAACAATTTTTGGTAATTTTGTTAAACAGTAAGAATAAAGTAATAGGCACAGAGCTGGTATCAGAGGGTTCGCTGACCAACTCGGTGGTGCATCCGCGTGAGGTATTTCTGCCGGCGATTCTGCAGCATGCAGCCTCTATCTGCGTGGCACATAATCATCCTTCTGGTGATCCACAGCCAAGCATTGAGGACAGGCAGCTGACAGCTGTTTTGCTGGCGGCAGGACAAACGTTGGGGATTCCTCTTCTGGACCATCTGATTATCGGGGACGGTGCTTATTACAGCTTTCAGGAAGATGGAGCATTAGAAGTTTAGGAGGATAGTCGGAAATGAAGTTTACTTTCCCTAATATCAGTATTTTTAACAATATGTCGGATGACATGGGTATAGATCTGGGCACTGCAAATACGCTGGTGCATTGCAAGGATAAGGGTATTATTATCCGCGAGCCGTCGGTAGTAGCTGTTGAAAAGGATACTAACGAGGTACTGGCAATCGGTGCGGAGGCCAAGAGAATGATCGGCCGTACTCCCGGTAACATTGTCGCTATCCGTCCGATGAAGGATGGCGTTATTGCCGACTATGAAATTACTCAGTCTATGCTGAAATATTTTATTAAGCAGGCTATGGGCAACCGTACCTTTGTACGTCCGCGCATTCTGGTTGGTGTGCCTTCCGGTGTTACCGAAGTAGAAAAGCGTGCTGTTGTTGATGCTACTATTGAAGCAGGTGCGCGTGAGGCTTACTTGATTGAAGAACCGATGGCGGCAGCAATCGGTGCAGGCCTGCCTGTACAGGAAGCAACCGGCAGCATGGTTGTTGATATCGGCGGCGGCACCTGTGAGGTTGCCGTAATTTCTCTGGGCGGCATTGTTGTCAGCAAGAGCGTACGCTGCGGCGGCGATGCTATCGACAGTGCTATTGTACGTTATATCCGCAAAGCCTTTAATATGTTTATCGGTGAGCGTACAGCAGAAAATATTAAAATTGAAATCGGTACCGCAATGAAGGTTGATGAGCCTGCTGTTATGGAAGTTCGCGGCCGCGACCTGCTCAGCGGTCTGCCTAAGAGTATAGAGGTTAATGCCAACCATGTATGCGAGGCTGTTAACGAGCCTGTAAGCATGATTGTGGACGCTGTTCGTAACACATTGGAGCGTACACCGCCTGAACTGTCCGCTGATATTATGGATCGTGGCATTGTTATGACAGGCGGCAGCTCTATGCTGCGCAATCTGGACAGACTGATTTCTCAGGAAACCGGTATGCCGGTATTCGTGTCCGATGAAGCTTTGAACTGTGTTGCTCTCGGCACCGGTATTGCTGTAGAAAATATTGATATTTACCGCAAAGGCTTTATGACCTCTAAATAAGTAGGAATGCAGCATGAATAAGAAGGTTATGTTGGTAGCTTTGTTCATTCTGGTCCTGTTTTCCATGCTGGCGATGGCCGTAGCAGGCAGAAGCCGTTTTCCTTTGGTCAACAGAGCGGTGGCAGCAGTAGTGCTGCCGGTAGAAAGTATGCTGACCAGGTTAGGCAATGCCGGTGATGGCGTGCGTGGCTATTGGAAGGCATTGACAGTAATGCAGAGCGAAAATGCAAAGCTGAAACAAGAAAATATTGAGCTGCGTAATGCCAATATCCAGATGGCTTCGATGTATGCAGAAAACAGGCAACTGAGAGGCTTGTTGGAGTATAAGGAGCAGCATAAATCGCAGAAGGTTGTAGCAGCAAAGGTAATTGCCCGCAGCTTCGGCGATTTACGTGACTGCATATATATCGCTGCCGGTAAGGACAGAGGCCTGGCACCTGATATGGCTGTAGTAAACGGCGGCTTGGTAGGCGTGGTTGACGAGGTATATGATGATTATGCCCGTGTACTTTTGCTCACCTCTCCGCGCTGTCGTGTAGGGGCTAGGGTATTGCGCGCTGATTCACGTGCTGTCGGTGTAGCCGGCGGTGTCAGCGGCAAGGATAAGCTGCTGTTGGAGCATATTTACCGCGAAGCAAGCCTGCGTGAGGGTGATATTATCGTTACCAGCGGTTACAGCGGCAGCCATCCTGCGGATATTCTTATCGGTAAGGTTACTGCTACTCATATGGATAGTGTAGGTCTGCTGCAGGAAGCAGATATTGTACCTGCTGCTGATATTGCAGATGTTGAACAGGTATTGGTTATTGTTGGCTTTACGCCGGAAGCGAAAATCGTATTACAGGGAGGACAGGCAAAATGAGGAGACTGATTTGGCCCGTCCTGTTTCTGTTCTTAATGCTGCTGCAGGGTTCGATGTCTGTGTATTATACGGGCTGGCTTTCCTGTGATTTGCTGCTTTTGGCGGTATATGCTTATGCGATACTGCGCGGCGAAAAAGCTGGTGCGGTAGTCGGCGGTATCACCGGACTGCTGCAGGATGCAATGACGGTGGGTGTTTTTGGCTTCCATATTCTTAGTCGTATCTGTGTAGGTTATATAGTTGGCCTGACAAAGGAAAAGGTGTTTAAGGATAATTATCTTTATCATATGAGCGCAATTGCTACGATTACCTTTATCCTGCGTTTTGTTTACTGGTGGCTGGAACTTTTGCGCAGTGGCGGACGCTGGAGCATCTTTTTTGCATATTTATGGGATTCCCTGGGCTATATTATAGGCAATGCGCTGTTGGTATGGCCTGTTGTAGTTATAATGAAGATGATTTATGAATGGATCAGAAAAGAAGATATATCTTATTAACCAGGAAGCAGGAAAGGAGACAGACGTAGCCTATGGAAGATAGAAACCGGATAACCAGATTGCACACCTTGCTGGTTGTGTGTCTGGTATTATTTGCTGTGCTGCTGGGACGAATGGTTTATTTGCAGCTGTGGCGCGGTGATTACTACGCTAAGCAATCTGACGGTAACAGGCTGCGCCAGTCGCGTATTCTTGCTCCGCGTGGAATTATTTATGATAGCGAAGGCAAAGAGCTGGTAAATAATTTGCCCGGTTATGCCGTAGTATTACAGAAGCAGTCCAGCTATAAACCGGAAACACTGCAGCGCCTCAGTAATTTGCTGCAGATGCCTGTAGAAGAAATTAACGCTAAAATTAAGGCGAGTGAAAATTTTTATGAACCGATTATGCTGAAAAATAATCTTGATCAGCAGATGGTAACGAAAATAGAAGAACAGCGCCGCTATATGCCGGAGGTTATGCTTTCGGTGCAGCCTATCCGTAATTATCCATATCATGAGCTTGCTGTACATGCTTTGGGTTACGTAGGCGAGGTAAGCTCCTATGAAATTGAGCAGGGACTGTTTAAGAATATTAGTCAGGGAAGTCTTGTTGGTAAGGGCGGACTGGAAAAAAGCTATGATAAATATCTGCGCGGTGAGGATGGCGCCTTTATGGAGGAGGTTGACGTTGCCGGCAATGTTGTTAAGCATTACGATTCCGTTCAGCCTGTTCCTGGCAAAAATCTGAAGCTGACGATTGATTACGAGCTGCAAAAGGAGCTGGAAACTTTTACCGATAAGCATCTTGCTTTCCTGCGCAGCTCCGGTATTGCTCCCGGAGCGAGAGCAGCGGCGGTAGTAGCCATCGATCCGCGTAACGGTGCGGTAAGGGCGATGGTAAGCCGTCCAGGCTATGACCCCAACTGGTTTGTGCATGGCATTTCCTCAAAGAATTGGAATTCTATTAATAACGATCCCAATTACCCGATGAATAACAAGGTTATTACCGGTGAATATCCGCCTGGTTCTACCTTTAAGATTGTTACCGGCAGTGCTGCCTTTGAACTGAAAAAGGTTGGCTTGAACGAGCCTATTTTCGACGGTGGTTTTCATCCGATGGTTCCTACTATGGGTAACGCCGGCGGCGAGGTTTTAGGATGGCTGACATTTATCAAAGCGTTGGCGATGAGTGATAACGTTTATTTTTACGAGCTTGGTTATCGCGTCGGCATTGATAATATTGAAAAATATGCGCATATCTTTGGCTTTGGCGAACGCACCGGTATTGACCTGGAAGGCGAAAGCAAAGGCCTTGTTGCCTCTAAAAAAGTAAAGCGTGAAATTTGGGATGAGGACTGGCGCTTAGGCGATACCTTCAACGCTGCTATCGGTCAGGGCTTCAACCTGACGACACCGATTCAGCTTTCTGTTATGCTGAGTATTGTTGCTAATGGCGGTACTAAGTATCAGCCATATCTGGTTGACAGTATTATAAACAGTGATGGCAGTCTTTTTGAAAAGCCTAAACGTGCTGAAGGTAAGCATATTGATGTGTCACAGCAGACAATTGACTATATCCGCATGGGCATGAGTGCTACTACGCAGGAGGGTGGTACGGCATCGTACTTTGCCGGCCTGCCTAAGCCAATTGCCGGTAAAACCGGTACTGCCGAAAACTCTCATGGACGTGACCATGGTTTGTTTGTAGCCTATGGTCCGGTAGATGACCCTGAGCTTGTTGTAGTCTGCATTGTGGAACAGGGCGGCTTCGGCTCTGTTGCGGCAGGTCCTATTGTTTATAAAGCATTTGAAGAATTTTTCCAGGAAAAGGGTTATATGCCCCGCCCTGATAAGGCTGCCCCGAAAAAGGACACCATCCAATAATGCAGGAAGGAGTACATTGTGGATTTAAAACGTATCCTGAAAAATCTTGACTGGTGGCTGATTACTGCTGTGCTGATTCTTATGGGCTGTGGCTTGGGACTTATCGACAGTGCTACCCATTCCTTTGCTGTCAGCACCGGTAAGGCCTGGCATGTGCAGCGCCAAAGTATGTTTATGGTCTTTGGCTTGGCTATTGTTACTGTATCGTTGGCTTTTGATTACCGTGTTCTCAAAAATTATGCCACCAAGCTGTATATAATTAATATCATACTGCTTTTAGCGGTAATGTTTGTAGGACAAAGTCAATTGGGCGCACAGCGCTGGATTCAAATAGGCTCTATGTCCTTTCAGCCCAGTGAATTTGCTAAGGTTTTTCTCATTATCTGCTTAGCTACCTTTATGGATAAGCGAATTGAATGGTTGGAGGAATTTAAGGATTACCTGCCGGTTTTTGCATATATTCTGGTGCCGTTTATACTTGTTATGCGTCAACCGGACTTAGGAACCTCGCTGACCTTTATTGCTATCCTTATAGGTATGATTTTTGTCAGCGGCTTCAAGTATAAATGGTTCTTCCGCATGGGACTGGCTTTTGTGGCTTTGATGCCGGCCTTTTGGATGATTCTGAAGGATTATCAGAAGAACCGTATTCGTGTTTTTCTGAATCCGGAGCTTGATCCTTTCGGCAGCGGTTATCATGTTATTCAGTCTAAAATTGCTATCGGCAGCGGCGGATTTCTTGGCAAAGGCTGGTTGGCCGGAACGCAGAGCCAGTTGAACTTTTTGCCGGAAAACCATACGGACTTTATTTTTGCTGTTGCCGGTGAAGAGTTTGGCTTTATCGGAACGGTGTTTATCATTTCTATGTATATGATTATCATCTGGCGAGGTATTGCGATTGCGCTTGATGCAGATGACACCTTCGGCATGCTTTTGGCAACCGGTGTAACGTCTATGTTTATGTTCCATGTTATGGTCAACATTGGTATGACTGCAGGTATTATGCCTGTAACCGGCGTACCGCTGCCATTTTTGAGCTATGGCGTCAGCTCGCTGACGACGAACCTGATGTTGGTGGCGATTTTGTTGAATATTAAGGTGAAAAAACAGAACTTACAGTTCTAAGGATGATGATATCAACCTTTTTATAAAATATTATAGGAATCGGTCGACGCTAAAGTGCCATATGCTTAGCAACGACTCCTAGGAGTACGTTTAGTACGCCGTCGTCGCCGTCGCTTCGCCTCTGATACTTTCTCGTCAACCTTTTTATAAAAAACTAGAGGGAGCGGTCGACGCTAAAGCATCATATCAGATAAATATTGACGAAAACTGTTTTGAATAAACCCTTCAATCATTAAATATAGAGGAGAATATGAATTTGAAAAAGGATTTAACTATTGATATTTTAAGCAGCGTGCAAAAGCCTGCTCGCTACACTGGCGGCGAGTTCGCCAGCATTGTTAAGCCTGCTGAAGAAGTAGAGGCAACTATTGCTCTGGCCTTCCCGGATGTATACGAAGTAGGTATGAGTTATCTTGGATTTAAAATTTTATACCATTTGCTGAACAAGGAAGAAGGAATTGCCGCAGAACGTGTTTACGCGCCCTGGATTGACCTGGAGGCGAAGATGCGTGAGCGTGAAATTGTGCTTTGCACTCTGGAAACCAAAAAGGCTTTGAGGGAATGTGATATTGTAGGTTTTACTTTGCAATACGAGCTTTCCTATACCAATATCTTAAATATGCTTGATTTGGGTGGCGTGCCGCTGCTGGCTAAGGACCGTACTGATGCAGACCCCTTTGTTATTGTAGGCGGCCCCTGTGTGTACAACCCTGAGCCTTTGGCTGATTTCTTCGATTTTGCTGTTATCGGTGAAGGCGAAGAGGTTTTGATCGAGGTAATGCGTTGCTACAAGGAGTGGAAGCGTGAAGGCAAACCCGGCGGCAGACAAGAATTTCTGCAGCGTGTGGTAAAAATCAAGGGTATTTATGTACCTTCCTTCTATGAAGCAGAATATAATGAGGACGGCACCTTTAAGGCAATTAAGCCGCTGCGCGAGGATATTCCTGCTGTTATCCAAAAGCGTGTTATGGAGGATATGAACAGCGTAGATTTCCCGACCTCTCCGATTGTTCCTTTCGGTGAAATCGTTCATGACCGCATCATGCTGGAGGTTTTCCGTGGCTGCAGCCGTGGCTGCCGTTTCTGCCATGCAGGTATGGTTTATCGTCCGGTGCGTGAGCGTAAGCCGGAGGTGCTGATGGACCTGTCGCGTAAGCTGGTAGATAATACCGGTTATAACGAAATCAGTCTGGTATCTCTGTCCAGTGCCGATTATTCCTGCCTGGCTCCGCTCGTACATAAGATGATTGGCGAATTTAAAGATGAACGCGTTAGCGTTTCTCTGCCTTCTCTGCGTATCGACAGCTTCTGTGTTGCTATTGCTAAAGAGGTACAGGCAGTGCGTAAGAGCGGTCTGACCTTTGCTCCGGAGGCAGGCAGCCAGAAGATGCGTGACGTTATCAACAAGGGCGTTACCGAAGAGGATTTGATGAATGCTGTCGGTGCGGCGTTTGAATCCGGCTGGAACAGCGTTAAGCTGTACTTTATGATCGGTCTGCCCTATGAAACCGATGAGGATGTACTGGCGATTGCTGATTTGGCACGCAAGGTACAGTATAAATATTTCCAGATTACCGGTAAGCGTGGTTGCAAGGTTACCGTAAGTGCTTCGTCCTTCGTACCTAAGCCGTACACTGCTTTCCAATGGTTTGCGCAGAATGATTTGGAAGAAATTCGCCGTAAGCAGTTCCTGCTGAAGGATGAAATCAAAAAATATAAGAATATCACCTTAAACTACCATGATGCCAAAACCGGTACGATTGAGGCTGTTTTCGCCCGCGGTGACCGCCGTGTAGGCAAGGCACTGCTGCTGGCATGGCAAAAGGGAGCGCGTTTTGATGGCTGGAGTGATTGCTTCTCCTACGAGCGTTGGCTGGAGGCTATCAGCGATGCCGGTCTTGATAAAGACTTTTACGCTGCACGTGAGCGCGGTGAGCAGGAGGCTTTCCCGTGGGAGCATATCTCTCCGGGTGTCAGCCGCCGTTTCCTGTGGAACGAATGGCGTAAGGCTTACGCTCAGCAGCTTACGCATGACTGCCGTCGCGCAAGCTGTACCGGCTGCGGTGTTTGCCAGGCATTGGGCGTAAAAATCGTTGACTATAAAGAAGAGTATCAAAACAATGGGGAGGTACAGGCATAATGAAACTGCGTATGCAAATTACCAAGGATAAGGATATCCGCTTTATCTCCCATCTGGAATATGTGCGCACCATCGGCCGCGCAATCCGCCGTGCCAAGCTGCCTGCTGCCTATTCCGAAGGCTTTAATCCGCATTTGAAGTTCAGTCTGGCTTCTGCGCTGGGTGTAGGCGTTGTAAGCTATACAGAGTTCGTAGAAATCGAGCTTGCCGAGCCGATGGAGATAGAAAAGGCTGCGTTGGCTCTTGATGCTGCTTTGCCGCGCGGTATTCGCGTGCTGGCTGCCGATGCTGTTGATACGCATCACGCTGCCCTGATGAGTCAGGCGGCAGGTGCAAGCTATCGCATAACGCTGCCTTATAGCAAAGACGTGAGCGCTGCTGTTGCGGAGTTCAATGCGGCGCCGGAGCTGCTGTTCAAAAAAGCTGCACCCAAGACGAAGGCCAAGTTCAAGGAAATTGACGTTAAGTTTTACATCCCGCAGCTTACTGCGGAACAGACCGAAACGGAAACAATCTTCAGCTTTGACTGTAAAATTACGCCGACAGGAAGCATGAAGGCAGTAGATTTGCTGAATGCACTGAATGAGCAGTATGGTTTGGCGCTGCCTGTTGAGATGGCCGATATTGAGCGTCTTAGACTGTACCGCAATAATAAAAACGGCAAGCCTATTCCAATGCTGAACAGTGATGCCGTAACCTTAGGCTGATTTTAGCTTAAGGCTGTAAAAATAAAAAAGAGCAAAGCCTGCTCAGTGCTTTGATGATTAGAAAACCCCGTGGCGTCTGCCACGGGGTTTTTGCGTGCCTTGGATATGCTATTTTATCTGCAGCTCCAGCTTGTAAATATACTTATCGGTATCACCTGTCAGCCAGTAATCACACAGCGAGGTGACATAAAGCGGTGATATTGGTGTGAGCTGATGTTCCCTGCAATATTCTGCCAGCATTTGCAGATACTTTTTGTTGTTAAACATGTAGACACCCTGAAAATAAAGCGTCAGATAATCGCCTGCGGGCTTTTGATAACAATGCGGGGTAGGGAGCTTGTCATGAAGCGTATAAAAATAATGCTTCAGATGCTTTGTTGCAAAATCCTGCAGAATTTCCGCATCATAAATATAGCCAAAGCCGTTGGTTGTTAAGGTAATATCGTTTTGCAGATTGGTAAACATTTGGGCAATATGGGTAGAACGCTTTTTGAAGCATTCATTTTCTTCGGCAATGCTGCTAAGATAAAGATAATGTGCCTGCTCATGGACAAGCATAATTTTATCCAAAGTAATGTCCGCAATATGGTCAAGCTTGCTTAATTCGCTTTGCAGCTCCGTTTTCATGGCTTGCAGACGAGCTATTTCCTGCGTGAAGAAATCTATGCGCTCATTAAATAAATCACGATAGTTTTGCGGCGAACGGTTAGCAAGATAATCCTTGATGCGTGCAATCGGCACATCCAGCCGGCGTAGCGTAAGAATCAGCTGCAATAAAAACAACTGGCTGCGCTTGTAATAGCGGTAACCGTTTTCGTCGACAAGCTCTGGCGTAATCAATCCCAGCTTATCATAATAAAGCAAAGTCTTGCGGGGAATTTTGCAAAGCTGTGATAATTCACCGGTCGTAAAGTAATTTTGTATATTTTTTGACATTTTTAGCATTTCCCCCTTGACTGTCTAGCTGCTATACACAGTATTATAACATATAAAAGAGGAAATGCATATTAAGACTTAATCTGATTTGTTGTTTGGGCTGATTTATGTATTATCTGATTTTTTGATTAGTGAATGGAGGTATATCTGTGAATAATCTGAGTAGAAAAGGGTTGTTGATGAGCGCATTGATTTGCGGTAATTTGTTCATAGGAGGAACAACGGTATTTGCAGAAGAAATTGGTGATTATCAATTAGATGAAATGGTTGTTACTGCTACTAGAACAGAAGAAAGCAATATTAAGGTTGCTTCTGTTGTCAGTGTTATTACTGCGGATGATATAAAAAAGAAGAATATTTTGACCATCACCGACGCATTAAAAGAGGTAGCTGGTATTTATGACGGCAGGCCCGGAGGTATGTCCGATACAGCAAATGGTATTCAAATGCGTGGCTTTGGCGAAGCTGATATTTTGGTATTATATGATGGCATGCCGCTTAATGATGGTTTTAATGGCAAAGCCGATTGGAGCGTAATTGCTATTGATGATGTAAAAAAGATTGAAGTATTGCAAGGAGCTGCTTCATCTCTTTATGGTGGTCATGCTGTTGGTGGTGTAATTAATATCATTGGTAAGAGCCCGGATAAAGATCACGTACATGCTTATGCTAAATATGGTTCTGATAAGACTAAAAAGCAGGGAATTAACTTAAGTAAAAAGCTTTCAGATAAGTGGTCTATGGGACTTGGGTATGAGAATAAAGAGACTGATGGTCATTATAAAAAACTGATTTATAAATATGCTTATAATGCGAAAGACAAACCAGGTAATCCTGATAAAATTGGTACTGGCGCTATATTAAATCAACACAGCAATGGCAGAGATATGTATATTTTGGGTAACCCTGGTGGTGGCAGAAGTGAAGATGATACATATAATTTTAAGTTACAATACAAATTTAATGATGCTCAATCTTTGACTTATAGATATACGCATGACAAGTACAAGTATTTTGCTACAGATCCTGAGACATTTATTAAAGATTCTCAAGGTAATAAAATGTTTGAAGGCAGTGTACTTTTACCTAATGGCAAATATTTAGATTTCAATGAGTATGATTTTACCGATTATGATGGACGTCGTACTACGGACAGACATGCTTTGGCGTATAAAGATACCGCTAATAAGATTGATTTCAAACTTGGTGTTACAAATGTTAAAGATTTTGGCTATGCTACAGGTGATGACCTTGCTGGTCAAGGTGGAGGGTATGATACAAATTATCCTAACAAAACCTATAAGGCAGATTTCCAAAAAGTGTGGGAAGGAAGCAAAAATAATATTGTAGTTGGTTTTGACATTGAAAAGGGCTCAATGGACTATTCGCAGAAATATTTAGAACATTGGGGAGATAAAGACAGTGCCAACTATTTGTACTATACAATGGGCGGAACAAATTTAGTTGGAGCGTTGTTTGTTCAAGATGCAATCAAGTTGAGCGATGTTTATTCTTTGGATTTGGGATTGCGTGTTGACTATTATCAAAAGAAAGATGGATATTATAATGAACATGGTAAAGACAATATCGAAAGACCAACAGAGAAATATACAGAATTGAGTCCTAAAGTTGCTTTTAGATATATGCCTGATGATGACACAACTTATTATGCTTCTTACGGACACTCTTTTAATCCACCAACGCTTTATCAATTATACAGAAGCAATAGTTCTTTTGAAGCTAATCCTGATTTGAAACCTGAAACTACAGATACTGTAGAAGTAGGCTTAAAGAAACAGTTTAGCCCGAAGCTTTATAGTAGTTTAAGTGTTTATCAAGCAAAATCAAAAGACTTAATTGATTATGATTATCTTGATAATGGCAAGAAGCAGTATATGAATCTCAGCAGTGTAAAACGTCAAGGAATTGAATTAATGCTTGACTATAAAATGGATGATAAGTTTAGTACATTTGCAAATTTAACATTACAAAATGCTACTGATGATACTACCGGGTCAAAGTTATATTCAATTCCAAAACAAATTCTAAAAGCTGGCTTAAAGTACAACTATGGTGATGTTAGTGCGTATATTGATGGACAGTATGTAAGTAGTCGAACTTATGATGGTCAGATTTCTGGTAAGTTATATTCAGATGATGCATTCTTTACTGCTGATGCTGGCATAAATTACAAATTTATGAAAAATGCTACACTTAGCTTTGCTGTTAATAATATTTTCGATCGCGATTACTGGCAATGGTATAAAGCAGCTGGTAGAAGCTGGATCTTAGGCGTCGACTTTGACTTCTAATTACTTGCTTAACGTTTTTCAATAGCTTAAAATAGGGATAGGGTGTTTGAGTTACCCTATCCCTATTTGTTATCGAGGTGATTGCCTATGTTATATAACCTTAAACGTTTAACCGGTTACGCTCTTGGCTTTGTACTGTTTTATGCGCCGGTGGCGCTCTTTCAGCGCTGCCTGTTCTATTTGCTTTACGGAAGCTGGCAGCCGCAAAGTATTCACGGCCTTTGCTTTCGTATTCCGATAGAGCATGTGTTGGACGGAATAATCTGGCGACTGACACCGATAAGCATGCTGAGCACATTACTGCTATTGGCAGCAGCCTTCTTCCTGGGGCCTGTTTTTTGCGGCAGGTTGTGCCCGGCGGGTGCGTTTACCGAATATCTGTCGAAGCTGATGCCGTCAAAATTTCAAATCAGCTGGCATCGTTATACAGAAATTGCACCTATTCGTTACGGAATGCTGGCAGGCTTTTGCCTTGTGCCCTTTTTCGGTGGCATTCTGGCATGCTCCTATTGCAATTTCTTTTTGTTCGATTTACTGGCCAACTATTATACACGAGGTTACTTTATTTCGCTGACATCCAGTCTGCTGCTGACAGCAATTATGTGGGTGCTCGTCTTTGGTATCTTCACAAAAGGTGGTCGCGGCTTCTGCAATTTTTTGTGCCCGGTAGGTGCTGCGCAGGGATTGATGCATGCCATAGGCTGCAAGCTGCCGTTTGTACTGCGCATGCGTGTAGACAAAAACCAATGCATAGGTTGTGGCTTATGCGAAAAGAAATGCCCTATGGAATCCGCTGAGCTTGCTGAAGGCAAAGCGCAGATTAACCAACATAACTGCATCTGCTGCGGTGTATGTCAGCATGCTTGCCCGGTGCAGGCTATCAGCTACGGGAGGAAACGCGTATGAAAAATAAGCTGATAAATTTTATTGCGGCAATGGGAATTCCTGTAAGCGGCATTACCACGCAGGGAGCCGGCTGTACAGGGATTTGCGGCAGCTGCAGCTTGAATTGCGCGCCGGGAATTGTTGCTTTACTGCTTTTGGCAGGCAAGGCAATTTACAAACGTTATCATGGCGAGGTGATGCAGCATGAATAAGCAAATGTTGAAGCGTGTAGTTGCCTTTCTTTTGATGGCGGCAGTAATGGTAGGTCTGGTGTTTTTCCGCAGTGAAAATAATTACGACAAGCACTATTTCCGTGCCAAGCTGGCACGGGGGCAGGAGGTGCATTGCCAAATAGACCTGGGCAAGGAGGGCGAGCTGAAATATTTGCTGCAGCCTAATATCTATACCTTATATTTACGCTTGCTACCGGAGGATAAGCAAGCGCAGCTGCGCTGCGAGGGCGAAGGCCTGCAGATGTTGCTGTCGCGCAGCAGCAAAAAAGGCTTGTGGAAAAAGCTGGCGCCTGATGAGATGATAAAGCAGTACAAGGGACAGATGTCAGTGAGTGCTGAGCTGTATTTTTCGCTGGAGCAGCTGCAAAAGTACCATGTACAGCAGGGGAAAATCAAGTTTTATGATGCACATGGCTTGTATGGAACTGTTGTTATTGATGTAATCAATTCACGGGTGAAAAGAGATTAATATGTTTTTTAAGCTGTGGGCAGAAGTTCTGCCTGCAGTTTTTTTATAGAAATATCTGTGAGTTTTTGAGTAACAAAATGATTCATTATTCTTCTCTTCACTACGCCCGTCAAGTGCAATAAAATTGAAAATTTTTTCAGACAATAAGTCTTGACGGGGGGGGACATCTGTATTATAATAAACTAAACAGTAAGAGTTTGCAGATTGCTTTATGACAGTACTAAGGATTTTGTAATCTGCATTTCCTCCTCTTGCTGCAATGAATGCGTTTATAAATTGCCCACGGTGGATGACGGTAAAGAAGTACAGAGGAAACAAGGCAACTCTTGCACAGACTTTACTGAAGTTTCCCTTAGGGTGATTTGTAAAAATAAAAATTGGCAGTCGACTATACTGCCGGATTTCCTAAGGGAGGAAAAGAAAATGAAAAAATCTTTAGTTCTCGCAATGGCAATGGCTCTTGGCGTAACCGCTTCCGCTTACGCTGCTAACCCCTTCTCTGACGTTCCTGCTGGCCACTGGGCTTATGACAGCATCAACAAACTGGCTGCTGCTGGCGTAATCGAAGGCTACGGCGACTCCACCTTCGGTGGCGACAAGCTGATGACCCGTTATGAAATGGCTCAAATCGTTGCTAAAGCAATGGCAAAAGGCGCTAACGTTGACAAACTGGCTGCTGAATTCGCTGACGAACTGGACAACCTGGGTGTTCGCGTTGCTAACTTGGAGAAAAAAGCTGACAACGTTAAAATCACCGGTAACATCCGTTACAGCTATGCTGAAAAAGATGGCGACATTGATGGCTTCTCCAACAAACTGCGTTCCCGTATCTGGGTAAAAGGCCAAGTAAACGATGACTGGTCTTACACCGGTATGCTGGAAAACAACCAAGACTTCACCAACAATGCTGGCGATGAAGACACCAAATTCCAACGTGCTTATGTTGATGGTAAAATCGGTGGCGTAGCTGTTGAAGCTGGTCGTCTGCCTCTGAACCTGGTTGCTGGTAACCTGTATGATACCCGTGCTGACGGCATCGTTGCTTCCTATGGCAAAGACGTTAAAGTAACTGGTTTCTATGCTAAACCGACCAACCAAGGTAAAGTTTTGGCTGATACACCTAAAATTGACAAAATTGAAGTAGAATATGACAATGTATATGGTGCAAAAGTTGACGCTAAATTCGGCGTTGTAACTGCAACCGCTGGTTATACTGTATTCCAAGATGCTGCTCTTAACGGTTACGAATACGTTAACGATAAAGCTGAATTGGTTGAAAGTGTTGACCTTGATGACAACAAAATTTGGAATGTTGGCGTAGCATTTGACGTTGCTAAAAACCTGAATCTGTCTGCTAACTACATGAAATCCAGCGAAAAATATGTAACTGATGACGACGATGCAATCGTTGTTGGTCTGTCCTATGCTGGCGCTAAAGCTGCAAAAGCAGGCTCCTTCGGCATCTATGCTAACTACTATGACCAAGCTCGTTCCACCGTTGTTGCTCACACCATGAACGGTGAATACGGCACTCATGGCTTCAAAGGCTATATGGTAGGCGCTAACTACACCTTCGCTAAGAACATCGTTGGTGCCGTTGAATATTATGACTTGGAAGACAAATGGAACAGCAACGATCTCAAAACTCTGTGGAGCCAGCTGGTATTCACTTTCTAATTTGACTTTATGTCAAACCGCTGAAAAGCAAAAAATCGCATATGCATAAATGAAAAGAGGACGGTGCGCACCGTCCTCTTTTTGGCGTGTGCGCCAAGCAACAAAGCACACGGTTTAAGTATGATTTGCTTGCCAACCCTCCTCAATAATGATAAAATCAAATGAACAGCAAGGCTTACAATGCCTGCAAGTTATTTTTTGGAGGAATATATTATGAAGAAAATAGCAATTCTGCGCTGCCTGAAAACCTCCGCATCCTGTGCGGGAGCAGGCTGCTTGCGTGCTTTTTATGAAAAGGACAAAGCCTTTGCAGAGTATGGAGATGAAGAGCTGCGCCTGATGGCGATGTGGACATGTAATGGTTGTGGTGATTCCATGCTGGAAAACCAGGAAGGCATCCGCAAGAAGATAGAGCGTATGAAGGCGTTGGAACTGGATGCTTTGCATATCAGCCACTGCACGCACAAAAAGGATGCTAATGGTGAAAAGCATCTCTGTCCCAAGATTAAAGCGATTATCGATGAACTGCAGGAAGCAGGCATTACCATCGTAGACGGCACTCACTAATATAATATATAGTATTTTGTTAAGCAGCAGTCAGCAATGGCTGTTGCTTTTCACTTTATCAACTTAAAAAAATCTCCTGTGGCAGGATTTTTTAACCGTTCTAACGAATAAATATAAATATGATTCCAAATACGAAAGGGGTAATAAAATGAGAGAAGCCGTAAAAAAGTATATTGCCGAGCATTATGAGGATTATGTGAAGGATTTGGAAGCCTTGACAAATATTGACTCCGGTAATGGTGACAGAGAAGGCACAGAGGCAGCAAATAAATTTGTTGCTGAAAAAATGACAGCTATCGGTGCTACCACGGAGTTCAGATATAATGACAGAGCCTGCCACCTGATTTCCCGCTT
The DNA here is from genome assembly GCF_000188175.1 of Phascolarctobacterium succinatutens YIT 12067. Lineage (GTDB taxonomy): Bacteria > Bacillota > Negativicutes > Acidaminococcales > Acidaminococcaceae > Phascolarctobacterium_A > Phascolarctobacterium_A succinatutens. The sequence goes on along the minus strand of NZ_GL830879.1, from coordinate 13,637 downwards.
AAAGGGAACAGGCAAATACACGATTCTGCTTGTTGCCCATGTTGATACAGTATTTAAAAAGGGTGAAGCTGCACGTCGTCCGTTCCATGTTGACGAAAATAACTTTGCCTGGGGACCGGGCGTAGGCGATGACAAGGCTACTGTTGTAGAGGTTATATATGGCTTGGAAGCCTTGAAGGCTGCAGGCTTTGATAATTTCAAGGAAATTATTTATTACACTAACGGTGAAGAGGAGGGTGGCAGCAAGACTGCCGAGGATATCGTGGCAGAGCTGTCACAGCAGTCCGACTTTGCGATTATTATGGACGTTGCCCGTCCGAACTGGGGCATTGTTACCCAGCGTAAGGGCAATGCCAAATATCGCGTTGAGGTTACCGGTAAGGGCGGACACCACGGCAACGCATCTCAATCCTGCGCTAACGCTATTCACCAGCTGGCATACACGATTACCGAGCTGCAGAAGCTTGCCAGCCCCATGCCGGGAAATCCGGAGGATTATACGGCAGCAGCGCTGAAGGCGCGCGGCATTGTGGATGCAGGCCAGTTCATTCCGCAGAATACCGTAAATGTTGGTGTAATCGGTTCTACTAATGATAAAATCAGCGTTATTCCGGGTGATGCCTTCTGCGAGGTAAATATCCGTTGCTTTACGATTGAAGAACAACAGCGCATTGATGCTGAGGTTAAGGCACTGGCAGATAAGGTTGTTATCCCCGGTACCAGCATTAAAATTACCGGCGGCATTGTTACCGGACCGATGCAGAAAACCGCACAGGCGCAGAAGATGGTTGATGTATATAAGCGCATCGTCAAAGAGGAATACGGCGCTGAGGTAAACGAATGGGTAGCAGGCGGCCTTACCGACGGTAACCGCACAGCGAAGTTCGTACCGACGCTGGATGCTTTGGGCGTAGAAAACTATGATGAGCATACCGACCATGAATCTGTAGATTTGAACACCGCAGTTCCCAGAACGACAGCCTTTGCTTTGACACTGGCGGAGCTGGCAGAAAATTTCTGATAAAAATTTCATAATGAGCTGAAAGCTTTCCCCGCGTACTGAATGTGCGTCGGGGAAACTTTTTTGCTATATTCTGACTTTCTGCCGACCTTTATCTGTTTTACATAATGACTAGACACTGCACTTGTGGTATAATAAAATAGTTAAAATCTTACAGATAAGGTGTGATGATATGTCGAAAAAAAGTAATAAATATGCAGGTGATCAGCCTGCCGCTTACGATCCTACGGGCATAAGCGAGTATCTTGGTCTGGGACGCCCAATTGACTTTGACAAAAAGCCGGTGCGTATTGCTATGATGTGCGCTGTTGCTATTTCCGTTGTGGTAACGCTGTGGAAATGCTCTACCGGTATGGATTCAGGCGCTGCTGTTGTAAGTGCTTTGGGCTATGCTTTATCCTTCCTCTTCAGCTATATGCTGGCTTTGGAGCTTGACCCTGACCGTCAGCTCGGCGGTTTCATCGGCGGCGGTCTGACGTTGGTAGCAACCTATTTTATGGGTGAAGGCAATATCCTGGTAATGCTGTGGCTGCTCTTTATCCTGCGTATGCTGAACCGCAGCTCCGGTGACAGACATCGTCTGATTGATAACGTTATTATGATTGGCAGTGCTGCCTGGCTTGGCCTGCAAGGCTTGTGGGTATTCCCGCTGCTGACCGGTGCTGCCTATATTCTGGAAAGCCAGATTCAGGCAGGCTATTTCCGTAGTCTTTATCTGGCAGGTATTTCTCTGGCTTGCTTGCTTTTTGCGAAGTATGATATTGTTGCCAATGAGCTGTCCATGAGCAATATTATTATCATGGCACTGGCCTTCATTCTTTTTCTGCCGGAAATCCGCGTGGCAGACTACGTGAAGTCCAAGGGTGATAAAAACGGCAAGCGTCTGTTGCCGAAGCGTCTGCAGACCATGCAGGGTTATTTCTGCATGATGCTGTTCAGTCTGACCTTTTTGCATGGCAATGCTATCGTACCGTCTTTAATGCCGGCTGTAGGTGCTGCGGCAGGCTGCGGTATCTATCTGTTTGTTGCGCTGCTGAAGCATGAAGTATTTTAAAGCTATTCTGGAGGTAAATATCAATGAGTGAAAACAGAAAAATTAAATTTACGACTAATAAAGGTGTTTTCGTTGCCGAAATGTTTGAGGACAAGGCTCCGCTGACTACTAAAAACTTTATTGAGCTGGTAGAAAAAGGCTTCTACGACGGTATTATTTTCCACCGTGTAATCGACGGCTTTATGATTCAGGGCGGCGACCCGACCGGTACCGGTATGGGCGGCCCCGGCTACAAGATTAAAGACGAATTCGGTGAAGGACTGAAGCATGATGACGAGGGCATTCTGTCCATGGCTAATGCAGGCCCGAACACCGGCGGCAGCCAGTTCTTCATCACTCTGGCACCGACTCCCTGGCTGAACGGCCACCATGCAATTTTCGGCAAAGTTGTTGAAGGCATGGATGTTGTTCGCCTGATCGGCGTAGTACCGACTGATTTCCGTGACCGTCCGCGCGAAGCTGTGACCATGGAAAAGGTAGAGGTTGTAAAATAAATGGCGGCGTTTGTATATATGCTGCGCTGCAAGGACGGCAGCTTATATACAGGCTGGACTAATGATCTGGAGCACCGTCTGGCAATGCATAACAGCGGACGCGGCGCCAAATATACGCGTGGACGCGGTCCTTTGGAGCTGGTCTACAGCGAAGAGCTGCCGGATAAGGAAGCTGCTTTGCGGCGCGAGTGTGCCATAAAAAAGCTGCGCCGGGAGCAGAAGCTCGCTTTGCTGCAGACATGGCAAGCTCGCATTGCAGAATAAAATTATAAAGATTCAGACAAATATTTGCTTTTCCTGTACATATAGGCTATAATAAGCTAAGTGAGTTTTAGAGGCTCAAATAGTAATTAGGGAGGCCTACAGATGACAGGCAAAGTTAAATGGTTTAATGCAGAAAAGGGCTATGGTTTTATCCAAAGAGAAGGCGGCAAGGATTTGTTCGTTCACTTCTCCGGTATTAAAAGCGAAGGCTTTAAAACCTTGGAAGAAGGCTGGAACGTAGAATTTGACGTTATCCAGGGCGACCGTGGCGAACAGGCAACTAACGTTGTACATGTTGAATAATAAATGCAAATAAAAAGCTGATGCTAAGGCAGGGAACTGCCGGAGCATCAGCTTTTTTGCTGTTTGCGGGAGGATGAGAGTTCAGTTGGTGACAAAGGAGGATATCACGGAAGCTTTGGTGACAATACCGCAAAACAGTTTATTATCGTCAATTACAGGCAGAGGGAAGGGCGTGCTTGCCGAAAGCGGCATAATATCTGCCACGGGTGTATCAAGATTATCTATCACAGGCACATTGCGCAGAATGCTTTTATCAAAGGTTGTATAGCCGGAAAGCACCTGCATAGCGCTATCCAAGGTAATGATACCGATAAAGCGCAGATGTTCGTCAACTACGTAAGCACTGGACACGCCGCTGTTTTTCATATTGCGCAGAGCAACGGCAGCACCGTCGATATTGCGCACGATACATGTCTGCGTACTCATTACGTTACGTACAGTGAAGATCTTACTGGAATCGGCATTATTGATAAAGCTGCGCACATAGTCATCTGCGGGATTGGTAATCATTTCCTCCGGCGTACCGATTTGCACCATGCGGCCGTCGCGCAAAATGCCGACGTGTGTTCCCAGACGGAAGGCTTCGTTGATATCATGCGTGATAAAAACAATGGTCTTACCTGTTTTTTCCTGAATACGCAACAGCTCGAACTGTAAATCGTTGCGTACCAAGGGGTCGAGCGCGGAAAATGCTTCGTCCATCAGCAGGATATCGGGATCGTTGGCAAGTGCGCGGGCGATGCCGACGCGTTGCTTCATACCGCCGGAAAGCGCACTGATGCGAGTTTTTTCCCAGCCTTGCAGGGCAACCATTTCCAGCATCTGCATAGCCTTTTCGGTACGTTCCTTCAGCGGTACGCCGCGTATTTCCAAACCATAATAGGTGTTTTCCAAAACATTACGGTTGCTGATAAGTCCGAAGTTCTGGAACACCATGGCAACCTTAGTGCGGCGCAGCTCCTGCAGCTGTTTGCTGCTGAAATCGGTAATGTTATCGCCCTCAAGGTAAACTGTGCCAGAGGTTGGTGGGTTAAGCATATTCAGGCAACGGATAAGCGTGGATTTGCCGCTGCCGGAAAGACCGATGAGGACAAATACTTCGCCTTTGTTGACCGTAAAATTTATATCAATCAGACCTGCGGTGATGCCGGTGGCTTCCTGCACCTCGGTGCGGGATGCGCCTTGCTCCAGCATGGCCATAGCTTTTTTCTCGTTTTGCGAATGCTCCAGAGGAATAAACAGCTTGTACAGGTTTTTTACTTGTAATACGGGTACAGTCATTTATTTTCCCTCCTTTTTCTTGTCAGCCAGACTTTGCGTCAGGCGGTCAATGATAATCGCGATAATAACGATAGAAATACCGGCGATGAGTCCACGACCGGATTCGGTACGGTTGATGGCAATCAGCACCTCCATGCCGAGGCCGTTGGCACCAATCATCGCGCAGGTTACAACCATCGCTACAGCCATCATCATAGTTTGGTTGATGCCTGTCATAATCGTGGGCATGGCCTGCGGAATCTGCACCTTGAACAGTGTTTGCCAACGCGAAGCGCCGAAGGCAGCGGAGGCTTCGACAACGTTGGGGTCAACCTGCTGAATACCGTGGCTGGTTAAGCGGATTACAGGCACAATGGCATAAACTACCGTAGCAAGAACAGCAGGCACCTTGCCGGGACCGAGCAGCATAACCGCGGGAATCATATAGACAAAGGTGGGCATAGTCTGCATAGCGTCAAGCAGAGGACGCAGCAGGCTGTTTGCCAGCCTGCTGGTGGACACAAGAATGCCGATGGGCAGGCCTAAAAGCAGCGAGATGATAACCGAGGAAATAACTACTGCCAGTGTTTCGTTCATCATGCTCCAGTAGCCGAAGGCACCGATGGCGAACAGTCCTATCCCATAGATAATACCGCGCGACAGCTTGCCGGTAAGCACCTTGCCCAAGGCAGCAATAGCGATGATAGTCAGCCACCAGGGAATAAAGTTCAGCAATCGTTCGATAGAAAGAATACACCAGGTAAGAATATCCTTCACCTTATTGAAGAAGCTGGCGTAGGTGGTGTTGATGTAGTTGACGAAATTGTCGATGGGCTTAGTCCAGTCCACCTGAACTTCTTCGGGAAAGCTAAGAAGCCAGTTGGCTGCAGCAGCATTATCTCCTTTGAGTGCTTTGTTGATGCTTTGCAGCTTATCCTCAGGCAGCCACTGTGCAAGCAGCTCGGGGTGGCGCTGCATGAACCAGATGGCAGCCTCGTCATAGGTGCATTTGGTATCTGCAATGTGCGCCAACGCTTCCGCGGTGAGTGCGCTGGTTGTGTGATATTTTTGCAGGAAGGCAACAAACTCCGGTGCTTTGCTTTGCAGCTGTTTGTTGGCAACGATGCAGACGGGAACGGAGCGTGCTTCCGTCAGGCCGCGCTGAAAGCCGACTTCGTTGTAGGGCTCGTCCTGCAGCAGAACGAGGTCCAGCTTGCCGGTGAGCCATGTCGGCTCGTAGTTGTAGCCTACAATCGGTTCGCCCTTAGTGTAGGCGGCGAGGAAGGCGCTGTTCAGCGCCGGCTCGCTGCCGGAACGGAAGTAGACGTAATTTTTGTTTAAGCCGTAAGCTTCATATTTTAAATAAAGTATTTTATCAATGCTCCAGCCGGGGATAGCGCCGTAAAGACGGCCCTTGGAGGGATCTTCAGGATCCGTGAAAAGATGTGCATAGCGTGCCAGGTCTTTGACGGTTCTCAAATCCGGAGCGAGTGCCTTGATGCCGCGCTTGGCGTCACCCTCAATAAGATAGCGGGGAACATAAAGGCCCTGCTTATCATCATCAAAGTTGATGCCCAGATTGAGCAGCTTGCCGGTTTTCATATCAGCTTTAAAGGTAGGCACGTTATCGGTCCACAGCTCCATATGCACATCTACGTCGCCACGGAGCAGCGCCGTCTGGATGATAGGTGTAGAGCCACTGATAATCTTAGGCGTGATGTTATAGGCGTGAGTGCCGATGAAACCAGCAACGGCGTTGTGAAATTTGACACTGTCCCAGCCGGCGTCGGCGAAAACAACCTCTTGCTTTGCTTGCTCATTAGCGGCGTTGACATTGCCTGCTATAAATCCAAGTGAGGTCAGTATGAGTAAAAAAACGGCTGATAATTTTCGTAACATGGCTTCACCTCCGTCAAAGCAATAAAAATAAAAATACTCCTCTTAATTTATTTTACAAAGCGAAAATTCTTCTTGTCAACTGCAAATGCAACAATGTATAAAAGAATAACTTTAAAAACTAAAGTTATAGCAAATGCAGAGTTTTATATAAAGAGAAGTGTATGCGGATATTGGTGAGGATGATAAAACAAATTAGAAGAGTGATTGAGAAATGTCGGAGCTAAGATTAATAGATATAGAAGAAACACCTGAAAGTATTAAATTTTCGTTATGAAGAGAATGCGCACCAAAATTTCCTAGAAGGATTTTAAAAAATATTGTAGAATTATATAAATAGTTTTTTCTTACGTTTGTTATATAAAGTTGATTTTCCGAAAGGGGGATTTTGAGTGGCGGAAATAGATGTATTAATTAAGGCTGCCTTGTTGCATGACATAGGAAAGATGTGTTTGCGTGCTGACCATAGTTTGGGGAATCACTCTAATGCCGGAGCAAATTTTTTAAAAAAGTATATGGATAATTCTCTGGAAGCAGAGCAGGTTTCACGTTGTTTGCGGTTACACCATGCTAAAGCTTTGAAAACAGCAAAACTTTTAGCTGATGATTTTAGCTATATTGTATATGAGGCTGATAATATTGCTGCTGCAGCCGACAGACGCGAGCGTGAAGATGAGGGTGTTGACCGTGGCTTTGATGCACAGTCTTGCTTGCAAAGTGTGTTTAATATTTTTGGAGAACAAACCAGTAATCCGGTTAGCAAATATTATTTACGTGGGCTGAATCCTTCTGATAAATTTAATTATCCGACAACGGAAATGTGCTATGCTTCAGATGACAAGTATGAAGAGCTTGTAAATGTATTGGAAAGTAATTTTCAACGTGCCGGTGTACTTGATATGAGTAATGGCGAACTTTTGCGCATTTTGGAGGATGTTATGAGTTACATACCATCCAGTACGAATAAAAATGAAGTTTGTGATATTTCGCTATATATTCATTCTAAGGTAACAGCAGCGCTTGCCTCTTGTATGTATGAATATTTTTCAGAAAATAAGATTAAAGATTATAAAAAATACTGCTATGATCAATCCGGTAATAGTGAATTTAGAAAACAGGATGCGTTTTTACTTGTATCAGGAGATTTTTCTGGAATACAAGATTTTATTTATACTGTACCAAGTAAGGGTGCTTTAAAATCTCTAAGAGGTCGCTCTTTCTATTTAGAAATTTTTATGGAGAATTATATTGATGAGATTTTACAGCAGCTTGGCTTGAGCAGAGCTAATCTGTTATATACAGGCGGTGGGCATTTCTATCTTTTAGCTGCTAATACGGATACTACAAAAGACAATTTGAAGAAAATACAGAATGCTTGCAATGAATGGTTATTGGAAAAATTTGGTACAAAGCTGTATATGGCTATGGGTTTTGCTCCCTGCAGTGCTTCTGACTTACAGAATTCAGGCATGCAACGTAATGTATTTGCTGCTGTAAGTAAAAAATTAAATCAAGATAAGCTATGTCGCTATGATATTCAAAATTTGGCAAAGCTCTTTGATAGTGATAGCAGTTATAATAAAAATCTTGATGGCAGCAGAGAATGCGCTGTTTGCCATATGTCCAGTAAAAAATTAATTGCGAATGGTGATGCAGGTGATATTTGTCCGACTTGCAAAGGGCTATTTCAGTTGGGAGAAAAGCTTTTTAAAGCTAATAGACATTTTGCTGTTTTAAGCAAAGCTGTTGGTGAAGAACTGGATTTATTTGGTTACAATAAACCGCTGTTTTTAGCTGTCATGGATGAAAAGGAGCTGGAAGAAAACAGCAGTAGCCTGGTACGTATTTACAGTAAAAATAAAGCTTTGACAGGTAGAAATATCGGGACTCGCTTATGGTTAGCTGATTATTACAGTACTAATGATAAAGGTGCTGTTATGGAGTTTGAAGATTTAGCTGAACAATGTTGCGATGGTGGGCATGGTATTAAGCGTTTAGGCGTTTTACGTGCGGATGTAGATAATTTAGGTGCCGCTTTTATCGGTGGCTTTATCCGTTATGGTAAAGAAGAACCGGAAAAATATGCTACATTGTCAAGATATGCTGATTTATCCAGAGATTTAGGTATGTTCTTTAAATTGGCAGTAAGTAAGCTTTGCAGAGGTGAGCTGAATGGCTTTGACAACATTAATCAGCAGCAATTCAGCTTATATGGTTTACAAAAGCCGGTGCAGAGAAAAGTTCATGTTGTATATTCCGGCGGTGATGATATGTTCATTGTGGGAGCATGGGATGAGCTTATAGAGCTTGCTGTAGATATAAGACGAGCTTTTACAAGGTTTACTAATGGCAAATTGAGTTTTTCAGCAGGCTTGGCAATGTTCAGTCATGGATATCCGATAAGCAAGATGGCTGAAATTACCGGTATGTTGGAGAGTGCAGCTAAGAGCAGCAACAAAATGAAAAACAGCATTGCTTTATTTGGCTTTGAAACGGAACAGAAAAATGCGGGAAGCTGTTTATGCTGTGAACATATCTATGATTGGACAACGTTTACCGACAAGGTTTGTAAGGAAAAGCTGCAATTTCTGTTACAGCACCTGAATATAGATACTGTAGACAACAATAAATTGAAGACTGGCAAAGCTATGCTTTATAGACTGCTGAATTTACTGGAAGAAAAGGATGACAACATGAATCTGGCAAGATTTGCCTATACGCTTGGACGTATGCAACCGGAAAAAGCCTCGGTACAGTTGCAGCAGTGCTACAATGAATTCAGTCAGCAGATGTATAAATGGTTTAAAGATGCTGATGCCAGAAAACAGTTACGGACAGCTCTAGACTTAATTATTTATTATATTCGTGATACGAAGGAGGATGCATGATGGTTAATAATATGCGGGAACAACTTGTCAAAGCCGGGTATGCGCAGAATAGCAGACCTAATATGCAGAAAAAAGGACAACAATTTGATTTTGATAATTTTGATGTTGTAACTGAGGCAGAAAAAGCAATTAAAGGGCTGCAATATAAAGATAGATACGATAATATTAAAATTGATGTTACCACCTCGCAAATCAGAAAGTTTTTGACAGCAGTAAATGTTGTGCGCAATAAAGTTGACCTTTATAAGGCAAAAAACAAAGGTGCTGAAGCTTTATCTAAAGAATTGACTGCTGAAATTAAATTTTTAAAGGTTAATTTGCTCTATCAGGCCGGAAGAACAGCCGCTGTAAAACAATTTATGACAGTTTCAAAGCTGAATATTATTATCGATGGTATTGGTGATAGTTTAGCTAGATTTGTGAAATTCACTAAATATGTAGAAGCACTCGTTGCATATCATAAGTTTTTAGGAGGCAGGGATTAATGATGGAAGAACAGAAAAGACAACAACAGCCATTGCAGGGAAAAATAGTTCTATCAGGTATTTTACAGGTACTGACAGGTATGCATATTGGCGGAAGCAGTGACTTTGCTCCGATTGGTGCAGTAGACAGCCCCTTTATCCGTGATCCGTTTAGTCATGCGCCAATTATTCCTGGCAGCTCTTTAAAAGGCAAGATTAGAACTTTGCTGGCAAAGATAAATTGTGATGGTTATGTTTTAAATAAGGTTGCTGATGATAATGAAATTGTAGCACGCTTGTTTGGTGCCAGCGGCAAAAATTATGCTATGCCGGCTCGTCTGCAGTTTTTTGACTTGTTTGTAACGGAGGATACTAAAAACAATTTCAATGCGATAGAAACAGACACTTACATTGGTGAGGTTAAATTCGAAAATACTATTAACAGAGCCAGTGGTGTAGCTAATCCACGTCAGATTGAACGTGTACCGGCAGGAGCGGAGTTTGACTTTAAGCTGGTGTATAACGTTGAAAATCTGCAGGATGTACAAGAAGATTTAGAAACCTTGGCTGAAGGTTTTGAACTGTTGGCTAACGATTATCTTGGCGGACATGGTTCTCGCGGATATGGCAGGGTAAGATTACATGATATTAAGCTGCGGGTTATTGGTAAGCTGGATATAGATTTAGCAGCCTATGAGGATTTGTTTAAGGATTGATGCATGATGATGTATTATATTTTTACCTTAAAATTTTTGACACCGGTACATTTTGGTGACACTGCCAATGGTGGCAGTTTGGATAAGTTTTCGCTTCAATGCAGTGCGGATACATTATTTGCAGCCTTGTGTAATGAAGCTGCAAATAAAGGGAGTGATGCAGTAGAAACGTTAGTGAAAAAAACAGCAGAAGGGAAGATAGTTTTTTCCAGCTTATTTCCCTATTGTCGTACTGTTGATGATGATTTATATTTTTACTTACCCAAACCGTTGCTAAAGCTAGAGCAAGACGAGCAACAGTCCGCAAAAAGCTTTGAGGAAATCAAACAATTAGCTACTAAGCTGAAAAAGCAAAAAAAATCAACATATATACGTGCTTCGCAGATTAATAGTTTGCTGGAGTCCGGTAGCAGTGATAGACAATTTGCTGTGCCTGAGTTTGCAGCGCCGCTTGTTGCCGGAAGAGTTGCGTTGCGTGAGGAAAAACCGCTTCCATATTATGTGGGCAGTTACGTATTCAGTGAGCACTCCGGCTTGTATTTCATACTGGGTGTTGAGCATGAAGAAGAGTTTACTTTGATCAAGGAGTTGTTGCTTAGTCTTGGCTATAGTGGCATAGGTGGCAAGCGTAGCAGTGGCTATGGTAAATTCGAACTGGCTGATGATGAATTGGAGCTGTTTGATGATGGTGGTGTCTATGACGATGATACTGCCATCGCACTGATGCTGTATAACGAAAAAAGTAAGTACCAAATGTGTCTTGCTCCTGTTTGTCCCAAGGCTGATGAATTGGCAGTGGTTAAGCAGGGACGCTATAAGCTGATTAAGCGTGGGGGTTTTATTACCTCATCTGCGGCGAAAGATAATATTAAGCGTAATAGTATTTACATGCTGCAGGAAGGCTCATGCTTTCCTGAAAGATTATGCGGACAAATGCTGCAGCAGACTGTGGACGGTTTAGCACATGATGTTTACCGTGATGGAATAGGAATGTTTGTGGGGTTAAAAAATGAATAGCAAACAATTTGAAACAGCAAAAATGTGCCTGAAGGTAGTTACACCTATAAATATTTCTGACGGTATAGTGTTGGGAGCTAAGGATTATTTGTATGATAGCAGAAGGCAGAAGGTGTTTTTCTTAAATCTGCATCAATGGCATATGTTTATTTATAAGCATATGCTGTTGGAAAAATATGAAAGCTATCTTGCAAACTTCAGGGATAAACAGAGCTTGTTGGAATGGCTTCAGATGCAGGGATATGATATAGATGATGTTCGTACTGTTATAACTTCAGAAGCACAGGCAACAGTTAATCTGATGGATAACGAAAAAAAGAAAACACTCAATGATATTAACAGACATATTCAGCAGCCTGAGGGAAGCCTATATGTTCCGGGAAGCAGCATAAAAGGCGTGTTCAGAACAGCGATTTTGTATAGTCTTTTGCAGAAAAGACAGGATATTAAGGTTAAATATTGGCGGCAGATTCAGGAAAAAATTAGCAGCAATTATTTTAAACCTTATAGAGATTTCAATAAACTGATCAGTGATTTGGAAAATGAATTCTTGCATACTTTACGTTTGGTGGATGGCAATATTCGTAGTAATAATGCGGTCTGCAGCGCAATGCGTGGCTTACAGGTTAGTGATACCTATGCTAGCCGGAATATGCAGACAGCTATTTTACAAAAAGTTGATGGCGGATTTGATAAATTTGGCAAGGCTTCTCCTAAAAAACTTCCGATTTTTAGGGAATGCATGCTTCCAAAAGCAGAGCTGTTCTTTGATGTAAAGATTGAAAAGGCTGTTATGAGTACCATTGGCATTAACACCGTTGACGATTTGTTGAAGGCAACGCACAGCTTTTTTGCGGCGGTGACAGATTTGCTGCAACAGGCGTTTGAAAAAGAGTATCAGGAAGCATTTCAAGGTGTAGCAGCCGGCAATATGTTTCTTGGCGGTAATACAGGCTTTTTGAGTAAAACTCTTTTAGCTATGTTGGCTCCGGATAAAGATACTGCAAAAAATACTATCAAGGTATTGTTGGACAAAAGTTTTAAAACTCACAAGCATTTACTGCGCGATAAAGTTATTGCACCGCGTACTCTTAAATGTACAAATTATAATGGCAAGCTGATGCTGATGGGAGTTGCAGAGGTGCGCAAAGTATGATTCGTTCATTGGAAATAAGGATAGCTGTTCCGACAGGCGCAAAGCTTACGCAGTCTGCCTGCTCATTGCTGCACGGCGTGCTGATGGAGCATATTGACAGCACATATGCAGAGCTTTTGCATCAACAGAGCTTGCGCCCGTATAGCCAGTATCTTTATTTTGATAAGGAACGTGCCGGTGTTTACTGGCGCTTGACGGCGCTGAATAAGCAAGCAGATGATGAGTTATTGGGAGCAGCATTTTCGCTACCGGCGACTGTTTATCTGAAGAAAAAACAGATGGAAGTACAGCTTGTGAGCAAGGAATATCTGAAGGAAACCAGCTATGCTGAAATTGCAGAAAAATGCTTTGCACAGCCGTTAGCAGGAAAATATTTAAGCTGCAGCTTTTTGACATCCTGCAGTTTTAAGAGCGAAGGGCAATATGTAATTTTCCCTCAACCGCAATTTCTGCTTGGCAGTCTTATAAAGCGTTGGAACAGCTTTGCTGATAAGGAAAGACTGGATGCGCTTGGATTAGCACAAGACTTGGCGCAGGAAACATACGTTGCTGATTATAAACTTAGCTTGCACTCCTTTAGTGTAGATGGCGCACGTATACCGGCATTTAGAGGCTTATATGTGTTAGGCATGAAAAATAATGTGATGTGCAACAGGATTATCGCTATGTTGGGTGAATATGCTAATTATAGCGGTATAGGAATTAAGACTGCCTTGGGAATGGGGGCAGTTAAAACATCATTGAATGAAAGATTTTGAGTGAAACTGCGCCGCACCGCTTGCAGAGTGGATTTGGAGGGTGTGAGGCAGGTTGTTTTTAGGGCAAGTGGTCTGTTGGTAAGGCCTGCGCCGCAAATGGCGGGCGCAGACCTTATGATAGGCGGACTTGCAGGGACAGGATTTCAGAGATAACCCCAAATTAGGGGACGGAAACCCTGCAAGTTTACACAAAAATCAATCCTCGTTTTTCATTTCAGAGATAACCCCAAATTAGGGGACG